>CAYQOJ010000171.1:673-7136 GCA_964419105.1 uncultured Methylococcus sp.
AGGTTTTTCACAGAGAACATGCTTCCCAGCGGCGATTGCCTTGAGAATCCAAGCGGCATGTTCTGCGTTAGCCAGCGGAATGTAGACCGCATCGATCTCCTCACATTCCAGAATGGCTTCAAGAGAGTCGTGAGTTTTGACATGGCAGGCTTCGGGCGCTAATCGTTTCAGCGTTTCAAGTGCCGCCCCCGGGCGCCGACTGCCGATTCCAACGAGCTCAGCCTGAGAAACTGCGAGGATGGCCGGAAGGAGCCTTTCATTGATGCGGGCGGCTCCTAGAATGCCCCAGCGAACTTTTTGCATGCACACCTCAATAAATGGATTCTGGGATCCGTTGAACTCCTGTGAAAGGGCGCTCATCATAGCGCTCGCGCGAGCGCCCTATCTACGTTGAATGGAGAAAATCATGAAAATCGGGATTGCATCGGACCACGCAGGATTTGACTACAAGGAAATGCTCAGGGAGTGGTTAGTCACTTTGGGGCATGAGGTGATCGATTATGGTTGTTTCAGCGATGAAAGAACCGACTACCCGACTTGGATTCGCCCCTGTGCTGAAGCCGTCGCGAAAGGCGACGTCGAACGAGGGATTGTTCTTGGCGGAAGTGGTAATGGCGAGGCGATTGTCGCGAATCGCGTCAGGGGATGCCGGTGCGGTTATTCATTTGACGAGCAGACCGCCTTTTTGACCCGCTCTCATAACGACGCGAACTGTATTGCCATTGGTCAGCGCATTGTGACACCGGAGATGGCAAAGACCATCGTCCAAACATTCCTGGATACGCCCTTCGAAGGCGGAAGGCACGTACCCAGGATCGTTGCGATCGATCAATAGAGGGAGAACGTCAAGTCACCTCGGCCAGTATGGCCTCGGCCGAGGAAACTTCGAATTTTCCTGATTCCTCGATGCCCAGGTAGGTGACTTTGCCATCCTGGACAATCATGGCAAAGCGACGGCAACGAACGCCCATTCCGTTCGGGGTGAGGTCTCGGTCCAGCCCCAGTTTCTTGGTGTAATCGGCTGAACCATCCGCCATCATGCGGACTTTTCCGATGGCGTTCTGCTCGCGGCCCCAGGCCGCCATCACGAAGTGATCATTCACTGAAAGGCACCAGATCTCGTCAACTCCTTTCTCTTTGAGTTGGTTGAAGTGGGAGACAAACCCCGGCAGATGCTTGAGAGAGCAAGTCGGAGTGAAGGCTCCTGGTACGCCAAAGATGACAATCCGTTTGTCCTTGGCCTCCAACGCAGGGTCGATCGTTTTGGGGTTGATCGGACATCCGTTGGCCGGATCGAATTCTTCACACTCAATAAGTTGCCCATTGGGTAGTAAGTCGTTTACCTGGATGGTCATTTTGGCCTCGTCTGTGTGGTTGGGTGGGGGAGTTAAGGCTTATCGGATTTAATGTGAGAGCGCGGTTCTGGAGATCGAGTGAAGTCGCCTTCAATGATTGTCGCTGAGCCTGTTTGTCTTACTGTGCCCATTGACGCAAGCCCTTTATTGATAAGGTATTGAGCCAGAGTGTTCTGTATCACGGGGAATTGAAGCAATAGGCCCAGGATATCGCTCAATGGGCCGGGAATAATCAGCAGAAGTCCACCTACGGCGGAAATCCCATCGTTCAGCATTTCGCGGGCTGGAATCTGGCCTGTGCGAGCGCTCATTTGCATGTGAAGAAGGGCTGAAACTCCCCGAAGCCGGATGATGGCTGCGCCGATGGATGCAGCAATTAAAAGAAGCCCAAGCGTTGGAAAGAAGCCGGTGGCTGCCGCAATTTGAGCTAAAAGGGCGAGTTCCACAAAAGGAAAGACGATCAGCGTAATCTTGAGAGAAGTGGGCATCAGTAACTCTTTGAAATGGCAAATTCATTAAAATCCGATGTTTTCATATAGGCGGACACGGAAATGCAGGAATGTTTAGTGCTAAGTACGTCCCCTAATCTCGAGGTGGCAACTGCTTTGGCGCGACGTATCGTGGAGGCGGAACTTGCGGCCTGCGTCAATGTCCTTCCTGCCATGCAGTCTCATTATCGGTGGAAGGGTGAAATGGAATGCGAGAGCGAGCATCTTCTCCTGATCAAGACGCATGAAGCAAGGCTCAAAGAATTGGGGTTTGTCATCCGAGAGTTGGTTCCTTACGAGACGCCTGAGTTTTTAGTACTACCGGTGCAGGGCGGCTCTAACGATTATTTGGCCTGGATGCGCAAAAGTATGGGAATTGAGGTGGGTCTATGAACAGCGTACTTCCCCGAGGGGCATTTAAAGCTTGGCTTTGGAGGCCTTCCGCTCTCTTGGGTCTTCTATTCATGTTCATGACGTCAGTCGGTTTGGCTCAGGCTGCGTCAACCGATTCCTCCCTCTCGAATTTTCTGGATAAGTTCGCGCCATCTCGCGAGCTCTTGCCTGCAGAGAAAGCCTTCAAGTTTTCTGCAAAACTTCTCAATCGATCTTCCGTTGAGCTGACTTGGCGAATTGCACCGGGTTATTACCTCTATCGGGAAAAGTTCGCTTTCTCTCTCGAATCGCATAAAGGGATCTCTTTGGGGCGATTTGAATTACCCCACGGATTACCGCATGAGGATGCTGAATTTGGGTCCGTGGAGATTTTTCGCGATGACCTCGTGGTCACGGTTCCCCTTGAAGGTGACTTGGGTGCTGATCAGGTTGTGGAATTAACGGCGAGCTTTCAAGGCTGCGCCGACCGAGGGGTCTGTTATCCCCCGATGACGCAATCCATCCGCCTGGATGCCCACGGAATTCCAGCCGCATCCAGCGAACTTGCAGGGCCCTCCGCGATACAGGCGCCGATCGCGGGGGAATGCTCTGCCAAAGCGCCCGAGGGTTTCATTGAGACTGAAGGGCTATCAGAACAATGTTCGGTCTTCCAGGAGCTGAAAGAGAAATCTCTCGGTTGGACTCTCCTGAGCTTTCTTGGCATGGGGATTCTCCTCTCCTTCACGCCGTGTGTATTTCCCATGATTCCAATACTTTCTGGAATCATTGCAGGGCAGGGAGCGCAGCTGACCTCGGGTCGCGGGTTTTTGCTTTCACTGAGCTATGTGGTCTCATCAGCCGTGACCTACATGGTTTTTGGGGTTGTGGCGGGACTTTTTGGACATAATCTTCAGGCCTATTTTCAGGAGCCTTGGGTCATCGCGACCGTCAGTGGTCTTTTCATCGTTTTTGCGCTTGCGATGTTTGGACTTTTTAATTTTGAAATGCCGCTTGCGATCCAGCAGCGAGTGACGCGGATCTCCCAGGGTCTTCATGGTGGGACAATCGGTGGAGCGGCGATTATGGGGTCCCTTTCTGCTCTGATTGTTGGACCTTGTGTCGCGGCACCTCTGGCGGGCACTCTGATTTACATCGGCGAAACCGGCGACGCGGTTCTTGGTGGCGCTGCACTCTTTGTTCTGGGGATCGGGATGGGTTTTCCCCTGCTATTGATCGGGGCCTCGGCCGGAAAGCTCCTGCCCAAGGCAGGCGCCTGGATGAATGGCGTCAAGGCAGTTTTTGGGGCGGGTTTTCTGGCCACGGCGCTATGGCTTCTTTCCCGGATTCTCCCGGGCTCTCTCGTGATGGCGCTTTGGGGCGGATTCTTGATCGTGGCTGCTGTCTATCTTGGAGCTTTGGACTTGATTTCCGCCGGTGCGCCGGGGTGGAAGCGCTTCTTGAAGGGGCTAGGATTGAGTGTCATGGTATACGGGGTACTGATCCTGGTCGGCTTGGCTCAAGGCCAAACGGATCCTCTGTTCCCTCTGAAAGCGGCTCAATTCGGTTCACAAGCGTCTGGGGTCGCAAACGCGCTGCGTTTCAAAAAAGTGGCCTCCTCTCGCGAGCTGGATGTCGCCCTGGCGGATGCCCACCTTCATGGACGACCCGTTTTGCTCGATTTCTACGCGGATTGGTGTATTGCCTGCAAGGAAATGGATCGAGATACCTTTGGCGATCCAGCCGTTTCAAAGGTTCTTGATGGTTTCGACCTTCTCCGTGCAGATGTCACTGGCAATACGGAACAGGATAAGGCGCTATTGAAGCGTTTCAATCTGGTGGGTCCCCCTGGCGTGATTTTCTTCGGAGCGAATGGTCAAGAGGCTAGCGAGCGACGGGTGATCGGTTTTATGGAGGCACCGGATTTTCTTAAAGTCCTTCAAAGTGTGGCGAGGCGATAATGCGATTCACATGGGTGATGGCGGGACTGTTGTCGGCTGTTTTGGGGGGGGTTGCCTATCGCTCGATCCATGAGGTGCCCCCTTCCGCACTTCCCGAGCCTGTACTGGTGGATCTCGAAGGCCATTCTCACCACCTTTCGGATTGGCAGGGAAAGGTTGTGGTGGTTAATTTCTGGGCGACGTGGTGTCAGCCTTGTCGCGAGGAAATGAAGGAGTTTTCGGGGCTCCAAGATGCCTTGGGGTCGCAGGGGCTCCAGTTTGTCGGAATCGCGATTGACGACCCTTCGACCGTCCGAGCCTATCTTCAGGATTATCCCGTGACCTATCCCATCTGGGTGGGAGGTCAAGATGTACCGGCTTGGGCGGACAGTCTGGGTAATGATCTATCGGCGCTTCCTTTTACAGTCATTTTTGATCGTCATGGCATAAAGCGCTATGCCAAAGTGGGGCTCTTTCCTGTGGATCCCTTGCTTCAGATCGTGAAGCCTCTACTGGAAAAAAAGGGTTAGTTAGAAACCTTTCTTCTGCGGCTGGTTTTGTGCGATTTCATGGACATTGCGCCGGATTTTCGGCAAAATGGGCGTGTTTTGGGGTATTTCGGAGCATTCCTTCAACTTCATGGCCACCATACTTGTCCTCAATGGACCCAACCTCAATCTACTCGGCGTGCGAGAGCCCGGTCTCTACGGTTCCGAGACGCTTGAGGACATTGAGGGGCGGCTACGAGAGAAAGCGGGTGACTCCGGCGTCGAGTTGCAATTTTTTCAGACGAACGCTGAACATGAACTAATCGGTTATGTTCACGAGGCCTATCGTTCAAGCGTGGATTGCGTGATCATCAATCCCGGTGCCTTTACCCATACCAGCATCGCACTCCGCGATGCATTTCTCGCCACGAAGTTGCCCTTTATCGAGGTTCACCTCTCAAACGTGCACGCGCGAGAATCATTTCGCCAGCATTCCTATCTTTCAGACATTGCGCGAGGAGTGATCCTCGGCTTTGGGCCCCTCGGTTACGAGTTGGCCTTCGATGCAGCGATTGCCGTCATCAAACCAGACCAGGGTCGTTAAGTAATGGATATTCGCAAAATAAAAAAATTGATCGACATGATTGGTGAGTCCGATGTCGCCGAAATCGAGATCCATGAAGGAGAGGAGTCCGTTCGTATCAGCCGGCACAGCACCATTGCGCCGCAACCCCAAGCTTATTATGCCCCTGCACCCTTGGCGCAGGCCCCTGCTGCAACCCCAGTGGCTCAAGAAGCTGAAGCCAAGAAAGGCGACGCGGACCAGTTGACCGGTCACATTGTTCGCTCCCCCATGGTCGGTACCTTCTATCGTTGCCCGACGCCGGGCGCCAAGATGTTCGTCGATCTCGGACAGCGCGTCGAAGTCGGGGATACCCTTTGCATTATTGAAGCCATGAAGATCCTGAATCAGATCGAGGCAGACAAGGCCGGTAAAGTCACTCGGATCCTTGTTGAAAATGCCCAGCCGGTGGAATACAACCAGCCGCTTTTCATCATCGAGTAGGGCTTTGCTGTTTGTGGTCCCTGAATGGACCCCTCAGATCTCGATAACAGGAACGAGACATGTTTGAAAAAATTCTAATAGCCAACCGTGGCGAAATTGCCCTGCGCATTCTTCGTGCCTGCCGCGAACTCGGGATCAAGGCAGTCGCCGTTCACTCCGAAGCGGATCGCGATCTCAAGCATGTCCGACTGGCAGACGAATCCGTCTGCATCGGTCCGGCAGCGTCCAAGGAGAGCTACCTTAACGTTCCCGCCATTATCGCTGCGGCGGAAGTTACTGATGCTGAAGCGATTCACCCAGGCTATGGATTCCTGTCTGAAAACGCGGACTTTGCTGAGCGCGTGATTCAGAGTGGATTCACCTTTATTGGGCCAAAGCCCGAGACGATCCGAGTCATGGGCGACAAGGTTGCGGCAATCGAGGCAATGAAAAAGGCTGGGATTCCCTGCCTTCCGGGATCGGATGGCCCCTTGGGCGATGATCCTGATGAGAACCTTAGGTTGGCTCGCAAAATCGGTTATCCGATCATCATCAAGGCTGCCGGCATGCGTGTTGTTCACGCCGAGGGGAACCTGATTGCATCCATCGAATTGACGAAAGGAGAGGCGGGTGCCGCTTTTGGCAACGACATGGTCTACATGGAGAAATTTCTCGAGAATCCCCGCCATATCGAATTTCAAGTTTTGGCTGACGCGCACGGAAACTGTGTTCATCTAGGTGAGCGCGATTGCTCCATGCAGCGACGTCACCAGAAGGT
>CAYQOJ010000172.1:0-7068 GCA_964419105.1 uncultured Methylococcus sp.
TAAGGGACGGCGATGGGTTAAGCGGCGCTATTTTGAGAGGATCCAGGGAAGGGACTGGCGCTTTGGTACCAAGGGCAAGCTGCTGATTAATCTTGGAACGATGCAAAAATGCATCCATACCAAGGTGAAGTCGGAGGCGAATCCGTATGATCCAGCGTTTGATGAGTATTTCACGAAGCGACTGGCTTCGAAAATGCTGTCATCGTTGGAAAGTCGAGGTAAACTGCGGTGGCTCTGGCGAGCCCAAGAAGGGCTTTGTCCGGTCTGCGAACAACCGATTACGATGGAATCGCGGTGGCATCTCCACCATATTTCACCGAAGCGGCTTGGTGGATCGAATGAACTGACAAATCTCGTGCTCCTGCACGCGAATTGTCACCGTCAGATACACGCGCGGGAATGATGGGACTTGGTAGCTGGCGCTCCCCGAGAGGGGGACGCTTTCTGGCTGCTTGAGCCGTGTGCGCTGAGAGGCGCACGCACGGTTCTGAGGGGAGGGGATGACCGTGAGGTCATCTCCTTACCCGACAGATAGCGTGGGTTCGATTCCCATCACCCGCTCCAAAGCCCATTGGCCTGATTCCTGGCTGTTTCATCCGCTGAATCTCGAATTTGAGGATGTGTGCTTCTAGGCATTAATACAAGTAAAAAGGTCGATTAGGTGAGCGCGGTCACAGACATTATTTACCGTCAGAGTGATTTTACGATCATCCTGATCACCATGTTTTCGCTAGTCGCTTCAGGGCTCTTGCTCTATGGGTTGTGTTGTCTCTGTTTCTCGCGATTCAAAATCAAGGAAGACCCCTATTACGGGGTCACGATCATTGGCACGGCGTTGTCTTTGACGGCCTTGCTGCTGATTTTTACCCTGATGCAGGCAATGGGCATCGTCAACCAGACCCATAAAATGGTTGTGACTGAGGTCGAATCGCTCTACAAAGTCAAGTCCAGCTGTCTTTTGGTGTCTTCGAGTGACTGCACGGCCATCACAAACGCCCTTGACCGTTATGTGCGTTCCATTCTCTCGAGTGATTGGCCAAAACCTCCCGATCATGACACGCAGGTAAGTTTCGAAGGCGTTGTGGTTTGTCTGCGTGACATCATTCGAAAGCATCCCTCCGACACGGTTGAGCGGCAAAACCTTTTGGTGGCTTTGGATGCCATGATCAAGGCAAGACATGAACGAATGTTGAACACGGGAAAGGAAATTCCCAGAGCCTTTTTTGGGGCGACGTTTTGCTTGCTGGCTAGCTTTGTTCTTTTTTTCTATTTTCTTGCGCCCAAGAATGGATTCTCCCAATTGTCGCTCGCGCTACTTCTCTCATTTATTGGTACGCTCCTCGGATTGGTCATCGTTTATGACCATCCTTACGAGGGAGATAGTGGGATCACTCAAGCCGAGTTTTATTCGACGTTGCAGGCTCTGCTCAAGAATTAGTCTACACCCAGTCAAAGGACCGTTCGACGGCCTTGAGCCATCCTCCGTGCATCGTTTCTCGCTCTAAGTCGTTCATGCGAGGGACAAATCGACGTTCTTCCTGCCAAAGTGCACGGAGTTCTTCAACACCATGCCAGAACCCGACTGCCAAACCTGCAGCGTATGCGGCACCTAGGGCGGTTGTCTCAGTGACTTTGGGTCGAATCACCGGTACGCCAAGAAGATCGGACTGAAACTGCATCAGCGTGTCATTGACGACCATCCCCCCATCGACCTGAAGACGATTCAGCCCGTGACCGATGTCGGTTTTCATGGCGTCCAGAATTTCGCGGGTCTGATATGCCGTAGCTTCCAGAGCGGCTCGTGCAAAGTGACCTTTGTTGGCGTATCGGGTCAGTCCAACAATCACACCTCGTGCATCAGCGCGCCAATACGGGGCAAACAGACCTGAAAATGCGGGTACGATGTAAATCCCTCCCGCATCATCAACAGTCTGTGCCAGTGATTCGACTTCAGAAGCGTTTTGGATCATTCCAAGATTGTCGCGTAACCATTGGATCAATGCGCCTGTGACAGCCACGGATCCTTCCAGCGCATAGACCGGCGGATCGGCCCCAAGTTGGTAGGCAACAGTGGTTAAAAGGCCATGGGTTGAGGAACGGATCTGATAGCCTGTGTTCATGAGAAGAAAACAGCCCGTCCCATAGGTGTTCTTGGCATCTCCCGGTTCAAAGCACGTCTGACCAAACAGCGCGGCTTGTTGATCACCGAGATCTCCAGCAAGGGGTATTCCTTCAATAATGCCCTGACCTAGCCCATAAATTTCGGATGAGGACCGAATTTCTGGGAGGAGTGATGCCGGAATGGAAAATGCCTCCAGAAGCCAAGGATCCCAGCAGAGATGCCGGATATCCATGAGCAGTGTCCGAGACGCATTTGTAGGATCCGTGACGTGTGTCCCCTCAGTCAGATTCCAAATGAGCCAGCTATCGATGGTTCCAAAAAGGAGTTCGCCCTTTTCAGCGCGATCTCGAGCACCCGGAACATGGTCGAGCAACCACCGGATTTTGGGTGCTGAAAAATAGGGCGTGATGGGGAGGCCGGTGAGGTTACGAAATTGATCTTGGCGACCGTTTTTAGCCAGGGCCTGACAGATCTCATCTGTGCGCGTGTCCTGCCAAACGATCGCACGATGAATGGGGACACCCGTATTTCTGTCCCAGGCGACAGTGGTTTCACGTTGGTTTGTTATCCCAATCGCTTTGATCAATGTCCGGTTGATCGAAGTCTCCCTAAAGAGCCGTTCGATCAGAGCCAGCGTATTGTTGAGAATCTCAAGCGCATCATGTTCAACCCAGCCGGGCGCTGGAAAGAATTGGGTATGTTCTGCCTGTGTGAGGTGACGGATATGCCCTGAATGATCGAATAGAACACATCGCGTGCTGGTGGTTCCCTGATCAATTGCAAGAATGAACTTTTCCATAGTGCGCGAAGATAAGCCAATTAGAACTTAGAAGATTATCGCCCTTGCCGATAGAATGGGATATCAGGTTTTAACGAGACTCGCACTGCCTTGAACGCCATCCTGCACGAACAGCTTCCTCTCAGCGAATTCACTGAAAAGGCGTATCTGGATTATTCCATGTACGTCATTCTTGATCGCGCACTGCCGCATATTGCCGACGGCTTGAAACCGGTCCAACGTAGGATCGTCTTTGCTATGTCGGAACTGGGTCTGGGGCCGACGTCCAAATACAAGAAGTCTGCGCGAACCGTGGGTGATGTATTGGGTATGTATCACCCTCATGGTGATCAGGCCTGTTATGAAGCCATGGTCTTGATGGCGCAGCCGTTTTCTTACCGTTATCCGCTGATTGATGGGCAGGGCAACTGGGGCTCTCCCGATGATCCTAAGTCTTTTGCGGCCATGCGGTACACCGAGTCCCGCCTCACTCCCTATGCGCAATCCTTGCTCCAGGAGTTGGGGCAGGGGACTGTGGAGTGGGTCGCTAACTACGACGGCACTAAGGATGAGCCTCGCCTACTCCCAGCCCGATTACCTAATGTTCTTCTGAATGGATCCACGGGAATTGCGGTGGGTATGTCCACCGATATTCCGCCGCATAACCTCAGAGAGGTTGTCGCGGCCTGCATACAGTTGCTAGAAGATCCTGATACCCCGCTTGAAGAACTGATGGAGATTATTCGGGGCCCGGATTACACCACAGAAGCTGAAATCATCACGCCCCGTGATGAAATTCTCAAGATGTATCGCACCGGCAACGGATCGATCCGGCTTCGGGCGCGCTGGGAGGTCGAGGAGGGCAATGTCATTATCACGGCGCTGCCCCACCAGGTCTCCGGAGATGCGATTCTTCAGACGATCGCACAACAGATGCAGGCAAAGAAATTACCGCTTGTCGAGGATCTTCGTGATGAATCGGATCATGAAAACCCTTGCCGATTGGTGATCATGCCGAAGGGTCGTCGTTGTGATGCTGACCAGCTAATGTCCCATCTTTTTGCGACGACGGATCTTGAGAAAAGTTATCGGGTGAATCTCAATACGATAGGCCTTTCCGGGAAGCCACAGGTCAAGGGGTTACGTGACATTCTGGAAGAATGGCTCGTCTATCGGCGTGAAACCGTCCGACGCCGGCTCCAATTCCGTCTGGAAAAAGTACTGGCCAGGCTCCATGTGCTTGACGGGCTTTTGATCGCATTTCTCAATATTGATGAAGTCATTGCAATCATCCGTTATGAGGATGACCCCAAGGCGGAACTGATGGCGCGCTTTGGGCTTTCAGATATTCAGGCTGAAGCGATACTTGAGCTCAAGCTCCGTCATCTTGCCAAGCTTGAGGAAATCAAAATTCGCGGAGAGCAGGCAGAGCTTGCCAATGAGCGTAAAACACTCGAGGACACTCTGGCCTCACCTCGAAAATTAAGTGCCCTGATTCGAAAGGAGCTCGAGGAAGATGCTGAGCGCTTCGGAGACGCCAGAAAATCGCCCATCGTATCCCGTCAGGCGGCCCAAGCGCTGGACGTGACCGCGGTCATTGGAAGCGAACCGGTCACGATCATTCTCTCGGAAAAGGGGTGGGTCAGAGCGGCCAAGGGACATGAGATTGATCCTGAAACCTTGGCTTATCGATCTGGAGACTCATTTCTTGGGGCCGCTCCCGGGCGAAGCAATCAAGCGGCCTATTTCATTGATAGCACAGGGCGCAGTTACTCCCTGCCTGCCCACGAACTCCCATCCGCGCGATCCCAGGGTGAGCCCCTAACGGGTCGACTTAATCCGCCTGCCGGAGCCATGTTCGTCCAGGTGACGGCTGGAGCGGATGAGGAGCATGTGCTGCTCGCAAGTTCTCACGGGTACGGGTTTATTACCCAGTTCAAGGAGCTTTTTAGCAAGAACCGAAGTGGGAAGGCCTTGCTGACATTGCCTGAAGGCGCTCAGGTTCTATTGCCGGCAAAGGTCATGGATCTCACCACCGATCGTATCGCAGTTGTCACGCTCGAGGGGCGTCTTCTTGTATTTCCTGCGGCCGATTTGCCAGTTCTAAATAAAGGCAAAGGAAATAAGCTGATTCAGATTGCATCGGACGCCCTTGGAAGTGGTGCGGATCGTGTCATTCAGGTCGTCAGTCTGCCGACGGGTCGAGGTCTCAAGGTTCTTGCCGGCAAGCGACACCTGAACTTAAGCCCTTCTGATTTGGCGCTCTATGAAGGAGCAAGAGCTCGAAGAGGCAATCCGTTACCTCGAGGATTTCAGCGTGTCGATCGTTTGGAGATCAGTGAGGCATGAGGGTTGAGCCCATAGAGGTGGACGCGAGGGGTTTAATGTGCCCCCTCCCATTGCTTCGGTTGAAAAAGGCCTTGGTCAGTCTGGAAACCGGATCAAGGATCCGAATTCTAGCCACTGATCCTGCGGCAAGGCTGGATTTTGGTGTCTTCCTTGAACAGGCCGGTCATCAACTGATCGCGTGCGAGCAGGAAGGTGAGGTCTTGATATTCCTGATTGAAAAGCGCCTTTAGTTGCCTTGTCGCAAAATTACTTCTGATTTTTCAGAATGTCGGTAGCGGTGACCATTCCTAAAAACCTTCCCTCAGGATCAAGGACTGGGAGACTGTGATGGTTGCCGCGGATGAAAGTCTCCTTAGCGTCCTCGACACTCGTTTCTGCGCTCAGTGAGTCGTAACGCGTCGCCATAATGGCGCCCACTGTCCCTGCTTCGGGGCGCAGTGCGGGAGGTGGTGCCCCTGTTCGGCGGCGCAGTTCAGCGGCATGCTCCGCACCCCGATCTTGGACACGGGTCGAAGTGGGGGTTTCAGGGGGTGCCGCTCGGCGTCCCATGACATCTTCGCGCGTGCTTTCAGCAATTGCGAGAACGGCCTCGACCAGTGAAGACTCGACCCCAAGCTCAATCAGAGTTCCCCTCAGATGGTCCATAACGATGTCAAAATGACGATCGTTCATACCCATCGCAACGAGCTTGGCATGGCTCCGGTGCATGTCTCGCCCGGTGTAGGCATGAGGCCCACCAAAGGCCATTGTCAGAAAAGCTTTCTGTTTTTCGGCTTGCTCGGTGATGTTGACCCCGAAGAAAAAGTAATTAATTCGGGCATCGCGCATCACCTTTCGATAGAAGACATCGACCGCCGTGCTCACCGATTCAGCGCCGCCCAATTTTTCATAGAGGGATGCGTTATGCGTCTGTTGCGTGGGATCCACTTTCTTTCGGGAGAATACGTTCTGAAGGGTCTCGCTCATAACTGCTCCGGTGGGCCACTTCGGGGTGAGAGACTGTGGGAAATAGGGCAATCCAGTCTATGCTCTATCGTAACACTGAAAGATTTCGCCGCGGGACGGACTCACCCTTGCGTTTGGATGCGAAGGAGATGTGAATCGAGGTCTTGAGTATTTCGTAGGGTGATTTGGGGCCAGTTTTCCTGAGCAGCATGGGCCTTAAGCGTCTCGTCAGGATCAACGGCAACGGCTGATTCGACCATTTTCAGCAAGGGAAGATCGTTGTGAGAATCACTATAAAACCAGCTGCCTTTCAGTGAAGCCCCCGTATCGTTCAGCCAGGCATTCAGTCGAGTGACCTTTCCCTCTTGAAAACAGGCGGTGCCGAGATAGTTGCCGGTGTAGCGATCATTCCTGATTTCAGGAAGCGTCGCAATCAGATGCTCAATCCCATAGAGGGCGGCAATGGGCGCGGTCACAAAGGCGTTGGTGGCTGTAATGATCATCAGCGTATCACCTCGTGTCTTGTGCGCATTGATCACCTCACGGGCGGCGGGCAATAGAATCGGCTGAATCATCGCCTCGACAAATTCACTGCGCCATTGCTCCAATTGGGCTCTTGAATGTTCGGACAGGGGTTTTAATGCAAACCTTAAAAAAGCATCAATATCGAGAGATCCGGCCTTGTAGTCCTCATAGAAGCGGGCGTTGGCCTCTTCGTATTGAGTCCGGTCCACAATGCCCCGGTCAACGAGATATTGTCCCCAAAGATAGTCACTGTCACCAGCTAGAAGAGTGTTGTCGAGGTCAAAGATTGCCAGAGCCACGATATTCCTTTAAATTCGGGATGTTGGACGAGAGTGTCGAGTTGAAGCGG
>CAYQOJ010000173.1:0-4669 GCA_964419105.1 uncultured Methylococcus sp.
GACGTTGTCCCTCGCATTTTCGGGGGCGCCGAATGGCGCCGACTGGAAGCAGGCATCGTGCAACGGGTCAAGGCCTTGAATGCCTTCCTTCATGACATCTATCACGGTCAGGAAATTATGCGGGCCGGTATCGTCGATAGGCAGCAGATTATCGGTAATGCTGCTTTTCGCCCCGAAATGATGGGGGTTGATCTCCCCAACCAGGTCTATGCGCAGATCGCGGGCATCGATCTCGTTCGGGTCAGTGAAAACGAATTTTATGTTCTCGAAGACAACCTAAGGACGCCCTCGGGAGTGTCTTACATGTTGGAAAACCGCCGCACCATGATGCGTCTATTTCCCGACTTATTTGCACAACAGATCGTCGAGCCGGTCGAGCACTATCCCTTGATGCTTCTGGACACCTTGAGAGAGTCTGCCCCCTCCAATGTCCTAGACCCGGTCATCGCGGTCCTGACGCCTGGCGCCTATAACAGTGCGTACTTTGAGCATGCCTTCCTTGCAAGCCAGATGGGGGTCGAGCTGGTTGAGGGGCAGGATCTTTTCGTCGAGAACCGACGCGTCTACATGCACACCACAGAGGGGCCCCGTCCCGTTCACGTCATTTATCGTCGCGTTGATGACGATTTTCTCGATCCCCTGGTGTTCCGACCGGACTCAGTTCTTGGGGTCCCGGGCCTTCTGGATGCCTACACCTCAGGCAACGTATCGCTGATTAATGGGGTGGGAACTGGTGTTGCGGACGACAAATCCACATACCTTCACGTTCCGGAGATGATCGAGTTCTATCTGGGGGAAAAGCCCATTCTTTCCAATGTTCCGACTTATCGTTTGGGTATCGCGGACGATCTCAAATATGTACTCGAGCACCTCCCTGAATTGGTCGTTAAGGAAGTTCAGGGGTCCGGTGGTTATGGCATGTTGGTTGGCCCTACCAGCAGCACGGCTGAAATCGAGGCCTATCGCCAGCGGATCCTGAGTGACCCGGCCAATTTCATCGCACAACCTACGCTAGCCCTCTCGACATGTCCGACCTTGGTCGAGCAGGGCGTTGCCCCCCGTCACGTCGATCTCAGACCTTTCGTGCTTTCTGGTAAGGAAGTCCGTTTGGTTCCAGGGGGGCTCACACGCGTTGCTCTTCGCGAGGGCTCTCTCGTCGTCAATTCATCCCAAGGTGGCGGCACCAAGGATACCTGGGTATTAGAGGATTAAGTCATGTTATCAAGGACTGCAGAAAATCTATTTTGGATGGCTCGCCACATTGAGCGAGCTGAAAACACAGCCCGCATTCTGGATGTCGCGCATCGCTCCTCTCTGGTGCCTTTGGACTTGGAGGGTGCTGAGGCTTATCTCTGGTATGCCCCACTCAACATTACAGGCTGCGCTTTGGGCTATGAAGAAAAACATGGCCTTGCAAGAGCCCGTGATGTCACCCGTTACATGGCTCTCGATCCGGACAATCCCTCAAGTATCTATAGCTGCCTTCGATGTGCCCGTGAAAATGCGCGGTCTGTGAGGGGTGCCATTACCTCGGAAATGTGGGAAGTCATTAATAGTACTTGGCTTGAGGTGAATCGACTCGCCAAGGATTTTGATGAAAATAACTACAGTGATTTCTTTGAATGGGTGAAAGAGCGTTCACACCTTTTTCGTGGGGTTACGCTTGGCACCATCATCAAGGACATTTCTCTGAGTTTCATTCGGCTAGGCACGTTCTTGGAACGCGCTGATAACAGTGCCCGAATTCTTGATGTGAAGTACCACATCCTACTTCCTAGCGTGCATGACGTAGGCGGTGCCGCGGACTATTACCAATGGGGGTCTCTCCTTCGATCGGTCAGTGCCTTTGAGGCCTATCGAAAGATTTATCGCGATGTGATTTCCCCTTTAAAGGTTGCCGAGCTTTTCATTCTGCGTGATGACATGCCGCGTTCATTGCATGCTTGTTTTAATGAAATTGAGACCTCATTGGCCCATATCAACGGCGGCTCTGGTCGTGAGGTCCGCCGACTGGCGGGTGAGATCCATGCCAATCTTCATTTCGGTCGAATCGAAGATGTCTTCGCTAGGGGTCTTCATGAATATTTGACCGACTTTTTGGACTCGATGGATGTTCTAGGTCGCGAGATACGTAATGCCTATCTCTCCCGTCGGGATGATCTTTTTGATGTCTCCCTTTCCAAAGTTGCCTGAACTCAAGATTCCATGACTTATTGTGTTGCCATGAAACTCGACGCCGGAATGGTTTTTGCCTCCGACTCGAGAACCAATGCCGGGGTTGATCAAATTGCCTGCTTCAAGAAGATGCGGACGTTTGTCAAAGCCGGAGATCGAACCATCGTGATCCTGAGCTCAGGGAATCTCTCCATTACCCAAAATGCACTGAACCTCCTGGAACAGCAGGCGCGTCAAGCTGAGAAGCGAAATATCTGGAATGTCGAATCGATGTTCGACGTTGCCCAGATTCTCGGAGAGTGCCTGCGCTCTGTGCGTCAGAATGATGGGGCCTATCTGGCACAAAACAACGTGGATTCAAGTGCCAACTTTATTGTGGGTGGTCAGATTGGTGGCGAGCGGATGAGGTTGTGCCTGGTATACGCCGAGGGCAACTTTATTGAAGCCAGTGAAGAAACCCCGTTCTTTCAGATTGGTGAAACCAAATATGGAAAACCGATTCTGGATCGTGTCATCCGAGCAGATACCAGCCTTGAAGATGCGATCAAGTCGGTTCTGGTGTCCTTTGACTCCACCATGCGAAGCAATCTTTCCGTCGGTCTCCCGATTGATCTGGCGTGTTATCGCGACGGGAAGCTGCATCTTGATCTTGAATATCACATTACTCAGGATGACCCCTATTTTTCACAAATCAGCCGTCGTTGGAGTGAAGGCCTACGAGGGGTGTTTGCCTCCCTCCCAAACCCTGACTGGTTAGCCCCATCGGAGCCTTTCGATGGTTCTGGCTACTAACGCCGCCTCGGAGAATTTGTGAGCATCAAGGTTCAACTTAAGCACAAGACGCACTATCGCTTTGACCGTGCGGTTGTCGCATCCCCCCACGAAATTCGCTTACGACCCGCACTCCATAGTCGCACCCCGGTTTCGGGGTATGCCCTTGAAATTCATCCAAAAAACCATTTCATTCACTGGCAACAAGATGCCTTTGGGAATTTTGTAGCACGGATCACATTTCCTGACCCGGTCCGGGAAATTTACATTGGGGTCGAACTGGTCGCTGATATGACAGTGATCAACCCCTTCGATTTCTTTGTCGAGGAATGGGCAGAGTTTTACCCCTTTGATTACCCCTCAGATAACCTTAAGGAACTGGCTCCCTATCTCGAGCGTGATGAGGCCGGTCATCATTTTCATGCCTTTCTGAATGAAATAAAGGCCCAAATTCCCGAAAAGATCACAACGACCAATCTCTTGGTCATGCTGAATCAAAAGGTTCAAGAGCGTATTCGTTACATGATTCGCTTAGAACCCGGTGTTCAGGCTCCCGAGGAAACCCTTTCATTGGGCTCGGGCTCTTGTCGCGACAGTGCCTGGCTCCTGGCGCAATTGTTACGGCATCTTGGGATTGCCACGCGTTTTGTTTCCGGTTACCTGATCCAGTTAGTCGCTGATCTTCCGCCGCTTGAAGGCCCTGAGGGCCCCGAGGAGGACTTTACGGATCTTCATGCGTGGTGTGAGGCTTATGTTCCTGGCGCTGGCTGGATTGGGATGGATGCAACCTCTGGCCTATTAGCCGGGGAGGGCCATATTCCGTTGGCCGTTTCCAGTCTACCGACGGCAGCCGCACCGGTGATCGGACTCACCAGTATTTGCCAGGCTGAGCTTGATTTCAGCATGGGGATTACCCGGATTCATGAGGATCCTCGGGTCACGCTTCCCTATACCGATGCGGTTTGGTCCGACATCATGGCGCTGGGTGACCAGGTCGAAGCTGATCTCATCGCAGGTGACGTCCGCTTGACTCAAGGGGGGGAGCCTCCCTTTGTATCAGCCGACAACATGGATGGGGCCGAGTGGAATACGGATGCCTTGGGCGATGAAAAATGGTCAAAGGCGAATGAGTTGATGGAACGCCTGGGGGATCGTTTTGCCAAGGGTGGTCTGTTGCATTATGGTCAGGGCAAATGGTATCCGGGTGAACCTCTCCCGCGTTGGGCGCTGAATATCTTTTGGCGTGAGGACGGGGTCCCGCTTTGGGACAATCTCGCTCTTTTGCGTCCGAGGCCTTTGCAACAATCAAAGGTTGATGTCCTTGGCTTTTCACAGATGTTGGTGGAAGGCTTGGGTCTTCATCCGGGTTATCTGATTCCAGCCTATGAGGATCCATGGCATGCCCTCGATGCCGAATCCCGATATCCAAAGAATATTGACCCTCATGATCATCCGCTCGAGGATCTGGCTTCTCGAAATGTTCTCGCCAAAGCGCTTCGTGAAGGTCTGACCGAGGTCGTTGGATATGTTCTTCCGCTCAAGCCCATTTCAGAAAAAAAACGCTGGCGTTCGAGTCGTTGGCCTTTAAGGCAGGAACGGCTCTATCTGATCCCGGGCGATTCTCCGATGGGTCTCCGTCTGCCCTTGGCTAGCCTGCCTTGGGTGTTGCCTGAAGAGCTTGAACCTGATTTCGAGAGAGATCCGTTTGAGCCACGTGATGCGT
>CAYQOJ010000173.1:4679-7040 GCA_964419105.1 uncultured Methylococcus sp.
GAAAACTCCTCTCAGACCCCTGAGCAACCAGCCCCCCCCGAGGAGATCATCGATCCTCGTGAAGTCGTTCACACCGCCTTAGTTCTTCAGGTGCGTGATGGTCTTCTTCATGTATTTTTGCCACCTCTGAGTCAGCTTGAGGATTTTGTCAGGCTCATCGCAGTCATTGAGCGCGTCGCTGAAAAGATGAAGCAAGCCATTCGGCTTGAAGGCTATGCACCACCGCGAGATCCACGCTTAAAGATGCTCTCGGTAACGCCTGATCCTGGGGTCATCGAGGTCAATATTCATCCTTCAGCCGACTGGAGAACATTGGTTAGTCGCACGCGCGATCTCTACGACGATGCGAGAAAAACAAGACTCATCGCGGAAAAATTCATGCTGGATGGACGTCACACCGGGACTGGGGGTGGCAATCACATTACGCTGGGCGGAGCGACGCCGCCGGAAAGTCCATTCCTTCGTCGACCAGATCTCTTGGTCAGCCTGATTCGCTACTGGCAACGGCATCCCTCGCTCTCTTATTTGTTTTCAGGCCAGTTTATTGGCCCAACCAGCCAAGCCCCGCGGGTCGATGAGGCCAGAGACGATAATCTCTACGAGCTGGAAATCGCCTTTCAGCAGCTTGCCGCGCATTCTGAGATTGGCAAGGAAACACCAAAGCCATGGCTTGTCGATCGGCTGTTGAGAAATCTCTTGATTGATATGACCGGAAATACCCATCGGTCTGAGTTTTGTATCGACAAGCTCTATTCACCTGACAGTGCCACAGGTCGACTGGGACTTCTTGAGTTGAGGGCATTTGAAATGCCCCCGCATTATCAAATGAGCCTGGTACAGGCACTTTTGTTGCGTTGCCTGATTGCTCGATTCTGGCGTACCCCCGAACGTCGACCTTTGGTCTACTGGGACACCGCACTTCATGATCGATTCATGTTGCCTTTCTATATTGAATCTGACCTTAAGGATGTCATCAACGAACTTCGACTCTCCGGATATGCCTTCGATGAGTCTTGGTTACAACCCTTTATGGAGTTCAGGTTCCCGCGCCATGGAACGGTTGCTATAGAAGGAATTGAGCTGAGCCTGAGACAGGCTATCGAACCTTGGCATGTTTTGGGTGAAGAGGTTTCGGGTGGTGGAACGGCACGCTACGTGGATTCCTCGGTCGAGCGCCTCGAGATTCGAGTCGATGGGCTGTTGTCACATCGTCACGAAGTCCTTTGTAACGGCCGCAAGATCCCTCTGCACCCAACTGGAACCCCAGGGCAATTTGTCGCCGGCGTGCGATTCAAGGCGTGGTCACCCCCTTCATCTTTGCATCCGACCATCGGGGTTCAAGCGCCTCTGGTCTTTGATGTCTACGACAAGCTGGAGGGAATCTCCCTTGGCGGCTGTACTTATCACGTCAGTCATCCTGGCGGAAGAAACTACGACACATTTCCTGTCAATGCTCAGGAAGCTGAGGCCCGTCGCAGGGCTCGTTTTTGGGAGCATGGCCACGTCCAAGGCAAAAGAACGGTTGCCGACGAACCCCGTAACCATAGGTTTCCCTCAACCCTGGATCTCAGGTGGGAACCATCGACCTGGAGATTACCCTCATGACTTATTCCACGCGTCTGCCTCGCTACGGGGACAAACAGAACTCTGCCTTCTATGAAGAGTACTTGCAGAAGCTACTTGAGGATCGGGACAGTAGCGGCCTGACCGAAATGATCGGCGGTATTGAAGCGATGCTGATCAGCGTGGAGCCAGGTAACTCAGTGGAGTACATTGCAGAATTGGCGCTGATGTCCCCCTACGAGTATCTGGTGACTTTGGACAGCGAGAAGCATCTTACCCATGTCCTTCGGATCGATATGCAGTCGCCCGACATTCTGCTTCGTGAACCGAAGGAGATGTCGTACTCGGATATTTTTCGGAGTTTGAACGATCTTTATCCGGTCGGTGCCCGACGTCCGCACTCAAGGTATCTGGGTGAAATTCTCCACTGTCAGGATCGCCATCAGTTGGTGGCCATGCAGCAGCAGCGTGAGTTCAGATTCTTTCAGGTAGGGCAGTTAGCAGATCTTGATTTCCCGCTCAATGTGAGCATTTCCAAGCCGTCGCCCTATACGCAGAATGTCATCGGCTACATGGAAAGACCACTCGACAGCATTCGGGTCTATCAGCACGGCAATTGCATCATTCTCCCGCAGGCTCAGGCTGCCAACGATCGGGGTAAGGAAATGCAAGAGCGCATTGGAATCAAGGACTTTCTCTGTCCGGTCGATCACCTGGCTACACGAGTCTATAGTCAGAACCGCGAAGTGGCGATTCTTGAGTACCTGGCTCTCTCCAGTTATTACTATTGGGGAAGTT
>CAYQOJ010000174.1:0-6943 GCA_964419105.1 uncultured Methylococcus sp.
GTGATCGGGTGAAGTTGGGACAAATGCTCAACGTCAGGGGGATCGTGATGGTTCATTTGACCAAAGCCTACTCGGAAACACGCGACAGCAGTTACACCGACCGCAAGGGGCAATACCACTCAGGTTCCTACACGGTTCATAATGCCGGTATCGATGCACGCTTGATTGATGTTGAAAATGGATCTATTCAATGGGTTTCCTCCTATGCCTCGGGGGGGCTCTCTGATCTCGATTTCTTTGGTTCTGGCGACCTGCATGGAACGGTGCAAGGTGTGGCAGAGCGGGTGATCGAGTCGCTCCCGGACCGGTTCAAGAAATCTTCAACACCATAAGACAGGTCGGCAGAGGATTTTCAGTGCTGCGACTAATATCCGCTTTGTTTACCCTGTTCCTCATCATCGCATCGAGGGGGGGGTGGGCTTACGAAGGGCTGATTATTGAGCCTGTCGGCGAAAGCGAGACCGATCAGAAGGTCGCTTTGGCAATAGAGCATGCCTTGACTCAGACGGGTTGCCATATCAAGGCCCGAGGGGTTGTAGCGCGGGCTTCGAATGTCGGTGGGACGCTGATGCTGCGACTCTCGCCCTTGATTACCGATCAGGCGCATGGCCGATACAGCGGCTATGGCCTCCAACTTGACTCCATCCTCTGGACAGCATCACTCAGGTCGCAGCTTGTTGAGCCTGAAAGCCAAAGTATCCTCGCCACATTTGATGAAACGAGCGAGGAGCGTCAAATCCCCTCATCGAATGGTAGTCACGATTTAAGTGGTCTGGTCACGAATGCACAGCTTGTCGATAGCTTAGCCCGCGATGTGGGGCGGCGATTAGTGACAAAAGTTGTTGGAATCCTAACCAGAGAAGGTGTTTGCCACACAGCCGGGACCACTGCTCCATCTCAACCCAATTCCCCTCCAGAAGGAGATACGGGAGCATTGGAGGTGAAAAGGACCGAGTCATTTCCCAGCTTGCGGCCAGCAGCCTCATCGGCCAACGAGCTTTCAGCAAAAGCCACAAAAAAGAGCCATTCGGCGGAGATCACGGAGGATTCCAGCAGAAAGGAGAAGCGAGGTGAGTACCGGGTGGCCTTGGTAATCGGGAATACGCATTACGGTTATATCCCCACCCTAAAAAATCCTTCCAACGACGCCAGGTTCATTGGCGAGCAGATTTTGGCTTCTGGATTTGAATTGGTGGGCGGCGCCCCTCTCATGGACCTGACCAAAACGAAGTTTGAACGGGCGGTTGCAGATTTCGGACAGCTCCTCAGTCAGCATCCTGGCGCTGTCGGGTTCTTCTATTACGCAGGTCATGGGATTCAGGTGAATGGCGCTAACTATCTGGTTCCTACCGATGCCAATCCCAATCGAATTGCTGATCTCTCAAGACAAGCCATTGCGGTCGACACATTACTTCAGGAAATGGAGGACAGCAGAACAGGACTCAATATCATCGTTCTGGATGCGTGTCGCAACAATCCATTCGGTGGCAGAGGTATCCGAGAGAGCGGGGCGGGTCTGGCACAGGTGCGAGCGCCTAAAGGTTCAATCATCGTATATGCAACTCAGCCCGGAAATATTGCTCTGGATGGGCCCTCGGGCCAAAACAGCCCTTTTGCGAAGGCTCTGGCTTATGCTCTGTCTGACTCAGAACTGGATCTCTTCGGGACGTTTAATGAAGTGGGGCTTCTGGTTGCTGATGCGACGGGGGGTGAGCAACAACCCTGGATTTCGAGTTCACCGATTTCAGGGCGATTTTGTTTCAAAGCCTGCCCTAAATGAGAGGGTCGGCCGTCTTGTGCTTAGCTCTCTGGCTCATCAGCAGTTCTCAGATCCTTATTGCTGAGGAGTTTCTCAGCGGACTGCGCCTTGAGGATCCCGAAATCTACAAGACATTCCCCCTCCGGCCTCTATATCGAAACTTTCTGCCTGCCAGCAAGGACCTTTCCGATAATTTTCCGCCAGTAGGTCGGCAGGGTGCACAAGCTTCCTGCGTCGGTTGGGCTCTTGGCTATGCAGCGCGCTCATATTACGCTCGACGTGGTTCGGGTTCTGGTGGAATTTCCCCTGAGCCGTTCAGTCCCTCATTCATCTACAACCAAACCAAAGAAGGGAGTTGTGACTCGGGGAGCAGCATTTCCTCGGGTCTCAAGCTCCTGGAAACTGTCGGCGACATTGGGCTGTCCGAATTTCCATATGATCCCAAGGATTGCTCGCGGGAACCCACTTCCGCAGAGTTGGCCAAGGCAAAGAATCATCGCATTAAGAGTTGGGCGAGAGTCGAAACATCACAGGTTGATGCACTCAAAGCAGAAATTTATCAAGGGAACCCTGTCGTGATTGGGCTTTGGGTCACGTCAAATTTTTATCAAATGAAAAGCGGTACCTACGCGGATCTAAGTGACAGCTCAAGCGGCGGACATGCCCTAGTGATAGTCGGCTATGACGACGAGCGCCGTGCGTTCAAGGTTGTCAATTCATGGGGTGAAAACTGGGGGGAAAGAGGGTTTGGCTGGATATCTTATGAGGCGATGATGAAGAGGATTCAAAATGCCTTTGTCATGGTGCCCGCTGAAGAGCAAAAGCCAAAGCTGCCACCAGAAAATATGCCTCGAACAAAGAGACACAAACTCCAAGGTGAGAGGCATTCGGTGGATCAGGACCTGCTGGATGCTGTGGAAAAGACACTTCCCTGTGCCTCATTTCAGGCAACAAAAGGAGCTCAAGGGATACAGGGTATCGTAGGCGATCTGACAACGCGACAGCGGGTATCTGAATGGCTTGGTAAGACTTTTGGAGATGATTTCGGAGGTATCGACATTGCAGTCAGGCCGTGGCCTCAGTGTGAGGCCATTCAAACCTTGTCACCCCTTTTAGCTGATCAAAATGGTTTTTCCGTTCTTATCAATGGACAGTCTGAGATCAGCCTAAAAGAGGGTGACTCTGTTGTATTGACCATTCAGCGACCCGAAGACAAAAGGTATTTGAGCGTGTTCTACCTTCAGGCGGATGGCAGTGTGGTCTCGCTGACGGTCCCTGGTCCATCAGGTTCAGATGTGATTCAAGAGCGCATTGTTTTGGGTCATCCCCCCCACACCCTTACGGTTGGAAAACCTCTGGGAGAGGAAATGGTTATTGCAATTGCAAGCGATCGGCCTCTTCCCCCGGAGTTCAGTCCAGAGATCAGGCAAGGCGATCGAACCTTCTTAAGTCGGATTCGTTACGGAGTTCTGACAAATTACTCATCACAGCAAATCCCACAGCCTATCCATGCAGCCTATGCCATCCTCCATACCCATTGAACTTGTAGACAGTTATTGGGATTAATGGATTCTTGGAAAGAGGCCTGACGCACCATCAGCGCTTCCAGGCTTGCCTTCATGTGTAAAGACATCAAAGAGTAGGCGAAGCCCCACTTGCCCCCAGACTTCGACTGCGCTGGTCGTTTGTCGGTAAGTGCTCATGGTCGGTTGAGCGCCGAAGGTGAGATCAATATTGATGTAATCGCTGTAAATCCATCGAGCCCCGAACTGCCCGGCATATTTGGGGGCGTTGTATTGAAGCGGATCACCCGCGTACGCCTCGGCGATGGCGTGAATGTCCTTTCTCAGGACCTCAGCGTCAAGTCCGATCCCCCAGTAGGGCCGAAGAAGTAAACCCAGGTTACTTTGATGCTCGGCGCGTAATCCAATGTTGGTATGAAGTTGGACCGTGTCATCAAACAAGCGTTGGGTCATGAGGCCAATTGCGTAATAGTTATCCCCAAGTTGATATCTAGGGTTGATGGATTCATCTGTCGTTGAACCTGCTGCAAGGGTGGTTTGCCCCGCATCAAACGTTGCACCCGTGGTGAATGCATAGCCGGGTGAACCGTCTTCTTGGGCTTGTGTAAACAGGAATTTGGTTTGTATTACAGGGTTGGCAACGGCCCATTTACCATTAGAGGCTCTGGCGCCACCGGTTCCTGCAATGATTTCCAGCCAATCAAGCGGCGTAATACCGATCATCGTGTTAAAGCCGGGGGAGTCGCCAAACTCCTTTTCGGCATGGGTCACTTCCATCCATGATTCGGTTTCAATCTGACCATAGTCTGCAATTCGGGCATCGTCGGTCACAAATGGTCTTACTGCGTAGGCAGGATCTGAAAGGCAATAACATAGCGCGAAAATCGCGCTGAACACCAACTGCGCTCTGGTTGCCGAATTGATAAGGGGCATGGTGGGGTCATGTTCTTGCTTCAAGAACATTATCCGGATCTGAGGTGAAATTTATGTGACAGATGGGCTTAAAGCCCTTGCCCCCGGAGAGCGATTGTCCCGGGGGATTCCGAGTTTTCAGGATGGAGCCTCTCAGAAAGAGGGCTTAATTTGAGACTTCAATGTGCTGATTCAGCCTTAGATTCAGGCTTGGTTGAGGTGCGAACCAGTTGGCCGATGATTTCAAAAACATAGGTTCCAGGAAACAGTTGGCAGGCGTTATGGACACTGTTGATCAGATAGTCATCGTTCCAATAATTTGGAAGTCGATACTTGTAGTGAGCCGTGACATAACCATTAAGCAACTCCGTCACTGCTTTTCGTTCGGCAGGCGTTTGCTGGTCGAACTGATCACAGTCTGTCAGGGTGATATCGGCACGAGGAAAGCTTTTGGTTGGCGTGGGTTTTCTATTTTCACCAAGCGCCCGTAACGCTTTTGCGGCAATGGCAGAAACATAAGCATCGGGCCAGACGCTACAGCCGGTTCGAATTAGCCAGGCAACATTCTGTACGGTGCCTGCAGCCTTGAGATCAACCCGATAAATTTCAGCGGCAGACTCAACCAAAGGTCCCATGAGGGCCTCTTGTTGCTTGAGATCCCCGTGCAACTCGCGGCAGGTTTTGTAGATCATTTCATGGGCGTTTTCGCTGGTTTCTCCCGCCATCAATGCGGAGAAACCGGTGAGAGTGCCGAAGATCAAAAAAACGGCGGTGATTTTTTTTAACATCGTGGCTCCGATCATCTGAATAGGCCCGTGTTATTACCAACCACATAGCCTACACCTCCGCCCAGGAGAGTGCCGCCAAGTACACCCCAGGGACTGGCACCAGCAAGCAACGCGATGCCGCCTCCCATGGCGGCACCGGTCGTGGCGCCTCGTTGTCCGGGGGTTGCACATCCCTGAAGTGCAAACAAGAAGATGAATGCAGGTAACAGAAATCGCAAGGGCGTGATATTTACTGTCATGGTTTCATCCGAAAAATCTGTCAAGACTGAAAGGAGAGTGAGAGGGCGGCTTTCTCAAGAGATTGCCGCCATCAAAGCCCCAGACTTATTTGCCTGATGAGGGTTGTCCATTATTGACCGGAACCAGATCGATATCGGTTCTGCGGTTTCTGGCACGCCCATCAACGCTGGTGTTGTCCGCTGTCGGCTGATATTGGCCATGACCTGAGGCCGTCAGGCGGCTCGGATCGACACCCTTCTTTTGAAGGTACTCGACGACACTTGCGGCTCGAGCCGATGAAAGCTCCCAATTTGTCTTGTATTTTGATTTGAGAGCCTTACCGACGGGGACATCATCGGTGTAACCCTCGACCTCGATTCGATGATCTGAATCAGCATCCTTCAGGGTGGGGATGATTTTATCCAGTGCTTTGCGACCATCCGCTGAAAGTTCAGCCTTGCCCGAGGGATAGAGTATGCTGTCTTCAATCGTGATCCTAAGGCGATCATTCAGTTTTTCGATTTTGATGTTGTCGTTATCACCTTCAGATTGAAGCTGGGTGTTGAGATCGTGTTCCCTGTCAAAAGTCTGCTGACTGACGCATCCCGTCAGAGCAAAAACCACGGCAATGGTCAAAAGGGGAAATTTGTTGTTCAACATGATTTAAGCCTCGTTTTGGGGTCGAGATCGACCACGCTCCAATCTATCTCACTAGTCGAGGGATGTCATTTGCTCGAGGCCTCCTTGGAGTGCCTTGAGGAAACTTCTCAACCGTGAAAAATGCACAGGTAAATAATGAACGCTAGAGAACGCAGTGTTTTGACCGGGTATGACATCAAAATTAACTTAGATGGAATGGCCTACGATGAGATTTGGGACGACTTGATCGATGGCAAGTCTGATGGTGTGACTTGCAACGAAGTTCTTCACTTTGATCTAGCGCCAGTCGTGTTGGCGAAAATGCTGCGCATGGGGGATCTTCGCGAAATCATAGATGAGATGCGAGCTGCCGGGGCCAATTTCGTCTTTGTTGGTCCTGCTGATGGAAAGCCTATCGATGGGCTATCGATATAGCAATTGGGGAGAGATGAGATCCTGATACGGTTGAAGTGATCGGATGGGTCTCAAGTTCTGTCCGACGTGGTGGGATGTCTTGCATCTGGAGGTCGACGCGGAATTCTGCCTACCGGCTGGTGCCAACCAAGAAGGCAAAGCCGAACTTCCTTCAGGGCCTAAACTGCTCTGCGATGGGGGCTTTTTTTGTTTCTGCGGTTTGTTGCTAAAAATACGTCCCGTACGTAGTCACTAGTGATTGCGTATTGACTCGATACAAAGACTGCTATCCTAGACGTGTTAAACGCTAACGGAGTAGTGGGATGCCGATATATGAGGTGAATCTGAAAGCGATTGTTACAGATGCCTTCCGTGTGATCGCCGATAGTGAGCAGGAGGCCATTGAACGAGCGGAGATCATTTTTCGTAATGACAACGCCGCCAAAATCTCTGTCAAATCGTTTGGCGTGAGTCCTTATGATGAGGTTAGAAAGGATGAATCGAGTCTGTATGCCCCAAATTTATACCCTAGCGCCTGAAGCGTGAAGTCGCGATCCCGGGGCGAAAAAACCCTCAATAGGGGGGGGAGGGGTTCACAAGCGGCGACGGGGCTCGCACAGTCGATTGATCCATACGCCCCTTAAAAAAAATTACCAAGTGTTCCCTGAACTCATGTTATAGGGAAGTGA
>CAYQOJ010000175.1:0-2171 GCA_964419105.1 uncultured Methylococcus sp.
CTGATCGTGTCGCGAACGGCATTCGGTCATGAAGGGAGCGTAACGGACGGCTCGGGCGGTGCGGCACCCGACCTAGGAGCAGTTCATACTCTCTCGCCACCTTCAGGACCGCAATCGGTCACGGTGAGCCAATCCATGGGGTCTACCCAAGGCCAAAATCTATTTCAGAGTTTTTCTCAATTCAATATCGCGCCTGGCCAGACTGTCACCTTTACCGAGGACAAGGTCGGCTTTATTGAAAATATCATCGCAAGAGTCACTGGTCACGAGGCTTCCCAGATCAATGGAACCCTTCGGGTCACCCCGGAAGGAAGAGCCAATTTTTATCTTTTGAACCCCAACGGCGTGCTATTTGGTCAGGGCGCCCAAATCGATGTTCCGGGCGATTTTCATGTCACCACTGCGAGCTATGTGAAATTTCAGGATGGGGCAAGATACGGTGCTGATCCGGTGACCAGCAAGCTAACAAGTTCCGCACCGGTGGCCTTTGGATTTGTCGGTGCGAATCCGAGTAACAACGTACTGATTGATGTCAGTGATGGTGCGACGCTTGCCACCCAACACAGCCATACAGCCATTGACCTTGTGGGTGCCAATCTTTCAATCAGCAAGGGCGCATCGTTGGTCGCAGCTCAAGAAGGGTCTGAGATTCGGCTGGTTTCATCCAAGGGGAGGCATGAAGTCAGCGTGATGAAAGATGCTTCGGGATACCTCCCTTTGCCTTATACAAAGCCCAACCGGGAGAATGCAGGCGCCATCACGCTGGATTCCGGCGCGTCCTTACTCTCAAGGTCCCCGACCGGGGGGCGTATCGGGATTTGGGGGCAATCGCTTGACCTGAGTCAGGGCTCAACGATTGGCGTCGATCATAGCGGAGACAGGGACCCGGACTCCTCCCAGGGTATCCATGCCACCTTGAATACCCTATCCATTCGGGATGAGGGCTCCGCTGTCAGCAGAATTTTCACAATGAACGATGCCAAGGGTCACGGGGCGGATATCCATCTGTCCGTGGGTGACCGCATTGAAATCCACAACAATATTCATTCAGCGGATTTCAACGGGATTTACTCGATCAGTCAGGGCAGCGGAGATGGGGGGAATATTCGCATCGAAGCCGGCTCCATGGCGATGTCAGGTGGAGCCCCGTTCGGAGCCACGGCCGAAATCACTGCCGAGGCCAGAGCCGGGGGGGCTAGTGGAAATGTCGACATTCGAACGCGAGGCAGTCTTCTCATGGCGAACGATGCCTCTATTTCGGCAAAGGCCCTTGGAGCTCCGCGTGCCGGTCACCTGAACCTTGCGATCGGCGGTGACCTGACGATACGAAACCGCTCTCTGATTCAAGATCTGGCCTTACCCTTCGAGAGTAACCCCTCCAATGGGGAGGGTGAAACCGGCGATATCCGGGTTACAGCAAACAACATCAAAATCATTGACTTAGGCCAAAATGCCAATCCCCACGATACCGGAATCTCAAGCCGGAATGAATTTGGTTACGGGGCCGTCGGGAATATAGATGTCATTTCGAGAGGGAATATCGACATCCGGGGTGGATATGGATATGTTGCGCCCAAACAAGACGGGTCCGATGATGCGAAGATTGTCGGAGTCTCTTCATACTCGAATACGTCGTCACCAAACGTTGGCCATCTGAACGTCTGGAGCCAGGGCAAGATCACACTGCATGGCTATGGTGAGGATGAACCTCATGATGTTTCCGGTCTTTTCCGTTTTTTTAACCCCACCGTTGAAACCGGAATCAGTTCCCTGGTCCATGAGCCGTCTGATGCTCCCCCCCCGAGTGTGCATGTTCATGCAGGTGAGGGTATTTCATTAACCCAATCGATCATTCTGGTGGGAGGTAAGTTAAATCAATCGGACCAGATGCCGACTGTGCGTGTTAGTTCCGAAGGGCCCATATCGCTTCAAAGGTCCGAAATCGCGAATGATGTCAAGGTAATGTCACAGGATTCAAAGAACTCTGGCACTGGAGTCAGCGTCTTGGGTGGCTCGTTACTCATGCAGGACAAAAGCAACCTTTACAGTAATGCCCCAGGTTATGGCATAGATGCTCGTTCAATGGGCGGTGTCTTCATCAGCTCAAAAGTGGTGAATGTGAATTATGGCTACAATCCGGATCCCCTCTATCTCCCTGATGTGGCCATGTA
>CAYQOJ010000175.1:2181-6921 GCA_964419105.1 uncultured Methylococcus sp.
CAAGGATAACCTGATCATCTACAACGCAAGTATTGGTAGTGAAATTACTTCCAAAAGCATCATGAATGCCCGTTTGAATTTGTCATTATCGGCCGAAAACGTCCTGATCAGTGCTGCCTTGTTGGGTTTAGGGTCCAATCAAAGCCAGTTGAATTCTCAATCCTCCAGCATCGACCTGGATTCCCAGGGTGTATTTCCTCTGTTCAACGTAATTAATAACAGCTTCTATACAGATGAAAGCGGATTGATTGCGAGCATCAGGCCCGACTATCCGTCAGACCTGAAGAATCTCGTCATTAAGTCCTCTGGGAATCGGATAACGGATGATTTCACAGTCAGCGGATCTCTTTTTGGGATCAGCGGCGTCTTGCCGACTCTGAGTCTTCCGGAATTTGGATCCGAGGGTGATCTTTTGTCCTGTCAAACCTTCAAGAAGGGTGAGCTTTCCTTGACAGGCAGAGGGAGACTGACAGGCGAAACGCCTTCAGGGCTGTATTGAATCGGGCAGCGATCCTGAGGTTTATCAGGGAAACGATTGCCCGAAGGGTTTTGCTAGAATCCAATTCCACCCATTGAACCTTTGATATGCCCACATTGCTTCAATTGATCTACAGGATGCCCTTGTGGCTCACCTGTAGCACCCTGATTCTTCTCTATAGCGCTGTGGCGAGCGGCCTTTTCTATCTGCTGGCTCGAAGGATTCATATAAAATTCAGAATCTCAGATGACACGAACAACGTCATCAGTGGCGTTCTTTCCACCATGGGGATTCTCTATGGTCTCCTTTTGGGATTGGTTTCCGTTGATAACTGGGACAATTTCGACAAGGCCCGCAACCTGAGTGCGACAGAAGCTGCGGCCATTTCAGCTTTTTACCGGGACGTGGCCATTGTTCATCACCCGAGGGGCCCTGCGCTGCAGCGGGATGTTCAAAGCTACCTTCGGAAAATCATCAAGGATGAATTTCCTGCCTATAACAACGGGGATGTCCCCGCGGGAAGTTATCACCTCCTGGATGCAATTCATCGCGACCTGGTTAGTTATAACCCCGAAGGTCCTGTAGAGCTCCAGTTCTACAAGGAGGCTGTGAGCCACTTCAACAGAATGGTGGAGTTTCGGGATCTTCGCATTGAGTCTGTGGCCCATGATGGGCTTCCCGTTGTGTTCTGGTACGCGATTGTTTTAGGTTCGCTTGCCATCATCATTGTCAGCTTCTTCTTTCATATGCCGTCCTATCAGGGGCATCTCTTTCTGGTGAACTGCATTACTTTTTTTACTGCAGTCATGGTCTTTTTGATTCTTGCGGTCGACAATCCTTGGCGCGGCACCATTTCGGTCAGTTCAGGGCCTTATGAAGAAGTGCTGAACCGCACCCTTCCAGCCCTGGTTGCACCAGAGGCTCCACCAAAATCCCCTCCCGCCTCTGAACCCTAGCATCAGATGACGTTCAAATTCTTTTAATCAAGACGTCACCCCATCAACGATCAGGATGTACCGCATCAAAGATGATGCGGTGCTCTGGCACCTGTCATATCATCCCGTTTAATACGTATTGATGAGACCATGAAGCCATGGGGTTTTCTCGAGAAAGTGCCGAAGTTCTCATCCGGAGAGTTCACTCAGTCTTGGTGGTTTTTTTTGCGCTGCTAACAGCGGGAGCGGCAAGGGCCGATGGTGGCATCGTCATGGACGGAACCGTGGGCACCTCGGGTTTTTATGGTGCACCGCAAATCCCTTCGGTAGTGGGTGAAAACCCAACACACGTTACTGTGTCCCAGTCCATGGGAACAACTGTTGGTGCAAACCTCTTTCACAGTTTCTCAGAGTTCAACATTGCACGGGGACAAACGGTCCTCTTTAGCGAAGACTCCACCGGTTTTATAAATAACGTGATTGCACGTGTTACGGGCCACGATATCACCCAAATCAATGGAACGCTTCGGGTCACGCCGGGAGGTCATGCCAACTTTTACCTCCTCAACCCCAATGGGGTAATTTTCGGCAACGGTGCCCAGATCGATGTACCGGGGGATTTTCACGTCACCACGGCGAGTTTTCTCAAATTCAAGGACGGAGCCCAGTATGGCGCTGATCCTGTGACCAGTCGGCTCTCCAGTGCTGATCCTGCTGCCTTTGGCTTTGCGCATGGTGCGAGCCACAACAACGTGATGATTGCAGTAAGCGAAGGTGCCCACCTTGCGTCGAAGGACAAGGCCATCGATTTAGTTGGGGCAAACATCACAATCGAAAAAGGAACCAAAGATTTGCCCAATATTGTAAGTCCTGACATTCGATTGGTCGCAGCTAAATCAGGCCATGAAGTCAGCGTGATACGAGATGAAGGGAAGAAGTACTTGCCCCTGCCCGATCAAAGCCCAACTCGAGCGAATGCAGGTGAAATTAGGCTGGAGAATGGAGGGCGTGTTTTTTCAAAATCGAATATTGGGGGAAGAGTAGGTCTTTGGGGAGCTAATATTCAACTTATTAACGGATCTTCTCTTATTGTAACTAATACTGGATCAGGAGCGCCTGGCGTTGATGATGGGATTCATCTTCTGTCCAGAAATATTTCTGTTGTTAATGGTTATGGAAACGGTTCATTAATAGGAAGCCAATCAATCTCCTCTGGTAAAGGTGCGGACATCTATATAAGGGCTTTGAATCGTTTGATTTTAAAGCATGACTCATTGCTTAATGATAGCGGTGGAGTTGCTACAATATCAATCTCACAGGCTGATTCTGGAAATATATTTATTGATGCAGGATCTATAAATATCGAAGGTGCTGGGGATGGTAGGTCGTCATCGATTCAGACTGGGGTCGAAGGGGGAGGTGTTGCTGGCGATATATGGATTCGTGCGCGCAATGATGTTGTTTTAGCTAATTATGCGCTCATTGGCTCGACAGCGCGTGTCGCCAAGCAATCAGGAAACATTAACTTAAATGCTGGAGGAGACTTGGTTGTCAGGAATGGATCAGCGATATTTTCAGAATCGTACAGGCCAGAGACAAGCGATAGCGGTGATGGTCGAACGGGAGATATTAAGATATCTGCCGATAATATCAGGGTCATCCAAAGCAGTCCAAATAATATGAGAATTGCTACGGGAGTATACAGTTATAACAGCAATACCTCCGGCCGGATTGGTAATATTGATGTGATTGCCAAAAATGACATTGAAATTCATGGCCCCTATGTATACAGCGAAACAGGGCCGGAAGATGGCGGGAAAGTGGTTGGTATTTATTCAAACTCTTTTCTTAAATCCCAAGACTCAGGTTCCTCAGAAATAAACGTTCGAGCCGGGAGCAATATCTTGATCCGGAGTCAAGACTCGGATATCCCGAGAGAGGCGAAGGCTTTCACTAGATTTCAGAAGGCAGAGGTAAAAACTGGTATTTACGCCAGAGGCAATGGCGAATCCAATACTCCACCATCAAGCATTAAGGTTTCATCAGGCGGCCGGATAGACCTAAGGCAAGCTCTGATTGGAGTAGATGCCAACATGAGTGATCCGATAAATGTCCCAACGATTTCACTTAATGCTATTGGGCGAGTATCCCTCAATCGATCGAATATCGGGAGTTCTCTTAATGTGAGTAAATTCGATGCATTGATTCCCAGTCTGGGCGTCTCAATTAAGGGCGATTCGATATTATTCAAAGATAGCTATGTATTCACGGATACCCCCGGAAAAGGAATTTATTTTGGTGCCGATAGGGATATATTTATAAGCTCAAGAAATGTTAGATATGGCGATGGGGCCAAGGGAGAAGTCTATTATAACCCTGATCTTGCGCTTTATTATAATGGCTTTTATGGTTCGGGTAAGATATCAATCAATGCGGGCGGAAATCTAACTATTTTAAATTCGCTTATTTCGGCGAGTAATGATTATAACAATGCCCCGGATGGCGCAAAGGATAGTGCTGCATTAAGGCTGGAGGCAAGTGCTGAAAGCATTGTATTATCACGTACTATTTCACATGTTTCTGTGAAAGGGAGTGCGGGGGATTTGAATAATTCTGATGTCTCATTTAAGTCTGCCGCAGTGTTTCCGCTATTTAATGTGTTGAATAGCCATTTTTATACATTGGAGAGCGGTGAGGACTTAAGGGTTACTCCAGAATTTCCGCTTGATTATAATAATCTTTTAATTCTCGCTAAGAATGGGCGGATTGATGGGAAGGTATCGCTGAGTGGTGCTCTCTTTGGTGTCAGTGGAGTATTGGCGGAACTCAGGAAGCCTGCTTTTGGATCTCGTATTGACTATGGGGCCTGCCAGACGCTAAGTAATGGTCAACTTTCCCTCTCAGGCAAGGGCGGGGTTAGGGGTGATTTGGGTTACTTATTGCACTAAACCTACGCTATCCCCCTTTTCCAACATCGCAGAAGCGTTGACCTCCTCAACTGAGGCAAGACCCTTCTGAAACGGTGTCGTATACCGTTGCAAGCTCAGCTAGCCGACAACAAGTTTTCTCGTAGCTTTCGGATCACGGCTTCGATAAAACCTCGCGGCAACTCTGCATCGACCGGAAGAAACCAGTCGTCCTCCCGCGCAAATGCCATGCACTTCACGGCATCCTTTTCGGTCATCAAAAGCGGTTTACCTTTTGCAAAGGCCAGGTCCTTTGTTGTGTAGACATGATGGTTCGGAAAGGGGTGACCCTCGATCTCAAGCCCGCCGGCTTCCAGTTGACGGAAAAACCGATCTGGATTGCCAATGCCGGCCATCGCAT
>CAYQOJ010000176.1:0-3814 GCA_964419105.1 uncultured Methylococcus sp.
GAGGCGGTCGAGAAAGCCAAGAAGATGGCGGCCTAAGTCGTTAGATCCAGGAGATTCCTAGCATGACGATGACAATCCACGTCGACATCGTCAGCGCAGAAGCGGAGATTTTCTCCGGTCTGGCTGAGATGGTCGTCGCACCCGCGGAAATGGGCGAGGTGGGCATTGCTGCCCGCCATGCACCCTTCCTGACCCGGCTCAAGCCGGGCGAAGTTCGGGTCAAGGTCAGTGACACGGAAACGCAGCCTTTCTATGTTTCCGGTGGTCTTCTGGAGGTTCAGCCCAACGTGGTGACCATTCTGGCCGATACCGCAATTCGGGCACGTGATATTGATGAAGCACACGCTCTCGAAGCCAAGCGTCGAGCAGAAGAGTTGCTGAGTGATAAGTCTGGGAAAATCGACTACGCTGCTGCACAGGTCAAGCTGGTCGAGGCGGTGATGCAGCTCAGAACGCTGGAGAAGTATCGTTCTGGACGAGCCTGAGATCATTCTCGAAAAGTGCAAGCCCGACATGGGGGGAGCGAAGATGCGCTCACTCATGCCGGGCTTTTTCGTAGCCGGCGTCCTGAGTAGGCGAAGGCCAAGTTAAAGGGAGGAGGCGACAGTGAGCCTTGAAATCATTATTCTTGCGGCCGGACAGGGAACGCGAATGCATTCGGCGATGCCCAAGGTCTTGCATCGCATTGCCCATCTTCCTTTGCTGGAGCACGTTTACCGCCTCGCCGTCTCGCTTGGCTCAGACAAAACCACCATCATTTATGGTCATGGTGGAGATCAGGTCCAAGCACAGCTTTCTCATCTTAAAGTCGATTGGGTCGAGCAACGTGAACGCCTGGGAACAGGGCATGCTGTCCAGCAAATGGCGGATCGGATTGGATCTGATGCGACTGTATTGATTCTCTATGGGGACGTCCCCCTGCTCAAAAAGAACACGGTGCAAGATCTATTGGCTCTTGCGCATGCGGGTGCGCTTGGGGTTTTGACCGTCGCGCTGGATGACCCCACAGGCTATGGCCGTATCGTCAGAAGTGAGATGGGTGAAGTCCTTCGGATCGTCGAGGAAAAAGACTGTTCAGAAACGGAACGACTGATTCAAGAGGGAAACAGTGGGATACTCGCCGTTAACGGCGGCAAACTGAAACAGTGGTTGTCTCGGCTGACCAATCAGAATGCCCAGAAGGAGTACTACCTCACCGACATTATCGGATTTGCCGTAGAAGATGGTATTCCGGTTCGTACCGCCGGGGCGAGTGGGGTCGATGAAGTGCTGGGGGTCAATAATCGCGAGCAACTGGCTCATCTGGAACGGGTCTTTCAGGCTGAACAGGCAAAAAACCTGTTATTGCGGGGCGTGACGCTTCGCGATCCTGCGCGTTTTGATCTTCGTGGCGAAATCGTTGCCTTGGGGCAGGATGTGGAGATCGATGTGAATGTTGTACTGGAAGGCACCATTAGCCTTGGAAATCGGGTGCGAATCGGACCTCATGTCATGATTCGGAACGCCAAGATCGCTGATGGCGTTGAAATTCAGGCAAATAGCGTGATTGATGGGGCTGAAGTGGGGCCGGATTGCCGGATCGGGCCTTTTGCTCGGCTCCGTCCTGAGACCAAATTGGCCGCGGAGGTTCATATCGGAAACTTCGTGGAAATCAAGAAGTCCGAAGTGGATGCCGGTTCGAAGATCAATCATCTGAGTTATGTCGGCGACGCCAGTGTGGGATCTCGGGTCAATATCGGCGCGGGAACCATTACCTGTAACTACGATGGTGTTAACAAATTCAGGACCGTGATTGAGGATGGGGCCTTCATTGGTTCGGATAGCCAGTTGGTCGCTCCCGTACGGGTGGGGAAAAATGCAACGATAGGCGCCGGTTCGACAGTGACGAAAGATGCACCGGAAGGTCAACTTACCCTTAGCCGGTCGAAGCAAGTGTCGATCGAAGGGTGGCAGCGACCCAAGCGAAAGGGAGAATAGTCGATGTGCGGAATTGTCGGTGCAATCTCACACCGGGTGGTAACGCCAGTCCTCCTTGAGGGACTCCGTCGTCTCGAATATCGCGGCTATGACTCTTCAGGTGTTGCGGTCATCGATGAGTCCGGCGCACTGGTCCGCGTGCGAAGAAAAGGAAAGATTCGCGAGCTCGAAGAGGCTTTGCGCGTGACGCCGGCCGATGGCCGGATCGGTATTGCCCATACCCGTTGGGCGACCCATGGGGTCCCCTCGGAGCGGAATGCCCATCCGCACCTTTGCCGTGACTTTGTGGCCGTCGTCCATAACGGGATCATCGAGAACCATGACGTACTCCGGGCGGAACTCGAGCAAAAAGGCTACGTCTTTGAATCGGAAACCGATACCGAAACCATCGTTCACCAAATCCATGAGTATCTTGAGACGGGGATCGCGTTATTCGAAGCGGTGCGCAAGACCTGTCAACGTTTGGAGGGAGCCTATGCCATTGGCGTAGTCTCTACCGGTGCCCCTGGGAAGCTGATTACAGCTCGCCAAGGGAGCCCTCTGGTGATCGGGTTGGGGAAGGGTGAAAATTTCATTGCTTCCGATATTTTTGCGCTGGTCGGCGAAACGCAACGTTTTGTGTTTCTTGAAGATGGCGATCTGGCTGAATTGACCACCGACAGTGTGCGGATCTTTGGCCAGGATGGGGCGGTGGTTGAACGATCCGTGCATGAGACGGGGCTTGCGGCCGATGCTGTCGAGCGAGGTGAGTACCGTCATTACATGCAAAAGGAGATTCATGAGCAGCCCGAGGCGGTCAGAAAGACCTTGGAAGGCCGGCTGAATAATGGACGTGTCCTTGACGCCGCGTTTGGCCCAGAGGCCGCAGCGGCCTTTGACGGCATTCGGGCGGTTCAGATCGTTGCGTGTGGGACGAGTTACCACGCCGGAATGGTGGCTCGGTACTGGATGGAAGATATCGGTGGCATCCCGTGTGCGGTCGAAGTCGCCAGCGAATTTCGTTACCGCCGGCATGTGGTGATGCCAGGAACGCTATTTGTCACCATCTCTCAATCCGGTGAGACGGCAGATACCCTGGCTGCCCTCAAGGAGGCGAAGAATCTCGGTTATACCCACACCCTGGCGATCTGTAACGTGCCCGAAAGTTCGATTGTTCGAGGTTCTGATTCCAGTCTGATGACGCGGGCAGGTCCGGAAGTCGGTGTGGCCTCTACCAAAGCGTTTACGACGCAGTTGGTCGCCTTGCTGCTCTTGGTGCTGGCGCTGGGTCGACGCAACGGGTTGGCCTTCGAGCGTGAGGAGGAGATCGTCCATGAGCTACAGGATCTCCCCGAACAGATCCAAGCCGTGCTTCATCTGGATGCCGATATTCAACACTGGGCTGAACGTTTTGGGGACAAGCATCATGCCCTTTATCTGGGGCGCGGGCATCAGTATCCGGTGGCCATGGAGGGGGCGCTCAAGCTCAAGGAAATCTCCTACATCCACGCTGAGGCCTATCCCTCGGGCGAACTGAAACATGGGCCGCTGGCTTTGATCGATAATGAAATGCCGGTCATTGCCGTGGCGCCGAATGACGAGCTGTTGGAAAAGCTCAAATCGAACCTCCAGGAAGTTCACGCGCGCGGCGGACAACTCTATGTCTTTGCCGATGCGGGTGCTTCGATGGATTCGGTCCCTGGGGTCAACCTCCTTAGGGTGTCTGAAACGGATGAAGTGGTGGCGCCCATTGTCTTCACGATTCCGTTACAAATGCTGGCCTACTATGTGGCCATCATCAAGGGGACTGATGTTGATCAGCCTCGAAATTTGGCAAAGTCGGTGACCGTCGAATAAA
>CAYQOJ010000176.1:3824-6905 GCA_964419105.1 uncultured Methylococcus sp.
CAGGAGTCATGAGATGCAGCTTGGAATGATCGGATTAGGACGGATGGGGGCGAATATGGTTCGCCGCTTGGTGAGGGCGGGTCAGGAATGTGTCGTCTTTGACCTTAATCAGGAGGCGGTGCGGGGTCTTGTGGCAGAGGGAGCCACCGGCGCGGAATCGTTGGAAGATTTTGTCGCAAAACTCAAGGCGCCTCGGGCGGTCTGGATCATGGTGCCTGCAGCCGTGGTCGATGGAATGATCGAAAAGGTTCGGCCGCTGCTTTCGCCGGGCGATGTCATCATTGATGGAGGCAACTCCTACTATGTGGATGATATCCGTCGGGCTGAGGCCTTGGCTCAGGCTGGATTGACGTATATCGATGTGGGCACCAGCGGTGGAACTCACGGCCTGGATCGCGGCTATTGCCTCATGATCGGCGGTGATCAAGGACAGGTGCAGCGCCTCGATCCGATTTTCAAAGCGCTCGCTCCGGGCAAGGGTGAGGTTGAGCCGACCCCAGGTTGGCGGGAAGGCGCGAGTACCGCAACGGATGGCTATCTCCATTGTGGCCCCGCTGGCGCAGGCCATTTCGTCAAAATGGTGCACAACGGCATCGAATACGGGTTGATGGCGGCCTATGCTGAAGGCTTCAACATCCTGAAGAATGCAGGGATTGGCCGAGCGACCCATGAGGCCGATGCCGAAACGACGCCGCTCAGGCATCCGGAACATTATCAGTATGATCTGGATCTTGGCAGCATCGCTGAGCTATGGCGTCGCGGTAGCGTTGTCAGTTCGTGGCTACTCGATTTGACGGCCGAAGCCTTTGCGACCAATCCAAAGCTGGAGCAATTCTCTGGCAAGGTTTCGGATTCGGGTGAGGGGCGTTGGACCGTTCAGGCCGCCGTTGAGCAAGGGACCCCCGCGCCAGTCCTGACGGCAGCAGTATTCCAGCGATTTGCTTCCCGCGGTGAGGACGAATTCGCGCTGAAGGTCCTTTCGGCCATGCGCTACTACTTTGGCGGCCATCAGGAGAAGAAATGAACACCCCGGAAACACACCTGCCGGAATTGCATGTCAACCAGGGAAAGCCGGGTGAATCCTGTGTGATGGTCATTTTCGGTGCGACCGGAAACCTGACCCAACGAAAGCTCATACCCGCGCTCTACAACCTCGCCAAGGCCAAGTTGCTCTCGAATCGATTTGCCGTGGTGGGAACTTCGGTTGAGCCGCTGGAGAGCAATGCGTTTCGCGACCTGATGGTCAAGGCGATTGAGGACTATGCGACCGACGCGGTCGATCCTGAAGTCCTTGGATGGTTTTCAGAGCGCATACATTATTTTCCTGGCGATGTGCATGACAAGGATTTCTATGCGGGTCTGAAGGCCTGTGCAGAGGAGATTCGTGTCCAACATCAGATCGATGACAATCTTTTCTTCTACCTAGCGACGGCCCCGACCTTTTTTGGCGAGATTGTGCGTCGACTGGGGCAGGCGGGAATGGCGACGGAAGGGGATAAAAGCTGGCGGCGGGTCATCATCGAGAAGCCTTTCGGCCGAGATCTCGAATCGGCGCGTGAGCTCAATGTCAACATTAAGAAGGTGCTTCGCGAGCGGCAGATCTACCGCATCGATCACTATCTGGGCAAGGAAACTGTCCAGAACATCATGGTGATGCGCTTTGCCAACAGCATCTTTGAACCCATTTGGAATCGGCGTTACATCGACCATGTCCAGATTACGGCCGCCGAGGACGTGGGCGTTGAGCGTCGCGGTCCTTATTATGAGTCCTCTGGAGCGCTCAGGGACATGGTGCCCAACCATCTGTTCCAGCTTCTTTCACTGATCACCATGGAGCCGCCGGTTTCATTTGGCGCTGATGCCGTGCGAGATGAGCAGGCCAAGGTTCTGCGCGCGGTCCAGGTCCCAACCCCCGAGCAGGTTCTGAGCGACATGGCGCGCGGCCAATATGGTCCAGGGCGAGTCAATGGCGATACCGTTCCCGGATATCGGGATGAGGCCATGGTCGCTCCTGACTCGAAAACGGAGACGTTTGTGGCCATGAAGCTCAACCTGGACAACTGGCGTTGGGCGGATGTGCCCTTTTATCTTCGAACCGGTAAGAGGCTCCAGAAGCGAACCACAGAGATTGTCATTCAGTTTCGGCAGGCGCCGTTCATCTTGTTCCGCAATACGGCCGTTGATGAGCTGACCACGAATCGCCTCGCGATCCATATTCAGCCCAAAGAAGGCATCTCGCTTCATTTTGGGGCTAAGGTGCCTGGTCCGGTCATGAAGCTCGGCTCGGTCAATATGGATTTCGAGTACTCCGATTACTTTGGAACCAAGCCGGAAACCGGTTATGAGCGGTTATTGCTGGACTGCATGATTGGTGACGCAACGCTGTTCCAGCGTGCGGATATGGTTGAGGCCGGATGGTCACTGATCCAGCCCGTCCTGGATGTCTGGAAGGCTTTGCCGCCGCGCAGTTTCCCCAATTATCCCGCAGGTAGCTGGGGGCCAAAGGAGGCCGATGAGCTGATGGCCAGGGATGGTCGTCAATGGGTCAACGATCTCTGATGGCGGGGGATAGCTCCGCCTTCTGGGCATCGAAGCCGCTGGCGGAGCTGAGTGCGGCGGAGTGGGAAGCCTTGTGTGATGGGTGTGGCCGCTGTTGTCTTCATAAGCTTGAAGATGAAGACACCGGCGATCTTTACTACACCCGGGTTGCTTGCCGGCAGTTGAACCTTGAGACCTGCCGTTGCAGGTCCTACTCGGATCGGACGCAGAAGGTTCCGGGGTGCCTCGATCTTCGGAGGGACCCTGAGGCACTGGCCTGGTTGCCCTCAACCTGCGCCTATCGCCTACGTCGCGAAGGCGAGCCGCTTCCGGCTTGGCATCCTCTGGTCAGCGGGCGGGCTGAATCGGTCCACGAGGCAGGGATCTCCGTGCGCAAAATGGCGGTCACGGAGACGGGACTTGAAGATCTTGAGGACTTCATCGTCGAAGATCTGATCTGACGACGCGTTTTCTTTTGACGTATTTCGCTTCACGTGGAACCAAATTCTCACCAGGGAATCTTCTGATCATGAACAATGAAGA
>CAYQOJ010000177.1:0-6874 GCA_964419105.1 uncultured Methylococcus sp.
CCCATCGCATCCACGGCTATCGTCAGCTTACGCGACATCATCGAACGGTGGGCCCTTCAGTCCTTTAGTGATTATTTAGTCGGCAACGGCTAGCGCACTGCCCACTTATTCGTCAGAAGCTTCTTCTACCTTGGTCGCGATGACCTTGCGGCCACGGTAGTAGCCATCCGCACTGACGTGATGACGACGGTGGGTTTCGCCGGTGGTCGGCTCAATGGAAAGGGTTGCACCCGTCAGCGCATCATGCGAGCGGCGCATATCGCGCTTGGAGCGGGTCTTGCGGTTTTGCTGTACGGCCATGGTTTACTCCTCGGAAGTTGATTTGAGCTTGAGATCTGCCAGAGATGCAAAAGGATTTCTTCTTGCCTCTACAGGGGCTGGCGTCTCCCCGGGCAGATGGCAGTCGTCGTGCTGTGGAATGACCGGAATGGCCAACAACAACTCATCCTGGACGATATCGGCAAGCAGGACCTCGCTGTCCGGCTCGACGATCAGGGCTTCGGTGTCCTCCGGTAGCAACAAAGCCGCGTCAACCGACTCTACGATACCCAGTCGAACCTTGGAGTCGATATTCCATTCCAGAGGTCCCAGACAACACTGGCATTCGAGAACCAACTGCGCGGCAACGCGCCCTTCGATCAAGGGCAGTCGTCCTTGCTTTCCAAACTGGAGATCAAGATCCACAAAACCATCCTGGCTCTTAACCAGAGATGCCATTCGATCCAGATCACCGATAGCCAATCGGCCGACCAGATGACCACGCTTTTCAGCGAAGGCCACAGGATCAACCGCGTCTGGCAAATGCTCAGGCATAATCGGCGAATGATACCGGTCCTAGTACCCCCATGTCAAAGACCAGACCCGATAATCAATGAAACTAAATACATATCCATCAATTATTTTGGCTTCCACGTCCAAATATCGAAGCGAGCTGCTCCACAAACTCAACATCCCCTTTGAGACAGCGAATCCTCTGGTCGATGAAACCCCGCTGTGCGGGGAATCGCCACCGGCGCTCGCCTCGCGCCTGGCCCTCGCCAAATCGCGCGCCATCACTCCAACCGTGCCAGACACTCTCGTCATTGGCTCCGACCAGGTCGCGAGCATTGACCATCAGCTGCTAGGAAAGCCCGGCAACATGGATCGAGCGGTTGATCAACTTACACTCAGCTCTGGCCGTTGCGTCGAATTCCATACTGCAGTGAGCGTTACCCACGCGGACAGCGGGGAGAGCCTTTCGCGTCTTGAAATCACTCGGGTGCATTTTAGAGAGTTGAGTCACCAACAAATCGTCCGCTATCTTGAAGCTGAGCAGCCCTTCGATTGCGCAGGAAGCTTCAAATCTGAAGGCATGGGGATTGTTCTATTCCGGAAGATTGAGGGCCGAGACCCCAATGCCCTGATCGGACTGCCCCTGATCGCTTTGGTCGAAATCCTGTCGGAATGGAACTTAATCTTGCCTTAGCTCAGCGCTATCTTCGGTAAAAATCGAGCACCTTGGACACATAACCCCTGGTTTCGTCAAAAGGGGGGATTTGATTGCCGTACTTTTGAACATTGCCTTCCCCAGCGTTGTATGCTGCAACGGCAAGACGCACATCGGAACCAAACATCCCCATAAGGTCCCGAAGATATCGGGCACCCGCATAAATGTTTTCTTCTGGATTCCAGGGATCCCTCACGCCATAGCGCGCGGCAGTATCCGGCATCAACTGCATAAGACCGATCGCACCCTTGCTCGATTGCGCCAATGGGTTGTAGGCAGACTCAGCCCGAATGACGGCATGAAGCAGCCAAGGATCAAGGCCATGAGCATAGGCTGCACGATCAATAATTGCGGAGAAAGCGTCTGCCTTGGATCCCCGCGCGCCCTCATTCAGTCGGCTGCCTGAGGGCCTGAAGGAATAGATTCTGGGGCCATTGCCCAAGATGATTTCACCCGTATTTAGACGGTGCACCATTGAAGCAGGCTTCACGGCAGAAGGTAGCGACTGAGGCGCCTTAACATTCTGCCCCTGCATCGCCTGGGACTTGCGGTCATGGGACTTGATGACCAAAGCAAAACCGTGTCCTTGTGGCTTATCTGTAAAGACCACCTGCCCATCTGGCCCTACGCGCCGATAGACATCGGCTCCACAGACACCCGTAAAGGCTGTCAGACTCAGTGACAACAGAACTAGGGGAAGATTAAAAACGACACGCACCATTGGGTTGGGAGAGACTTGCTAATCCGCGCCAACATGAATCCGAGATGCCGCATCACGCGCCATTTGTCGCGCATGCTCAGAGTCCTTCGCCTTGGCCAGAGCAACCCCCATACGTCGGCGCATGAAAGACTCAGGCTTACCGAATAACCGGATTTCCACATCGGGATCAGCCAGGACATGCTCCAATCCTGAAAAACTGACGGCGGATGCGTCAACACCACCATAGATCACTGCCGAGGCCCCGGGCACCGCTAATTCGGTGGAGACCGGAAGCCCCAGAATCGCCCGCGCATGCAGCTCAAATTCACTTTGCCGTTGCGTGATCATCGTGACCATACCGGTATCGTGAGGCCTTGGACTCACCTCGCTGAACCAAACCTGATCACCCTTGACGAAGAGCTCCACGCCGAAAACGCCAGACCCACCGAGATTATCGACCACCGCATGGGCAATCCGCCTTGCCTCATCCCACGCCTTTTCCGACATCGGTTGGGGCTGCCAACTTTCGACATAATCACCCTGTCGCTGGAGGTGGCCTACGGGCTCGCAATAGGCGATTTGATGCCCTCCTTTGACATCAAGACTTCGCACGGTTATCAGCGTGATTTCAAAGTCAAAATCGATTCGCCCTTCCACAATGACTCGGGTACCATGAACCCGACCGCCCTCCTGGGCGTAGGACCAAGCCGCCTCGACATCGGAAGCTCCCTTAAGCATCGATTGCCCTTTTCCAGAAGAGGACATGATCGGTTTGACAAAACAGGGAAAGCCGACCGCTGCAGAAGCAGCACGGAGATCTTCAAGACTATCGACAAACCGATAATCCGAGGTTGGCAACGACAGCGTCTCGGCCGCAAGCCGACGAATCCCCTCCCGGTTCATGGTCAACTGCACTGCTCTCGCGTTCGGGATCACGACAGCTGCTCCAGAAGCTTCGACCTCCGCCAGAACAGAGGTCGCAATCGCCTCAATCTCTGGCACGATGAAGTGGGGTTTCTCTTGGGAAATCAGGTCGATCAACTGCCGACCATCCGTCATATCAATGACGTGGGCCCGATGCGCGACCTGTTGAGCTGGGGCATCAGCGTAGCGATCGACTGCAATGACCTCAACGCCATAGCGCTGAAGACTGATCACCACCTCCTTGCCCAACTCACCGCTTCCAAGGAGCATGACCCGTACCGCACCGGGTGAATTCGGAGTACCTATCTTCATTGGTGTGCTTCCAACTGGTTTTCAACACATTCTAACGCGCCAGCCGGTTTAAAATAGGACGTCTCCCGACCATTCCAGCCAATCTGTCGAATGGAGGGCATGTCCCTTTTCCACCCCAGCCGAGGAACGACTAAAAGATGAGTATTCAAGCCCGCGTGATCAAGACCGCAATCAAGATGACCCCCACCTTCCTTATAACGTTGGTGGCCAATCTCGTCTTGCGGGGCATTGCCAAGCTCAATGCCTTCGATTTCGATCTTGAAAGCCGGAGACTCAGGGTCTCGGTACGTCTACTAGGTGAACCTGAAGACATCATCCTCCATCTGGATGACTTTGGTGTCACCCAACGCGGCGAGCAGTATTACTTCATCTTGAGATCAGCGCAGTCCAACAAGCCTTGGCTGAACAACCTTCTGGCACACGTGACGAACCACTGCTGGCCTATCCCCCGCATCCCCCAACTCGCACCTTATATGGGATTGATCAACGAGCTGCTCGAACTACCCTAAGTCAGCTGGCGCCCCTGGCCTCCTCACTTTGGGGGCTCCAGTGTTTTAAGCGCCTCCTCCATCCGCTTCGCTGAAATGGGGTATGCCGTCTTCAGCTGTTGCGCAAAAAGAGAAACCCGGAACTCCTCCAATCGCCATCGAAAGGGGTGGCGTTCCGGAATTCTCCGACCATGATATTTCTCAACCATCGTCCAGAAAGCCTTTTGGAAAGGCTCCAACTCCAGCCGCTGACGCGCATCTCGGCCCGGGTCCTGGCTCGCCTTCTGGAGCCGGTGCTGAATCGCGGTGAGATACCTTGGAAACTCCCGAATCTGGGCCCAAGGGGTCTTGATCCAGAATCCGAGATAAATCATGCGCGACAACTGGAAGCGCACGTCATCCTTGAGCTTGCCATCGACTAGCTTGTCGAGACCACGAAGCACTTCGGCATGGAGCTGCATGATTTTTTGCGCGACAGCCCCCATCTCGTCAGAGCGCAGCACCAACTCCTTTCGATGCGCTTCCATACGCTGCGCAAAAGTTGCGGCATCACGAATTTCGGACTGATCCTCAAGGTAAGTGGCAGCCAACAAGCGAGCCACCACATCCTCTCTTAAGGCCCTCTCCTTTCCAAGGTCTGAATAGAAAAGTGGATGAACAGAAAGCCTCCCATAGGCCAACTCAGCAGAGGCATCCACCCGGAGATTCTTTCGAATGTACTTAAGATCTTTAGCAAGACTGAGCGCCAAAAGGCGGGCTAATCCCCCCTCATGGACCAACTGAGCCTCCTCGCGTGCTTCAAGAATCCTAAGCCCAACACTTTGCCCTTCATCCACTAGTGCGGGATAACCGAATACCCGACTTCCCTCGTGATTACCGTCAAAAGTGACTGGAATATCGCCGAACACCCATTCATGACACCCCGACATTAAGTAGGCCTCGCTAGCAATCTGCTTGAAGCTTTGCCCTGCATCCTTGGAGTGTTTCTGTTTAAGCGCCGAGAGATCTCGACCCCGATCAATCACCCGCTGATCTTCACCTAATACGAGGTAATTGGTTTTTAAGTGATCCGGGACCAGTTCCTCTCGAAATGATCCTGCTGGAACAGAAATTCCACCAGTTCGCTTCAAGGCGACGGACAACTGAGTCAGAAGATCACCCCGAGCAAAATCCAGCATGGGAAGAATGCGATCGGCGTAGTCTGGAACCGGCACAAAATGGATTCGAAGGGTCTTGGGCAATGACTTTAACAAGGCGATGACCTTGTCCCTGAGCATCCCGGGGACCAGCCAGCGAAAGGGTGACTCTTCGAGCGTATTGAGAAGTTGAAGCGGGATTAAGGCCGAAACGCCATCATCCACATGCCCAGGCTCAAATCGATATTGAAGCGGTAAGCGAAGTCCTCCGACCATGCAGTGATCAGGAAAGTTGAGGTCATCGACTGACTCGTCAACCTTGACAGTAATATCGCCCTGGGTCAGCTTCAGAAAATCAGGTTTCAGGGCTTCAACCGATTTGCGCCAAACCTCAAAGGACACCCCATTAACGACCTCGGCTGGCACTCTTTCATCGAAGAACTTGAAGAGCCATGCCTCATCGACCATCAGATCAACTCGACGCCCTTTCTGCTGCAGGTAATCAGCCTCCTCAAGCAACTTGATGTTATGAGCCATAAAGGGAGCGCGTGAGTCGTAATCCATCTGCACAAGGGCGTGCCGAATAAAAAGCTCTCTCGCCTCAACCGGATTGACCCGCTCGAACGGGATCTTCCGTCCCGCTTGAATGGTAAGGCCGAACAACTGAGTTCTCTCATGAACGGCAATCCTGGCTGACTTTCGCTCCCAATGGGGATCGTAATGTTGCTGTTTAACCAAGTGCGCGCCGACCTTTTCGATCCACTCAGGTTCTATAGCCGCCACGGTTCGTGCATAAACCTTAGTGGTCTCAACTTGTTCAGCCGAAATGATCCATTTGGGTTTTACCTTGAAAAGAAAAGACCCCGGATGAATGTGAAGTCTGGCCCCTCTGGCTCCGACATACTCGCTCTGCTCTTGTCGCAAACAGACATTTGACAGAAGCCCCGCCAGCAAAGCCCGATGAATCTCCGGAAATTCTGCGGGAACCATATTCAGTTTGAAATCAAATTCCCCTTTGATGACTTCCATGATCTGGCTGTGGGTCTCATGCCATTCCCTCATCCGAACAAAGGAGAGAAATGAGTCCCGACAGTAACTGCGAATTTTGGCTCGCGTGAGATGCGTCTTCTGACTTTCAAAGTCATCCCAAAGCTTCAACAACGAAATAAAATCTGAACGCTCATCCTTGAATCTCGCATGTTTCTGGTCCGCCTGCTGCATACGTTCCTGGGGGCGTTCCCGAGGATCGGGGACACTCAGAGCCGAAACCATGATGGCAACCTCTCTCAGGCAACCCTCCTCCTGCGCAGCAAGAAGCATTCTTCCGAGCCTTGGGTCGATTGGAAGACGTGAAAGCCGCTTGCCGATCGGCGTCAACTGCCCTCGCTCATCAAGGGCATTCAATTCCTGGAGTGTTTTGAGACCATCCTTGATCAAACGGATATCGGGGGGTTCCACAAAAGGAAAGCGTTGTAACTCACCCAATCTGAGGGCGTGCATCTGAAGGATGACCGAGGCGAGATTCGTTCTGAGAATCTCAGGGTCGGTAAACTCATCCCGATTCAGAAAATCCAGTTCGGAATAAAGTCGAATGGCTATGCCCGGACCAATTCGACCGCAGCGACCGGAGCGCTGGTTCGCTGAGGCCTGAGAGATTCGCTCGATCGGAAGTCGCTGCAACTTACTGCGATGCGAATAGCGGCTGATACGGGCGTAGCCGGTATCAATGACTGCCCGAATTCCAGGAACTGTCAGCGAGGTCTCGGCCACATTGGTTGCCAGAACTACCCTGCGCCGGCCCGAAGGACGAAAGACTTTTTCCTGCTCT
>CAYQOJ010000178.1:0-4893 GCA_964419105.1 uncultured Methylococcus sp.
ACTAATGAGAGTAATAATAATGTCGGTGAAAGCAAGAAGAAAGGACAATGGGATATTTTCAATACACTGACCATTAGTCCATACTCCCTCCAAACCGCCATTCTGTGCCTCAAGGAATACACGGCCGTCCTCGTGCAGCTGGTGTGCTTCTCGCGCCTGGGCCCGGTGGATCTGTTCAACGGGGCGATCCTGCTGTACATGATCCTTGTTGTCTTCGCGTTCCCGTTCCTGAACTCGTACCTGTACGGCTTCCTGCGCTTCGGGATGTGGTGGGTGTACCGTCAGAAAAACGAGCAACAGGCTAAGTGGTTCGCGCGCACGGTCGTGCAGTTTCTCCTGGTGACCGCGTGCCAGATCCTCGGCGCATACTCGGCGGCGGCGCTCGTCAAGGCGAACAAGGCGGCGTGGGGCGGGCTGGGGTACGCCTCCTTGAACGACGAGAAGGGGAGTGTGATAGGGTTCGCATACAAAGCACCCGAGGGCGAGGTTGAAGGGGGGTGGCTTTTTGCCGATGAGTTTTTCGCAGTCTTCGTCCTGCTGGTGGGTTTGCTCCACCTCATCCATTGCAAGAATCCAAATCTGCTCATGAATGCTTACTGGTATGAGCCCCCTCCCATTCCTTCACCTCCGTCAGACGACGATGAAGTGGACAACTTCACAGGGGGTTTCAAATCCGATCTTGATGAAGTTTTGCCTGTGGTAAAAGAAGTTTATGCCAAGGTCATGGAAATAACAGAGAAACTGAATGAGTTTATGACTGCTGGTCACAGAGATAGTACAAACCGTACAAATGGAGGAGGAGGCCATAGTAGTTCAACAAATGCTGCAAAAAATCAACCAACAGAATTGGGTAATCACAACAGCACAGCAGGGTCTTTACAACAAGGAAGTCAAAATGGAACAATAAATGACAGTATTCAAATAAGAAATGCAGCATCCCAATTTTATTCCAAGATAAACACCAACTTGTTTTCACTAAGATCAGACATTGCAGCAGCACAAGTTACAGAAACAACACCAACCCAGCCTCCCAAAACTGAAAAAAAATGGACCGCCACGCCCTCCAATGAATACGCCCCCGTCCCCGCCGAGCTGATCCTCCACGCGAGCCTGCTGGTGGCGGCAGTACTGCGGGGGTTTCCCTCAGCGCACCAGTCGCTGCACCTGTCGGTCTACTTCTGGTGCATGGAGCTGCCCGGCTGCGACTCAGCACAGACGGGGTGGCGCATCGGCGGGGGGTACCTTGCGTGCGGCGCCGCGCTCGCGTACTACTGGTTCTGGTACGTGTATGCTGGAAGGAAGGCGGGTGATGCAAAAGAACAGGAGGGAAAATCGCTGATCAGGCGCAAAATCGTGGATCAGATCCCGGTCTTCATGCAGTCCCAGCTCCGCCTGCCGAACTACGCCAGGATGAAGGTGTGAGAAATCGGCTGGGAATGCAGGAACTCAACGGTTACCCCAGCGCTGCTTTCATTATTTTTGATCCAACCACTACAATGAGCCCGATCGCAGCACACAAACCCAGCGAAAATTCAATGAATGTCACGAAAATCAGTGCAAGGATCAGAAAAAGTGCTTGCCCAGGAAAGTCCTTATTAAATTGCGGCTTATGACATACTGTAATCACGCAGATAAACCACAATATGCAAACCACAACGTCCCTTATAACAAAACCTTTGCAGTCGTTTCTCCCGAATGAAGTATATATCGCCTGTGACACCCAAAGAAACCCACAGTCGCCGTTGTTCTGGGAGCCTAAAACCGGTGACGTTGCTGAAAGCAGGGCTAGCAGAATACTATTGCTACTTCCTCTGGTACTGTGCATTTACAGTACAATCACGAACTGCACTCTTATAGAAAAACACAGGTTATTGTTATCTTGCCAGTCAGGCTAGGACGACCGCTAGGTAAAGCAGCAGAAGCTGGCTGGTGCAGCACTAGTTTTTTTTTCCTTCCCTTGCTACCAAGTGATGAGGGATCACAGGCTGTGTTAGGTTGAAAGTGTATAAAAAAACAGACAGTGACCCCCTGTCACAATGACGACCATCTCCACGGCCAGCCTGTATTTCGACACGGAAAGCAGGAAACTGCTGGAACATAAATTCGGAATCAGCAGCACGCTAGCATCCCGCCCGTTCTACATCCTCTTCAGCAAAGACGCCAACAACCAAAACACGACCCCGATCATCCGGACAGACGGCTTTTTCCTGGAGTGCTACGACGGGGCGGACAAAGTCAAGGAAATGCTTGAGCACAACAACGCAGGGACAAATCAAGACCTCCTGCTGAGCGCGACGTGCAGCGTGAATGACGTCAACGGGAAACTCAATATCTATCACGCATCGCCCGCGGGCAGGAGGAGGGACATAGTGACCGCATGGTCCGAGAAACTCAGCCTCGCCAAGCTCCCGGAGCCCTACCGCGCCGCCGACGACCACCTCGCGTACTGGTGGCGCACGACCCCGGTCAGCAGCGGCCAGCTCAGGCTGCAGGAGTTTTTGCTGAGGTTGGATAAGATGGTTAAAGATATGTGATGATGTTATTGTTATTATTGTGATTGGCATCCACACAGAGGCAGGTGCGGCAGGGTCATTAATATCATTTGTCCTTGTGGAAAAAACTGACTTCAAATAAAGACAAAAAACAAAGAATCCGTGGCCGCACACTTCTTCTTAATGCCAGCTGCAAATGATAACGACTAGAAGACCGCTTTTTAAACATATAAAAGTTCAGATGCACACATTGGGGATGCTTTCAATTCACACGGACTTGCTACTGCACAGACTTGACCACATGCTACTGTTTTTGAGTCGAGATCAAACCACACCAAAAATAGAGTGGGAAAAAATGGTACAATGGGTAAATGCAACTCTTAAGAAAATACAAAGATACAACCCACGTTTTGAAATAGACACAGTGTCTGCAAAAACTGATGAAAAAGGGACCTCACATAAAATTTCATTTAATAAAGCCCATGTTTTGAACGTGCTGCAGGATAATGCTTCAAACACCATAAGTATCACCAGAAAAACCAGTTATATGTTTGGCATACTCAATAAAAAGGATATCCATGAAATAGTAACATTCAACACTCAAAACTATGAATCTTTTTCAGACGAGACAGTGTACAATCTGATTGGAGAAGGATTGAAACCTTCATATTCTATACGGCAGTTTAAGGATGTGGCCCTGAGACTGCTTGTTTTTACACATTTCGAACGAATCATACAGTTTTACAGTAGATTTTATGTAGAATATCACGAAAGCCAATTGCCACAATCAAGAGTGTCATGGGCTCGAACAATAGCACAGGGAATATACTCGGCTGACAAACCTGACATGATCATTGCAATAGGTAAAAAGAATAAAGTAAACGTCATAATAAAAGACAGTCAAATCATTTTTAGATTAATAGATGATAATTCCCGAGAAAAAGCACTACACGAAAGTGAAATAACAGCTAGAAATCTCACCAATAGCGCAGCTGAGACTATTTTGTATTGTGCTTTTCTTGATGTATGCGAAGGCGGAAAAGAGTGGAAGAGAAGTAATCTCGATTTTTTTTTAGAAAAACGACATTCCAGAACAAACGACCAGCACTTCGAGTTCTATCATTTGCATCCAATCACAAACTATATAAAAGAATACAACAAACAATTAAAAGAAGAAGAGGAAATCTGGAAGAAAAATAACGCAAACCAAAATTTAGCTGATACCAAGTTAATAGAAAGACAACAAGCGATAGATCAATACATAAGCACCCATGACGCTGAGCTGGATAATGAATGGAATGAAGAAAATATTAAAATCAACAAATATAAATGGAAACGACAGCAAGCAGAAAACCATCTCCCAGCAAAGGAACCCATAACTGCTGAAGAAATTAACGACTACATACAAAGAAACACAACAGATATGCAAAAATTATGGAATGAAACATACAAATCACAAGCAGAATCTAGAATTAAATCAAAACTGATTTACAATTCAAGCAGATTTACAGATCGCTTTACGAGTAAACACGAACTGACATACCCCTTTCCCGCTGATCCAACAACACCCCGTCGCATAGAGACCACTTTTCTCCCTACACAAGAGTACTTAATCCCAAAATGATGGTAAAACCACCAAAAAGGAATGATGACAACGATGATCGTAGTACAGTCCTCTGCCCAGACTATTATTTCAATGATGACGTCAAAGAAGTACCATCCAGGACAAACAGCCACTCACATTCCACACACTGCACATAACTCATGGGCACCTGCGTGACGAAAAATACCAAGACCACCACCACTGACAACAACATTACACACCCGAAGTTGCAGCACACAGCTACAAGTCCGTCACCCACTACCGCGAACTGAGCAGCACAATCCGGTGGACTGCATCTTTTTCAACACCCCCCACAGTCGCTGGCGCGAGGACCGATCTCGTACGGCTCAGGAAAGACACCGTCTGCATCATCATCATCAAGCGCAGGGCCATCGTCAGCAACAGAGGCGTGTCACGGCGGAAGGCCTTCTGCTGCCACGTACGGCACACCCCGGAGAGCGCCCATTCCGTAGTGGTAGTAGAAGTAGTATCCAGCGGCGCTGCTCTGACTGCTCCTGGCGGAGTGCGCAGATCTCGGGCACACTTTGTTTGTGTGTAAAAATACGCAACCGGAATGATGAATGCATTGAAGTGAATATCATATATATCTGAATAGCTTGGTGAAAAGTGGTATGCAGAGGTTTGAACACACTAGAGCTGCTCTGATGTGCATGGATAGAGTTACCAAATTGATGGCAGCAGGTGAATCACAAAGCGGTAGCAGTGGAGAGGATCAGCAGCGTTTTTTTTCCATGCGATACGGCAGGATGAACAGAGAGGTAAATGAATATGTCTTCT
>CAYQOJ010000178.1:4903-6768 GCA_964419105.1 uncultured Methylococcus sp.
AGACAGAAGAAACACGAGACAATTTGAGCCGCATAGTCCAGGAAAACGGAGGGGTTATTTATGTAGATCTCGATCACCAACCCCGTGAACCACGACTGCTGTGCGAGGATCTCGATTCTGCCGTTGACAGGACCAAACTGATGCAGGCTGCTATTGATTTCTTTTTTCCAGAATATCCTGCTTCTCCAGCGTTTGAAAGTCAACCCAAAGCAGAATACTGTTATCAGACCAAAGACGCGTGTGGCTACACAGTGTTGATTATTTTTGGATTTGAAATATTTTGGGAACCACAGAACTTAGAGGAGATATTAAATGTGAAAGGGGAAAGGGAATCAACAGACCAAAAGGAGGGAGACCCTGAAGTCCCAGAGAAAGGTTCCAATGAACTGAAAAAGGATACGTCAAAAAATGCCCGCATCAATCTGTTATTGTATGGCGCTTTCCAATTAGTTAGTGATAAATTGGAAAATATATTGGAAAACATGCAGAAAAATAGAGGCTGCTCTGAATGGACCTCTGATGATTTTGCCATAAAAACAGCAGATCATGTGCATGAATTGACACAGAACAGGGCTATAATGGAAATGACTGAAGTAATGTCACATGGATTCGACAAAGTAGAAATTTACAAGACACGTGTAGATAACAAACCGTGGCCACAGACAAAGATGACACGCTTAATTCGCGGACTGGGATGGACTGTCTATGACTACAGAAAAAATTATTTTGGGGGAAGAGTGATATGTGCTGGAATATATTTCAGCGACCATGATTTCAGACGAAATATCCAAAAACTTATTTTTATTGCAATCAGCCATATTTATCCAGACGTGGTGAATATCAAACCTGCTGACACACAAGCAAAAAATATAACATGCATGTGTTGGCTTGCACAAAAACAAATGGGGAATGAAATCATGTATTGCTTTCAGTATGCCCATGAAAAAACAACAGCTAGAGGGATGGAGTTTAAACTTATCATGACAAATATAGAAATGCAAGGAACAAATTTTCAAAAAGTATTGGAAATCTTTACAAAAGGTAAGAATTTGAACGAAGTAACAGACATCAACAGGTTTAGTCAAGACATCATGTTCCAAGCCAAAAAGGAAATTCTTCGTTTGAGAAGAAACCCCCCGAGTGCACAAGAAGGAAATCCTTAAACCAAAATAACAATGCTCGGCCACTGAGAAAAAAAAAATAATATCAAAAAACCTCGCCTGCATGCAGAGATCCCTTTTCACTGTCCACTTGTTTTGGATAAACTAAAAAACCTCGAGCAAGAAGGTCTAAGTGACTAACCCCAGTACTGCTACCACATACCCCTCCCTCCTCCCGACTCAGCGCAAAGTACCCGGTGCCCGATGCGCATGCAGGGCGTCGTCACAGCATGATGCCGCGACAGCGGATCCGAGCGAGGGTCCTTCTCGCGTTGCGTCGCGCCGATCTTCATGCGAAGTACACGCCGCGTGAAGCAGCACATTCCGCCGCAGACTCTTCCAGCTCCAGCGCCGAAGGTTCTAGGCTCCAGCGCCGGCAGCACGCTCGCCTCAAACTCCTCGAAGGCAGCCAGCGCTTCCTGTGCATATCCTGGCGCAGAACCCACAATCATGCGAATGAATGTGCGTCTAAGAGCTCTTGCCCCCCTCTATCCATCCATCCATCCAGTATCACTTGATTCCATACACACGCGGAGATATCCTCCACCAGGCATCCAGCATGTGTCCTTGTGGCATATGGACACAACAGAAAATGAAACGTTCTGTTTTGTGAAAATGTCGCCCAAGCCAGGTTTTTTTTCCTCTGGTTCCCCCCCCCCCTGGCACCCCTGGCCCGAAATACACTACATCAGTGAACAACCAAAC
>CAYQOJ010000179.1:0-6733 GCA_964419105.1 uncultured Methylococcus sp.
ACCTAACAGATAAGGTGTAAGATAACCCGAACGAACGGAGGCCGACGATGTTCTACAGCGTCAAGTGCAAGCTCCCCGGTACGCGCAAGGTTCGTGACTTCACCGTGTACCCGGTCAAGGCCGGGGACGATACCGTGATGATCCAGTCGAGCGATGCCATCGCCCGTGTCAACCTTGCCACGGGGGAAGGCACCTTCGCCGTCAACGCTGGCGGTGCCTACGGCCACCACCTTGCGCTCAAGGGGCAGCCGTTCATGGCTCCCGCCGAGGTGATGACGGCCCTGCGGTCGATTCCTGCGGGTGACGGCACCGTGCTGCTTTCGAGCGGCACGGTGAGGCTCACCGGCTAGTAAATTCTAGCCTTTCCCCTGACATCTAGAGTGTAAGGGTTGAATGACTCAACCCTTCAAACAACGGAGGGACACAATGACCTATGCCGAACAGCGCGAAGTGCTTCGCAGGATGCTGGAGCGTAAGGCGACCCCGATGCCGTCCCCCTACGTTCCGCCGGAGCGGTGCAACGTCCCTGCGACGGAGGATTGCCCCGGCTGCCCCGCTTGCCGGATGTGAGGGGCTAAATAAATTCAACGCTTTTCCCCAACAGTATAGGTGTAAGGGTTGAATGACTCAACCCTAACGAAACGGAGTGAATCATGCGCCCGACCATCACCACGAAGGTTGACCGTTGGAGCAGCGCCCGCGAGCTGACGCACGGGGCGCGGAACATCATGCGCCGCGACACGCACAAGGTGGCGCGTCACGAGGGCAAGGCGCTGGTCAACACGGCGCTCTGGGAGATGCTGGACACGGAGCGCGCCCGCCGCGAGGCCGCCAACCGCGCCGCCAACCTGCGGGAGCAGATCGCCCTCGCCCTCGCCAACCTGGACGCGGCGAACGCCAGCCGCGCCTCCGAGGACACCCTCGCCCGCCACGCCTACGAGCAGGTGGAGATCGCCCGCGACGGGAGGTCGCAGGTCATCCTCGACCTCTGGCTCTACCGGGCCGAGCGAGCCGAGCGGGCCGCCAACTACTACTCCCACGACGCCCACCACTACCGCTCCCAGGTCGAGGGGCTGGCGGAGCAGCTCGCCCTGCTGATGCGGGACAACGACCTCGACCTCGACCTCGACTTCCGCATCGACCACAACGCCCGTATCAACCCGGACAACTACCTCTACTAAGGGAGAGAAAATGCTGAAAATTCTCGAGTACGTCGCGGGGGCTGTTCTGGTGGGGTGCCTCATGGGGGCATGGGGCACATGGGTCCAACGTAACGATGAACATATCACCCATATCATGGAGTGCTTGCACAACCATAGGGCGATGTCACACGAGGAGGCGGTCCTTGCTTGTGAGCGGGAAATACGGGACTAACAAATTCAAGGTAATCCTCTAACATCTAGAGTGTAAGACAAACCCCTCACCGAACGGAGTGACGCGATGCTGGTTCCTTTTGCTGAAATCGACCATGAGAACGGGTGCTTTCGGGGTGGCGTGGAGGATGACTCCACGGGGGAGACCTTCTATCTCCCTAGTGAATTCCGTAACATCGCGGAGGCGCAAGGGGCAGCTAGGGGTATCATCATGGATGCCCAAAATTCCCCCGATATTCTCCGGCGGTTCCTTGGGGAACGTCAATATGGCACCCTGCACTAACAACCCTAGCAGGGGCCTAGTAAATTCAAGCCTTTCCTGTGGCAGTAAGGGTGTAAGGCAACGGTGAACGGTTCACCGTTGCAACAAAAGGGGTCCGCAATGAGCTTTCCGATGGTGTGCGACGAAATTCTGGGACGCGAGTGCAGCATCCACTTCGACGTGGAGCTGGGGCCGAACGCGGAGAGTGTTCCCGTCATCGAGGAGGTCGTGGATTCCGTCACCTACGAGACGATTTATTCGGTCGCGTGGGAGCTTGCCCGCCGTAATGCCCCGCTCGCCCGCAAGGTCCGTAAGGCCGCGCTCGTGGCGGTTCTCGTGGACTTGAAGGCCCGCCACGAGGCCGCTGCGAACGGCGAACCCTTGTTCGACTAAAACGGGGGCTAAGTAAATTCAAGCTAATCCCCTAACAGTATGGGTAGAAGGAGACAAGCGATGGACATGACACTGGTGTATGGGGTTTGCAGTCTGGTTGCAGCGGCTGGGGCTTTTACCCTGCTGCTGGTGGCTATCTACCGCCATGACCGGGGTTTCTAACCCTAATAAATTCAAGCTTTTGCTGTAACAGGTAGGGTGTGGTGAATGTCTCACCATGCTAAGGGAGCAGCTATGAAACGTGACATGGTGCGTCGTTTGGAGCGGGCGGTTCGAACCCTGCAAGTGAAAGAGGACGCCGCCCGCGCCGTCTACTTTAGGGCGGAGGATGCGTTCCGTGCGAGCGGGGGCGATGATGCCTCGCAGGATTACTACGACGCCGCTGATAGCGTGTTGACCGCCGCTTTCAACGCCCGCCGCGCCGCCGAGCGGGAAGTGCAACGGGCAACCCTTGCGGCTGAATCCCGTGCCGGTGACGCCTTCTGGGAACGGTACTATGGCGGCGACACGGGAGACTCTCCCTAGTAAATTCAAGGTTATTCTCTAACATATAAGGTGTAAGTCAACCCGAACGGAGGAGAGAGACAATGACCGACCGTGAGTGCAAGGTTATGGCTGCCCTTAGCGCGGTGACGTTTGTTGGTACGCATATCGTGTCCACCGTCACCTGCCCGCCGCCCACCGGACCCTTCGAGGCCGCCGCGTGCGCCGCCCTCTCGGTGGGGGCCATCGGCCTTTGCTTCACCTTCCTTCTCGGCTTCCGGCGACTGGTACGGGAAGGCTAAGCAAATTCTAGGTAATCCCCTAACATCTAGAGTGTAAGAGACAACGCGGGATGGTCCCGCGAGGGTGACGCATGGCTAACGTCTGGGATGTGGTGTGCGGGTTGGAGTGTCGGATTCGGTGGGAACGGGGGATGCCGGGTGCGCCCCCCACCGTTCGGGAAGTGATCGAGACCGATACCGGCCTCGTTCTTTACGCCGCCGACTGGGACAAGGCTCGGCGCTCGCACGTCCGCGCTCGCACGGCACACAAGGCCGCGCTCGCCATCGCCACCGCTGATATGGCGGCGGTCGATTCGATTGTGGACGACGGCGACCCGTGCGATTGGCTCTAGTGCGGGTGCGGCGGCGGGGGGTCCCTCCCCTCCCCGCTAAACAAATTCAAGCCTTTCCCCTAACAGTATAGATGTAAGGGATGAGGGAAACGGTATGGTGCCGGGTTGCCCTTCCCCTTACGGGTTGAATGAGCCTAGTAAATTCAACCAAAAACTGTGACATACTAGGTGTGAGCGGGGACGGACCCCGACACAAAAAAGGGAGCGGACACAATGGGTAACGTGAACAGCAAGGCGGTTTTCGAGGCGTACAACGCGGCGCTCGTGTCGGCGGTCCAGTCCAACGGCGACTGGCTGAAATTCCTCGAGACTTCGGCCACGCTCGGCCCCGCCAGCACCCGCCGCTTCTCGTTCATGAATCAGGTGTGGCTCGCCATTCAGGGGGCGAGCGGCTACACCGCCACCTACAACGGCTGGAAGTCGGCGGGCCGCCAGGTGGTGAAGGGCGCGAAGGCCGTCACCGTGCTCAAGCCCATCATGGTGCCGGAGAAGGATGCCGCCGGTAACGTCGTCAAGAACGCGGACGGCAAGGCGGTGATGAAGCTGGTGGGCTTCACGACGCTCAACCAGTTCCGTGTCGAGGACACCATCGACACGGCGACGGGCGAGCGCGGCTTCACCCCGCCCCCGCCCCCCGTCGATGTCACCCACGACTTCGAGGCGTGGAAGCACCTGCTGCCCCTGTTCGAGGAGCAGTTCAAGGTGCGAATCTCCTTCGAGGAGGAGATTCCCGGCGGCGTCAACGGGTTCTTCCGCTTCAGCGACCGCGCCATCACCGTGAAGACGGGGGGCCGTTCCTCCGGCGCAATCTTCCGGACGCTTTGCCACGAGCTTGCCCACAGCGAGCTGCACCCGGACGCCTCGCACGATGAGCGGTCGGTGCGGGAGATGGAGGCCGAGTCGGTCGCCGCCGTCGTCTGCCGTGCGATGGGGATGCCGACCGACACCTACTCCTTCAACTACGTCGCCGTCTGGGCAGGGGAGAACGCGGACGGCCTCGATAAGAAGATCAAGGCGAGCGGGCAGAACATCACCCGCGCCGCCGATAAGATCCTCGACATCGTGGCCCCGGAGACGGGCGGCGGTGCTGACGCCTAACCCTAGCGGGGGCCGGAGGGGATTCCCCTCCGGCCCTTTTCGGCGTTGCAGGCTTAGTAAATTCAAGCCTAAAGGGTAACATAGTAGATAAGAGAAGAGGCGGGGGTAGTTCAACCCTAGCAGAAAGGTACCAGATGGCTTGCCCGAGTCTTTGCAGGGATGGGATTGTTCGCACGGGGGGTGGGGTCATTATCACCCGGCGCTGCCCCTACTGTAACCCTAGCCCCCTGCCCCCTGATGCGGGGGAAGATGAACGGCGGGAAGCCGCCTATTACGAGCGGGAGCGTGTGAGGCTGGGAATTCCGCTACGCATCACCTAACCCTAGCGGTGGCAATAAAAATGAAAACTAAGGCTTGACACCCCGAACATTGTGCGCTAAAAGGTAGGTCAAGCAACGGGCGTGCTTCCCTGTACGGGTGGGGGGTGGGCCTACCGGCACCCAACCCTAGCGGGGCTAAGTAAATTCAAGCCTAAGGGGTAACAGTATAGATGTAAGGGGTGGTTGAAAGAGTCGAACAGCCGGGGATGAGCCTAGCAAATTCAAGGTGAATCCCTCGCAGTATAAGTGTAAGGGGCGGGCGGGATGGTCCCGCAAGCCCGATAACCCTAGTCGGTTGGGGTGCGGTTCACGGGGTGGTCCCGTGAACACGAAACGACCGGCAACAACGTGGGCAACGTCCCACAGGCAAGGGAGTGTAAGATGAAGGCGTTTTTTGTTCAGGTTCGTCGGGGCCGTACTGTCAAGGAGAACGGTAAGCTTGCGCGGGACGTGCAGGATCTCATCACCCGTGAGAGCCTGTCGGATTACACCATCCTCGATGGTGCTAACCACGCCGCCGTTATCGGGGCGCTGACGGGTCGCGACCCGGTTCGCACCGGCACGCTCATTGTGGAGCGTGTGAGTGTCGAGGGGCTGGACTTCTACGGCACCCTCGCCACCTTCCAGGGGGTTTCCTTCCAGCGGGTCGATGTGCCTGCGACGAAGGCTGCTGAGACTCCCGCCCTCAACGCGGTGGATGCAACCACGGCCACCGCCGCCAATGGGTAAGGCGCTGGTCGAGATATACCTAACCCCCGTGCCCCCGAATACCTTGGAGGGGCAACTCTCCAAGGTATTCGGGCACGAGGGGATGGGGAGTGATGATTACGTCCTTACTGATACAACCTTCACGGTCTATCATGAAGGTCGAAGTGCAACGGTTGAATATAACGACCGTGCATCCTTCACGGTAGATTTGCAGGATGGGCAAGGGATAGGGTTAGGGCTGATGGTCTTTATCCTAACCCTTGCAACGGTAGGGCCGGTGTCGGTAGTCTCCCCCCTAGGTATATCCGAGTGGGCGTCCGCCATTATGATTGTGAAAGAGTCGCTAGGTATTAGTGACTCCACAATCGAACGCATCCTAACAGGCTGGAGGGTAACACAACATGAGCGATAGCATCCGTTACGTTATTGAGAAGATTGTCAAGGCAGGGTTCAACCCTAGCAAGGCTGAGAAGCTGGCAAAGAGCATCCTGCGGGGTGACTCGATTGGACTCACCCGCAACATCGCAAAGGAAGCGGGCGGTTCCTACCATGTCACCGGCAACACGGGGTGGCTTGTGGGGCCGGATGGGGCCGAGACCCTTCCCGATATTGTCTATGCAGGAATTGTGATTCCCGAGGATGATATGCCGGTGGCAGTAGAGAGTGAGCCGCCGCCGCGAGTGTGGCAGGTGGGATAGATACCTAACCCCGGTGGTTAGGATAGAGAGGGGCGACCGGATGGATTCCGGTCGCCCCTTTTCTCTTTTCTCCACCCCGCGCCGCTCAACCCTAGTAAATTCAAGCCTTTCCTGTAGCAGTAAGGGTGTAAGGCTAACCGACAACGGAGGAAGATATGGGATTCTTTTCAGTCGATTGTCCGGGGTGCGGTCATAGCATCCGCCCCCATGCGGCTACGCGGGAGGAAAGCAGGTGGATGTGTGATGCGGTGGGACTCTCAGGGGACGGGGACCGTGTGGGTGGGGAGTACGACGGTTATGGTAGGATAAATAGATGGAATACAGACGGGGCCGAAGTGTGGCACCGTGCCTGTTATACCCTGGCAGGGAGGCCGGATTTCACCAAACCCTCCCGCCATGCACGGGACCAAGGTTATTTCGTCGGGGAGTACGACCCGCCGATGCCCACGACTCCCGAGGCGGTGGCCGCACTACGGGGGGGGAGTGACCGTCAACGGGAGGAGGCGCGACGGTCTATGACCGAAGCCCGAGCCAAGCGTATCGCGGAACTAAAGGCAAAGGGGGAGTCGGTTCCCGAGTGGCTACGGGAATCATAAATTCTAGCCTTTGGCCCTACATAAAGATTAGAAGGGAGAGAGAACATGGACACGCTGCATAAGGGTTCCGTAGTGTTTCACCGTGACGCCTTGCAAGGTGATGATAGGTTTCGGGATTTCCGGGGGCCGGGGACCGTCCTAGCGGTAGACGATGATGGGCTGGTAGAA
>CAYQOJ010000180.1:0-6589 GCA_964419105.1 uncultured Methylococcus sp.
TTTCCTCTCCTTTTTTGTTCTTCTCGCCTTTGAGAAAAAGCGTCCCAAGGTGGCGTTTGCCAAGACGACGAGTAAAGAATCGGTTTACACCAACCTCACGGCGTTTTTCTTCAACAACGTGGTCTTGACCCTGATTCGGGCGACCTCACTCTTTTTCGTTGCGCAGGAGTTTGCGGGGCATGGACTGCTCCATGCGATGCCGGAAGGTCCTGCCAAGTGGCTCCTAACCTTTCTGATCTACGACTTCAGTATCTACCTCTGGCACGTCGTGAGTCACCACAACGAGTTCCTTTGGAGATTCCATAAGGTCCATCACAGCGACAAGGCATTCAACGTCACTACAGGTTTTCGCTTTCATGTGATCGACCTCATGATCGAAATTCCTTACAAATGCCTTTTTGTAATCCTGATCGGAGTGAATGCCTACATCGTACTTGCGATGGAAGCGATCCAGCTCGTCTTCATACTCTTCCATCATTCGAACACAGAGATCCCCAACGAAGGCCGCATTTCAAAACTCCTGATCACGCCGTCTCTCCACAGAGCTCACCATTCCGCACTTCGCAAAGAGCATGACAGTAATTACGGGATTGTCTTTTCATTCTGGGATCGCATCTTTGGAACCCGACTTGAAGTGGTTCCTCAAAAGATCGGACTGGAAGTCATCATGGCGGAAAACTTTATCCAGCTCATATGCCTTGGACTTCTGACGGAAAAACATTTTCGACGGGTGCTCAAGCTGATTCCCAATGCCGGACGAAAGTAAGGTGAACGCCTTGGAAACGACCCACTCACTTCAACCCTTCACGAGCATGTCGGCGCAGGGTCGACCGAAAGCTCAGAAAAAGTCGAGGGCGAAAGACGCATGGAACTAAAAATCAAACCAAACCTCTCTGAACCCATTGCCGCCGAAATGACGGCAACGGTCCATCAGGATCAGACCAAGGTCTTCGAATTCATTGCCGATAACTTTCATGAGAATTACCAGCGCTGGATGACCGACGTTGTCGAATTGGAACCCCTCGACGGCATTCCCCTCAAGAAAGGGAGCCGGGTTCGTCAAGTCCGCCTGGAAAACGAGGAGCCGGTGACATCGACCTTTGAGGTTCTGGAATTTGAAAAATGCGATCTCTTTTCATTTCAAGGGATCGATATGCCCTACAAACAAATTTATCGGATTGAGTCCTTGGGGCCATCAGAAACTAATGTGACGTTCCGATTTGAACTCCTTGAGGTGGAACTTTTCATGCGTCCCTTCGTGAAGCTCTTGCGATCAGCGATCAGTGAAGGCGTCGAAACGACTGTTTTGACGCTGACCTCGCTGCTTGAACCCGCCTGAAACCCCATTAAAAAAATTAAAACGGGAGACCGACACCATGCCGCTGATTTTAAGAAAAGATACCGGACTGATCCCTCAAGTACTCACTGCCATCCTCGATCATTGTGTCAATGGCGTAACTCTGGCAGATCCCGATCAGGAGGATTGCCCCATCGTGTATGCCAATAAGGCATTCTCCGATCTCACGGGCTATGGCCCTGAGGACATCATCGGCAAAAACTGCCGGTTCCTCCAGGGCGTGGACAAGAATCAACCCGAGGTCGCAAGACTTCGGGAAGGAATCCAAAAGCACGAGCCAGTTTCAGTGACCCTTCGCAACTACAAGAAGGACGGGACTTTGTTCCATAACCATCTTGCGGTAACTCCCCTTTTTGATAACAAAGGCGAGCTTTTGTATTACCTCGGGGTGCAGTACGACGTGACCTACAAGGTCAACGCGGACCAGGAAATCAAGAAACTGACTGAAATGCTCAAAGCCTGATGCACTCCCTCATGCTAGCGCCTCTGGCCTGAGATTACTCAGTCATGAAAACATATCCGGGCCTTCCGGAATCGATGGTTACAGACCCAAAAATCTGGGAGGACCGCCGTCGTCTTTTGAAGCTGATGGGGAGTACCGCCCTTTTTTCTGCAACCCCTTTCGCAACAGCCGAAGAAAAGCCGCCCCCCCTGGATCAGGGACTTCTGGCTTCGGATGGAAACCTTGTCGCCACGCCTGAATTTGCGACCACCCACTACAACAACTATTACGAATTCTCATTCGATAAATCGGCACCCTCAAAATTGGCTTCTGGTCTTAAAACCGGGTCGTGGACGATAGAGGTCTCAGGTTTGGTCGAGCGACCCCTGAAAATCGGCATCGAGGAGTTGTTGAAGCGGTACAGAGCTGTGGAGCGGATTTATCGCTTCCGATGTGTCGAAGGCTGGTCGGCTGTACTTCCCTGGCGAGGGATCCCCTTGAAAGATCTTCTCACGGCCGTCTCGCCCCTCTCCACCGCCCGGTTCGTGTCGTTCACCTCGATCATGGCTCCAGAGGTCATGCCGAACCAGAAAAGTCAGAAACTACTGGCGTGGCCCTACCGTGAGGGCTTGCGAATGGATGAAGCCCTCCACCCCTTGACCCTTTTGGCAACCGGTCTCTACGGGAAACCGCTGCCTAATCAGAATGGAGCCCCGCTTCGTCTAGTTGTTCCCTGGAAATACGGCTTTAAAAGCATCAAGGCTATCGTTCGAATCGAGCTTCTGGCCCAGCAGCCCATCACAACCTGGAATCAGCAAGCTCCGGATGAATATGGGTTTTATGCCAACGTCAATCCAGAGGTCCCTCATCCCCGATGGAGTCAGGCAACTGAGCGTCCGTTGGCCAGTAGCCTGCATGAACCCCGAATGAAGACGCAACTTTTCAATGGCTATGGGGATCAGGTGGCATCCCTTTATTCCGGTCTTGATCTCAAGCGGTATTTCTGATGTCCACCAAAGGCGCCATCATCTTTCTGAATGAATTCCAGTCTGTTCTCCGGAAAAAACAGGCCCGAATCGATCCTTTGGATTTCGGCATCAGCTCTCCGCTGATGGGGTCGATGATCATATGGCTTTCGAACCTCTGGAACTTTTGCCTGTTCCTAAGTCTGCTGCCTGGGCTTTATCTTTGGGCGCTAATTCAGCTTGATGGGCTGGGTCCTAACCCCGTCGAATCTTTTCATCTGTTCACCGGAATCTGGGCTCTTCGTTTTCTGTGTCTGACACTTTTGATTACGCCGCTGCAGGTTGTCACCTCATGGCGAGGCGTTGCTCCATTTCGGCAGCTGTTGGGTCTGACGAGCTTCTTCTATGCAGCACTTCACGTCTATGGATATCTTTCCATCGATCATGCCCTCATCTGGTCGACGATCGGACTGGACCTGGTTGAAACGCCCTACTTATGGCCCGGGGTCCTTGCCGTCTTTATTCTTTTGTTGCTCGCCTTAAGCTCCCCCAAGCAGGGTAAGAAACTCCTTGGAAAAAACTGGAAAAAACTGCACCGCTGGATCTACGTCGCTGCCGTTGCGAGCATCCTTCACTATGTCATGCAACTCAAGGGCAACCTTGCAGATCCCTTGTTTTATGGGCTCATCATCGCCCTTCTGTTTGCGAGCCGCATCATCATCTGGATCCGGAACCGGCAGGTGACCCGACTCATGATCCCAAGGCCCAGGCGTCTTGGCGATGATGACGAGGAGAGTAGCAGCCGGCCGCTCCAAGCCAGGCGCAATACAGAGATCAACCCTTCAAAAACATCGGGCATCGCCAATTCGCGAAGCTGATGCCCATGAACTCCTCTTTTGCGAGCGACAATTGGTCCGGGCTATGCCCTGAAGCCCTTGAAGCCTTGGTCAAAGCCAATCAGGGATCAGAGCCCCCCTATGGGTGCGATGTCTGGACAGAAAAAGCCAAGCAGGAGATTAGGGGTCTCCTGAACTGCGATGCCGAAATCTTTTTTGTCGCTTCAGGAACGGCGGGCAATAGTCTGGCACTGGCGCATCTGACCCAAAGCTATCAGTCGATCCTTTGTCACGGACTGTCGCATATTCTCCTCGACGAATGTGGGGCGCCAGGCTTCTTTGGACAGGGCATCGGACTTAAGGCCATTTCCCAGACCGAAGATGCGAGGATCAAGCTCCATGAGCTCAAATCTGCCCTCCTGCAACCCAAGGATCTGAGATTTCAGCCACCCAAGGTGCTGAGCCTGACGCAATCGACCGAAAGGGGAACCCTTTATTCGGAAGCATGCCTCTCCGATTTGATCAGCGCCGCAAAAGCTCAGGGTCTTCTGATTCACATGGATGGTGCCCGATTACTCCAGGCAGCGGCTGCAGTCAATGTTTCCCCCTCGAGGATCAGCCGGGATGTGGGCGTCGATGTCCTGATTCTCGGGGGATCAAAGCTGGGTGGGGGTATCTCGGACGCGGTCGTGTTCTTTGACCGCGGCTTGGCAGAGGGCTTTTCCTATCGCTTGAAACAGGCGGGACAGGTTGCAGCCAAATCGCGTCTTCTGACCGCGCCTTGGGTCGGGCTTTTGGAATCAGGCGCCTGGCGTCAGCACGCCCAAAACGCTAATGCCATGGCGGCTGATCTTGAAATGAAACTCATAAACGCGGGTCTCACTCCCTGCTACCCAAGAGAATCCAATATGGTCTTTGTGAAGCTCACCAAGCGCATGGTGGAAGGACTCCATCGTGAGGGTTGGCACTTCCACGCACATGCCGAAACCGGTGTGGCTCGCTTGGTGAGCGGCTGGGATGCAACCTGTGAGAGAAATCTTCGATTTGAAGAGACCCTTCGCCAAATTCAAACGCAAAGCCCCAACGAGTAAGCTGATGGCCCGTATCGTTTTGATCAACCCGGAATTCAAGACCAGCTACTGGAACTTCAATCATTCGTTGAAGATCTTTGGTCGAAAAGCCGTCACGCCCACTTCAGCATTGGCGCTCCTTGCTGCCCTGACGCCTGACACGCATGAAGTCATCTTGATGGATGAGGCCGTAGAGCCTCTGGATTATGGAGTCATTGAATCGGCCGATATCGTGGGCCTGACTGGAATGATCGTCCAGCGGGAGAGGATGCGGGAGATTGCGCGCGATCTTAAATCCAGGGGCAAATTTCTTGTCGTCGGGGGACCCTGGATCACGGTTCAGGAAAATGATCTTCAAGGACTGGCTGACGTCATCTTCGTCGGTGAAGCCGATGAGACCTGGCCGCTCTTTCTAGCGGACTGGGCCGAAGGAAAGCATCAGCAGCGCTATGAACAGAGCCAGCGGACCGACATGAAAAAGCTCCCGCCCCAGCGGCTCGATCTTTTGAAGATTGACCGCTACCTTCAGGGCAGCATCCAGATGTCCAGGGGGTGTCCATTCCTCTGTGAGTTTTGCGACATCATCGTCACGTTTGGACGAACGCCACGGGTCAAGACCCCCGATCAAGTGATTGAGGAGCTGGAAGCCTGGTATCAGGCCGGCATCATGGCCGTATTCTTGGTGGACGATAACGTCATTGGAAACCGCAAGGCCTTGGTCCCGATTCTGGAGGCTATCGCCGAATGGCAAAAATCAAAGCGCTACCTTGTCGCGCTTCACACCGAGGCTTCGATTAACCTCGCCGAGGACGACGAACTTCTGGAGCTGTTTGTCAGGGCCAATATTCGGACCGTATTTGTCGGCATTGAGACCCCCAACAGCGAATCCCTTCGGGAGACGCGAAAGATGCAGAATATCCAGCGCACCTCACGGACAGAGGGCAAGGAAGAGATCGAGACCAGTGGTGAAGACTTCCTTCTCCGGCAGATCCACAAAATCCAGTCGTTTGGCATCAAGGTGACCTGCGGTCTGATCGTCGGTTTTGACTCAGACCCCCAGGAGATTTTTGAGATTCAGCGCCAATTCATCGAAAAATCAGCCATCACGCAAGCGATGGTAGGTCTCCTCTCCGCAATCCCCAAGACGCCGCTGCATGAAAGGCTGCAGCGCGAGAACCGACTGGATCTCAAAGACCCTCCTGATTTTGGAACCAATGTGATCCCGCTCCAGATGTCGAGAGAGGTCTTAGCCAGGGGATACCTTGAATTGATTGAGGAGATCTATTCTCCCGAACCCTATTTCAAACGGTTGAATGATCTTTATGTCTCGCGGCGTTTTTATCAGCACGCGGAGAATGTTCGCGTTCCCAATATCCCTCGATTCACTCAGGCCCGCTATCTCGCGATGAGTCTCGTTTTTACGGCCGGTTTGTTTGGCCGGCTTTTTCGTCAAGCCTCTGAAGATGGGCTACGCTGGTTCTATCTTCGCCAGCTTCTTCGATATGCCAAAGCCCGCCCCTATCCGATGCGCTATTTCGACTACGTGGTCGAAATGGCCTGTCACTATCACTTTTACCGGTATACCCGGGATATGGTTCAAGGACGGACACACCTCATCACCACCTTCTAGAGCCCCTGCTCAGTCCCAATCGCCTCTAAAGCCTTCTGTTCAGGAACTTGCAATCCAAAGGAACAATCTGATCCCCTTGACGACGCGCTAAAACGCCACAGCAAAACCTGCAATGGCAATTTGCTTGGGCGAGAGACTCGTAATTCCAAAATTGATATTCCCGTAGACCGAAAATCGTTGATTCACAATCCATTGCGAGCCGAAGCCGACAACATCCACTTGTCGGTCATACATCAGAGCCACTTGGCTCGTCGGAACACCCGGCAACGTCGATGCATTGTGGAACCCC
>CAYQOJ010000181.1:0-1713 GCA_964419105.1 uncultured Methylococcus sp.
AAGACCATTACCAGTTACTACGACCTCATGGCTGGTATGGATAAATTGAGTTACCTCCTTGACCTACCCGACGAGCCGTTGAGCCAAAATAAACCCTATCGTGATCTGGTATTCGACAACATCACCTTGGATCAGCTCATCATCAACAGGGATGAAAACGGAAAGAAATCAGCTATCGCTGTTACCAACTTTAAGATCCAGAAGGGCGAGAAGTGTGTTCTTTTAAGTCAAGACTCAGGTGCATCACAAAGCCTTTTGGAGAGCATCAGCGGCCTCCGCGCTCCGACCGAAGGAAGCATCGCAATTAATGGAATCGACACTCGGATTCTGGGGCTGGCGTCCATGCGTGATCAATGGGCGCTCGCGATGAATCCAGAATGGTTTCAGGTCAGTATTCTGGAAAACATCCGGATGGGAAACCCCTCAATTGAGCTGGAACAGGTTCAAGAATCCCTTAGACGAGTTGGTCTTGATCGAACCATTCAGGGGCTTCCCGAGGGCGCGCGATCGATACTTAGCGTGACGGGCTCCCCCCTGAACCATGAACAACTTGCAAGACTGACCTTGGCAAGAGCCATTGCAAGTCAGCCAAGCTTACTGATGGTAGGAGCTCTGATCGACACCCTTCCGGAACCTTACCTTCCTCTGGTTCTGGATACGCTTTTGAATCAAGACGCGCCCTGGTCGTTACTTTTGGTCACCGCGAACCCCCAAGTATCCATGCTGACCGATGGCAGAGCCAAACGGATTCCGCTTGAAACCGAGCTAAACCGGGAGGCTTAGGCATGTCATCCAGATCAAATCCAAAGCCTTGGAAAGAACCCTTACCAGCAATCCAGCTCACGGAAACGACAGGCTCTACCCGAAGGCTTGCCCGAAACTTGGGCTGGCTTCTGCTCTTGGTCCTTGTGCTTCTCGCACTGACACCTTGGCAACAGAACATTCAGGGCGTGGGCCGCGTGGTGGCTTATGCGCCTCAGGAAAGACAACAAACCATCGAAGCGACCGTTGAGGGGCGCATCGTTTCATGGAGGGTTCAAGAGGGATCAGAAGTAAAGGCCGGCAGCCAAATAGGCGAAATCAGTGACTATGACCCCGAGCTACCCCGTCGTATTGCGCAGGAGCTGACTACGCTGACTCAACGCATGGATGTCATCCGAACCCGAATCCAGGCCTTGGAAGATCAAACAAAACTGGCCGAGAACTCTAAGGAAATGGCCCTTCTGGCGGCTGAAGCCCGAATCAGGATGGCAGAAGAGCGACTCAATGCTTCCAAGCATCAGGTTGAAGCGGCGTCTGCCGCCTATGAAACCTCACGCCTCAATTATGAAAGACAGAAAGCACTCGAACAGAAGGGGCTTGCCTCCAGGAGAACGTTTGAATTATCCGACTTGGACTTCACCCAAAAAAGGACTGATCGGGAACGATCACAGGCTGCTTACAATGCAGCTTTGAGTGAAGTTGAGGCTATTCGGGCCGACCGACAAAAGACACAGGCCGACAGTGGGGCCACGGTTGAAAAGTCCCGATCCGAGCTTGCCAAGAGTCGTGAGGAACTGCATTACGCCGAAGCCGAAAAGCTAAAGCTCGAGACGCGATCAGCGCGCCAAGGATCTCAACAGATCATCGCACCCCGGGATGGAACCATTTTTCGACTGCTGGCAAACCCTGGCGCCGAGGTTGTGAAACCGGGGGATCCGATTGCGATTCTGA
>CAYQOJ010000181.1:1723-6533 GCA_964419105.1 uncultured Methylococcus sp.
GACTCCAGTTCGAGGGGTATCCGGCAATTCAGTTCTCTGGATGGCCGGAGACCGCGGTTGGAACCTTTGGCGGCATCGTTTCCTTGCTGGACTCAACGGACAATGGCAAGGGAGACTTTCGAATCGTGATTTTGCCGGATGAGAATGATGAACCATGGCCCGATGAACGCTTCATCCGCCAAGGCGTTCGAGTCAACGGTTGGGTTCTTCTGAACAGGGTCCGGCTGGGTTATGAATTATGGAGAAATTTCAACGGCTTTCCCCCGCTGATCCAACCCGAGAAAACGTCCAAATGAAGCGCGACTGGATGACATTGAAGGTCATCGCCGTGCTTTTCCTCTGCTGTACGGCGTTTGAAAGCCCGGCAGACTCTCACGCGAGATCACCCCAGGCGAAAGGTCATCTCCTGAGGGACACACCCCCCACATCGAAAAGTTACCTCAGGCTGGACGAGGTCATTCATTCCGCCCTTCAAAGCTTCCCCGCTGTTCTGGCTGCAAGCAAGCGCCGAGAGATGGCTACGGGAGAGAAACTAGCGGCTGAAGGGGGATTCGACACGATCATCAAGATGTACTCACGCTCATCACTCGCAGGTCAATACCAGAATGAGAATGTGGATGTAGGCTTCGAGCAACCCACCGAATACTGGGGCGCCACATTTTTTGGGGGCTACCGTCGTGGGGTTGGAAAATATCCTGTCTATGAGGGTAAAAGCGAGACTGCAACGGATGGTGAAGTACGGGCTGGTGTCCTGATTCCACTCTGGCGGAATAGAGACATCGATCGAAGACGTGCAAACCTCGCCCAGGCTGATCTCAATCAGCTGATTGCAGGACATGAATATGATCAGCAGCTTCTTGAGCTGGAGCGACAGGCGACCTACCGTTACTGGGATTGGGTGCTTGCAGGGCGGCGCGTGGGAATAGCGCGGCATCTTTTGGATGTAGCCAAGGCCAGAAACGAGGGGCTCAGGGATCGCATCCACCTTGGCGATCTTCCTGCGATCGATGCCACCGAAAATCAGCGGGCCGTGGTTGAGAGAGAGGAGCGACTTGTTGCTGCCGAACGTGCGCTGGAACAGGCCGCGATTCAGTTATCGCTTTTTCTCAGAACTCCTGAAGGCGAGACCTTGCTACCGAGCCCAGAAGACCTGCCGCAAGGTTTTCCCAAGGCCAAGGAACATCATCACCGACCCCTGGAAGAACTGATTGAGGATGCGCTTTTAAAGCGGCCCGAAATCAAACGCATCGAAACCCAGATCCGTCATGCACAAGTTGAAAGCCAACTCGTACAAAACCAACGAATGCCCGCAGTCGATCTAACGATCAGTGGTGCCCAGGACTTTGGCATCAGCCAATCCAACCTGGTCAACCGTTCGGAGTTTTACGCAGGTGTCATTATTGATATGCCGGTCCAACAGCGGGTTGCCGAGGGCAAAGGTATCGCGGCAGAAGCCAACCTGTCTCGCTTAACGGCCGACCGGCAACTTGCCGAGGATCGCGTGCGTAATGAGATTCGCGATTCCGTCTCAGCCATCAAGGCAGCATTCAAGCGTATCGGATTGGCCGATCAGCAGCGCAATCTGGCGCGACAATTGGAGGAAGGCGAGAAGACCAAGTACGGGCTTGGAGAAAGTAACTTGATGCTCGTGAACCTGAGGGAGTTGGCCACTGGAGATGCTTCAATGACCTATGCCGACGCCTTGAACAGTTACCATCGCGCCCTGGCCGACTTTCGGTTTTCCTCGGGCGAGTTCAGCCAAGTCTCTGAGGACTCACATCATCACCCACACAAAATCATTGACTATGATTTCGATCCGACCTCCTGACACCAATCGCTTCATGTGCAGGGTCTAACTGATGCGTGAAATTCTATATTGGTTATTGGTTTTGACTGTTCTTTTTGTTGTGGGAGTCATCTACTTCGAATATCGGAGCACGACCTACACAACGGCCGATGGTGCGTGCCAATCCTTGACGGTTGAGGACGACTGCTATTGATTTAAAAACGTAACGTTTTGAGAAGCCCTGGTCCAGAACCAACACGGCTTCGTATGGTCATACACTAAAGCCGCGAATTATGAATGATTCGCACTGTGTCCCCCCTAAGAACTCCAAGCAACGATTTGAGGAAACCCCATGAAGCTAATGACATTAAGCCTGATCCTCATGAGCTCTACCCTCTTTGCACCCATGGCGTTTGGCTATGGCTCTGGGGGCGGCGGTGGAGGGAGTTCCTGCAGTGAACCACAGTTTTTTTCCGAGTCGCCCAAAAACGAAACGTCAGTTCCCAAGCTCACACGATTTACGTTTGAAGCATCACAAAATACCGATCTTCAAACGCTGAACGTCGAAGTGGATGGCCTGAAGCACGAAGCCAAGGTCACTCGATTGAATAGCGGGGACTCCCATATCGATGTGGACTTGAAGGAATCACGGTCTGCCCCTGCCAAAGTCCGCATCACGGTCCGGGCAAAAAGCGATGAGGGTTGCGAGGCATTTCAACCTTTTTACATCGAAATCAAGCCCTAGCCTTGTTCCGATGACCCCGCATGGGCCGACTTGGTGAAAGCGATCATGTAGTTCACAGCCATGGATGGAACTTTCAGAAACCTGTGACTCAGGGGGTTCATCCAGACACCAGAGCGTGAGACTGGCACCAAACCCTGTGGCTTCAAAAGCCCCGTCAGTTCGGAAGGTGTCACAAACTTTCGCCATTGATGTGTTCCCTTGGGGAGCCATCGAAAAACGAGTTCAGCCCCTACGATGGCCACCCAGTATGAGAGGACTGTGCGGTTCAGCGTTGCCACGATCATCAGGCCACCGGGCCTCACCAATGTTGAAACACTTTTAAGAAACAACGGCAAATCCGCAACATGTTCGACGACCTCCATGTTGAGGACGACGTCAAAGATCTCTCCTTCCTGGCTAAGATCCTCAACGGCAATGCAACGGTAGTGGATCGGAAGTCCTTCCTTTTCCGCGTGCCGTTTCGCAATCATAAGATTCCTCTCAACGACGTCGATGCCAGTGACCCTCGCTCCCAAACGCGCCATTGCTTCGCTCAGGATGCCACCTCCACACCCGATATCGAGAGCACGCAACCCCGAGAGGGGCTGAGTTCCCTCCTCTGGCTTGCGATCAAAATACTTAAGGACCTGATCCCTGATCCATTCGGTTCTGAGCTGATTCATGCGATGAAGGGGCCTGAAAGGCCCTTGGGGATCCCACCAAAGCAAGGCGAGTCGTTCAAAGCGCGAGGCCTCTTCAGGGTCGACGGTCTTGGCCAAAGATTCAGACATGATCAAAGACCTCCAGTCTTAGGTTTATCTGTCAATTGGACCTGAAACCCGTCCGTTCGTGCGAGGTTGTATTTTGCTAGTGATCAAAAAGACGGGCATTGACCAGAAGGTGGGTGCCAATGGCAGCGAAGTATCCCAAAAGGATGACAGGGCACCACCTCATGTGGGAAGCAAAGGTGTATTTCCCCTTAGCGATTCCCATAAGGCCGATACCGGGTGCCGACCCGATGGCCAGAAGACTTCCACCCACCCCGAGGGTCAAGGTCACCAGAAGCCACTGCCCCATCGGAAGGTCCGGATGCATATTTAAAACGGCAAACATTAATGTGCCATTGTCGACAAAAGCTGAAGACAGTCCGATCAGTATGTTCGCAACGGTCGGGCTATGTTCTCCAAAAAGCCACCCTGAAATAGCATCCAGATAGCCTATAAAACCGAGACCTCCGATACCGACCATGGCGCCATAAAAGAAGAACAGCGTGTCCCATTCCAGGCGACCGATCTTCTCAAAAATCATAAAACTCTGGCCACGCTGAAGATCCTTGAGTTCCTTGCTCGCGACGCCCTCATCCAGATTTTCTGAATCAGGGATCACCGCAAACAGATCGCTGGTCTTCATCAGGTAGTAGCTAAAGAACTGCAAGAGACTCAGGCCTGCCATCATGCCTGCCGCCGGTGGAAGCTCCAGCGCCATATTGAAAACAACAGCCAAACTGATCGTGATGACGAAGAGAGCGATGATGCGCTTGGTTCCGCGGTGGAGCTCAATGGTTTCAATCTCGATCTTCGGAACCCCGCGAGGGACGGCGAAGGACATGATCAACGCTGGAACGACGAAGTTCACGACACAGGGGAGAAACAACAAAAAGAAATCCGTGAACTTGAGAACGCCACCCTGCCAGACAAACAAGGTCGAAATCCCGCCCAAAGGACTGAAGGATCCGCCTGCATTGCAGGCCACAACGATATTGATGGCCGCCAGAGAGACAAATTTGGCGTTCTGCTTACCCACGGCAATGGCGACGGCACCCACCAATAGACCAGTCGTCAATCCATTGACCATGGTCGACAAAAGAAACGCGATGATGCCTGTGATCCAGAAAAGCGACTTAAATCCCATGTTGAGCTTAAGAAGCCGGATGCGTAATGCATCGAAAACCCGCATGTCCTCCATGACGTTGAGGTAACTCATGGAGACCATGATGAACAGCAGCAATTCGAAAAAGGCTTGAAGATTTTCCTTGAAGGCATGAAGCGCGAGTTCCGGATCACCATGCCGCTGGTAATGGACCAAAATGGCGATCCAGACCAGCGAGGCCCCAAGCAACATCGGTTTTGATTTCCGAAGGAATGTGACATCTTCGAACATCGCAGCAATGTAGGCAATCACGATCACGACGAGAGAAAAATAGCCGGCCCAAGTGTGCGTGAGATTGAGCGGCTGGGATGCAAACCCCTCACCCGCCATGGCCTCTATCGGAAATGAGAGGAAAAGTATCACCCAGCCCA
>CAYQOJ010000182.1:0-6483 GCA_964419105.1 uncultured Methylococcus sp.
TCAGGAGAGGCTTCACGCTTGCCAACGGCGGTGACAAGAACCACCGTACCAGCCATATCGACCATCACGGCTGCATCAGCCTGACGGGCGATTTCACCGGTTTCGAGCGTAACCAGATGCTCGCCGTACTTGAATTGTTTCCGGATTGGATTCACAGCAATACCTTCGATGTTACGAATTAGCGACGCAGACCAAGTCTCTCGATAAGGCTCTTGTAACGATCGACATCCTTGCTCTTGAGGTAATCAAGAAGCTTACGGCGCTGGTTAACCAGACGCAGAAGACCACGACGTGAGTGGTGATCCTTCTTGTTCTCAACAAAATGGGGGGTAAGGTGGTTAATGCGAGCAGTCAGCAGCGCGACCTGAACTTCCGGGGAACCGGTGTCATTGGCAGCACGCTGAAAGTCCTTAACAACAACGCTCTTATCAGCAGCGGTATACGACATAGAATTACGACTCCTAAAACTGGGGCATCTGGTAAACAAGACATTTTACCGAGGATCAGCCCTAATAATCAAATCAGACCCAAAAATTTCGCTCAATCCTTTCCGACGTCTTCCAGCGCTGGGTTTGCCATTCTCCTGGGCCCTATCCTCCCAGGCTCCAGCACCTCTCCTAGCCCCATGAATCCATGGATACCGTAGATGCGCACCCAGCCGGAATCAGGCCCAGACGACACATTGAAGGGATTCCCATAGCCAGCGACTTTAGTCGTAGCCTCATCCAGATAAACAGCTGGAAAATGGGAAACCAATGCATCAGGCGGTAAAAGGCGCGCACTTCTCTCCTGTGGCGCCAGCGCCTCCAGGGCCTCAATCGTGATGGCATCCTTGATCAAGGATTCACCAACCTGGGTGCGCCTTAAGATTTCGACGTGCCCACCCGACCCTAGGGCGCGCCCCAGATCCTGGGCCAAGGAACGGATGTAAGTTCCCTTGGAGCAAAGGACATCAAGATCAATCCAGTGCGCGCCAAAGCCTTCGAGATTGGCTTCATGAATCGTAACAGGCCGTGGCTCCCGTTCAATCTCGATGCCCTTACGAGCCAGATCATAGAGCCTCTGCCCTTGATGCTTGAGCGCCGAATACATGGGAGGTACCTGAAGAATCTCACCACGCAATGGGTTCAACGCGGATTCAATGAGTTCTTGCGATAAAACCGGGACTGGGAATGACGCAATCACCGCTCCCTCAAGGTCTGCCGTATCCGTTTCAGCGCCCAGGCGAATGCGGACACTGTAGCGTTTATCACTATTCAGCAGATGCGATGAAAACTTGGTTGCCTCACCCAGACACACCGGCAGAAGCCCACTAGCGAGTGGGTCCAGACTTCCGGTATGGCCTGCCTTTTTGGCACCAAACAACCAGCGCACCTTCTGAAGTGCGCCGTTGGAAGACAATCCTGTTGGCTTGTCCAACAGAAAGACACCACTGATGTGGCGAAATAACTTACGAGAAGAGGTCATTCCTCTGACGAGTCGGCTGAGCTTTCCTGCTCTTCTGGGTTCAATCCCCTGAGAAGGGAATCCATCTGCATTCCCCGCATGATGGAGTCATCAAAGACGAACCTGAGCTCAGGGAGGGTTCGAATCCGAATCCTTCGACCCAACTGATGCCGCAACTCAGGTCCGGATTCTGCCAAACGCTTCACACACTGGGCATCCGTCAACTGTGCACCCAGAAAACTGACATAGAGCTTCGCCACAGACAAATCACGCGTGAGCTCGACATCACTGAGCGTGACCATACCCAGCTCTGGATCCTTAATCTGGGTTCGGATCAACTCAGCAATTTCACGCTGCATTTGGGATGCAACGCGATCACTGCGGTGAAATTCTCTGGGCATCAGTGCGGTACCTGAACTCGCTCAAAGACTTCAATCTGATCACCCACCTTGATCTCGTTGTAGTTCTTCACACCCATGCCGCATTCCATGCCGGCCTTAACTTCAGCCACGTCATCCTTGAATCGGCGGAGAGAATCCAGCTGGCCTTCGAAAATAACAACATTGTCGCGAAGGACGCGGATGGGAAGATTTCGCTTCACGAAGCCCTCGGTCACCATACAACCGGCAATAGCGCCAAACTTCGGATGACGGAACACATCTCGAACTTCGGCATTACCCACAATCTGCTCCCTGAATTCGGGCTCCAGCATCCCCTTGAGAGACTTCTTGATCTCGTCAATCGCCTCATAAATGATGCTGTAGTAATGAAGATCGATTCCGCGCTCTTCAATCAACTTGCGGGCGCCACCATCGGCCCTGACGTTAAATCCGATGATGATCGCGCTGGAAGCTAGCGCAAGGTTTGCATCAGACTCACTGATCCCACCGACCCCTCCGCCAATGATCTTGACTTTCACCTTTTCAGTCGAAAGGTCGGTCAGCGAACCACGCAGCGCCTCAAGGCTACCCTGAACGTCAGCCTTAATGATGATATTGAGATCCAGCGAGCCCGTGCTGCTTTCCATGCGGGCAAAAACGTTCTCGAGCTTAAGTGCTTGCTGTTCCGCCAGCTTGGCCGTACGCAGTTTCTCCTCACGCTGGGTCGCAATTTCACGCGCCTTGCGTTCGTCAGCAACCACAATGAACTCATCGCCGGCCTTGGGCGCGCCCGACATTCCCAGAACCTCGCCCGGGCAGGATGGACCCGCCTCTTTGAGTGGCTTGCCGTTCTCGTTGAACATCGCACGAACACGGCCAAATTCCATGCCGCAGAGGAGGAAATCACCCTTTTTGAGGTGCCCCTGTTGAATGAGGATATCTGCAACCGGTCCGCGACCTTTTTCGAGTTTAGACTCGAGAACGACGCCGGTCGCCGGGATATCATGCGCCGCCTTCAATTCAAGGACTTCGGCCTGAAGCAAAATAGCATCCAAAAGACCATCAATCCCCTGCCCCGTCTTAGCTGAAACTTCGACGAACTGGCAGTCGCCACCCCATTCTTCGGGGATGACATTAAAGTTAGTCAACTCGTGCTTCACCTTTTCGGGATCCGCTTCGGGCTTGTCGACCTTGTTCACCGCAACAACCAGGGGCACACCCGCAGCTCGCGAGTGATCAATAGCTTCGCGGGTCTGAGGCATGACACCGTCATCAGCCGCAACGACCAAAACCACGATATCGGTAGCTTGCGCGCCACGCGCTCTCATCGCCGTGAAGGCGGCATGGCCGGGCGTGTCAAGGAACGTGACCGTTCCGTGACCCGTTTTGACCTGATAGGCGCCGATGTGCTGGGTAATGCCGCCCGCTTCGCCGGCCGCCACTCGACTCTTTCTGATGTAGTCCAGCAAAGACGTCTTGCCGTGGTCGACATGACCCATGATGGTGACGACCGGCGCCCGGGGAGACTGCTCTGCCTGAGAAGCAAGATTGAGGGTCGCCTCGATTTCAGCTTCCAGAACATCTTCCACCTGAAGGACCGCTGTATGACCCATTTCTTCGATCACCAACACGGCGGTGTCCTGATCAAGGATCTGGTTGATCGTGGCCATCACGCCCATCTTCATGAGTGTCTTGATGACCTCCGTCGCCTTCACAGACATTCTTGCGGCAAGATCTGAAACCGTGATCGACTGCGGCAGGACCACTTCGCGTACGACAGGCCCCGTGGGTCTCTCAAAGCCATGCCTTGATTCAGGCATAACCGCCTGACGTCCCGGCTTTACCTTTTTCTTAATCTTGTGCTTTGATCTCAGGCTATCGATGCTGGCACCATCCTCAATGGATCGCTCGCGTTCCTTCTTCTTGCCTCGGCGATCGTCATCATCAGTTCTCGCGACCGTCTCTACGGGCGGAACAGGCTTTGGACGCTCGGGAGCCACAACAACCGGCTCAGGGGCAATTTCAGGCTCGACAACAACAGGCGCCTCAATGACTTCCTCAGGCACCGACTCTTCAATCTCCGTGCGGCGCTGCTGCTCCTGACTCTTCAGTGCTTCCTGCTGCTCACGCGCGATTCGCTCGATCTCTTCTCGACGCAAACGCTCGAGCTCCTCAGCCTTGCGCTCCTCTTCTTCCTGACGCGCCTTCTTCTGAAGTTCCAGCTCCAATTCTCGGCGCTGCTGGTCCTCAAGGGCCTGACGCGCCTGCTCGACCTCATGGCGCTGCTCACTGACATCAGGCAACTCGCTGCGCTTTACGTAGGTTTTCTTTTTCCGGACTTCTACACTGATCGTTTTCGCAGCCTTACCGGGGGTAGCCTTGCCCAATTTAAGCTCACTCACAGTTCTACGCTGGAGCGTGACTCGCTTGGGACTCGAGAGATCTTCGCCCTGTGACTTCCCGTGACTCTGACGAAGGAACCCAAGGAACGCCATTTTTTCGGCGTCGCTCAAGAGCTCATCCGGCCCCTGCTTTTCCAATCCAGCTTCGCTTAATTGGGACAGCAGGCGCTCTAACGGAATTCCGACCACATCCGCGAGTTGTCTTACAGTTAAATCGCTCATCTCTAGTTTCCCCTATTGCTTTACCGCTGGCTTCCTCAGGCGAACCAGGGGCGACGCGCCACCATGATTAACTGTCCGGCACGTTCTTCATCCATTCCATCGATCTCAAGGAGCTCATCAATGGAGAGTTCGGCGAGGTCCTCCACGGAGACGATACCCTTGGCTGCAAGTTGCGACGCCGTCGCTGAATCCATCCCTTCCATCTCAAGCAACTCCTGACTGGGCGCTGACCCATCCAGCTTTTCCTCTGAGGCAATCGCCTTGATGAGGAGCGTGTCGCGCGCACGATTACGAAGTTCCTCTACCAGCTCTTCATCAAACTCTTCGATTTGCTGAAGTTCCTTTTCAGGCACATATGCCAATTCCTCAACTGTTGAGAAACCTTCCCTAACCAAAATTTCAGCAATGGACTCATCGACACCGAGCTGATCAACAAAGGACTGCATCAGCGTTTCAGTCTCACGCTCACTTTTTTCCTCAGCCTGTGTTTCGCTCATTACATTGAGCGTCCAACCGGTGAGTTCTGACGCGAGGCGAACGTTCTGACCTCCGCGACCAATGGCCATGGAAAGGTTTTCGTCGCTCACAGCAATGTCCATCGAGTGACGATCTTCGTCCATGACGATGGATACGATCTCCGCCGGAGACATAGCGTTGACGACAAATTGGGCTTCGTTTTCATTCCAGAGAATAATGTCGACGCGCTCCCCTGCCAGCTCGTTAGACACGGCTTGAACCCTGGAACCCCTCATGCCCACGCAGGCACCTACCGGATCCAGTCGGGGATCATTGCTGCGGACGGCAATTTTGGCGCGGACACCTGGATCCCGGGCTGCGCCGACGATTTCAATGACGGACTCACTGACTTCGGGCACCTCAAGCTTGAAAAGGGCCACGATCAAGTCGGGTGAAGTTCGCGTTACAAAAAGCTGCGGCCCCCGAGACTCCTGACGAACCTCCTTAAGATAGCCGCGAAGTCGATCTCCAGATCGAACAGCTTCACGCGGAATCATTTCCTCGCGCGGAATGAAAGCCTCGACGTTATTACCAAGATCAAGGTAAACGTTCCCTCGCTCTACGCGCTTGATAATGCCCGTAACAAGCTCACCCACGCGATCCTTGTAAGCTTCGACGATCTTTCTGCGTTCGGCATCTCTGACGCGCTGAACGATAACCTGCTTTGCGGTCTGGGCTTCGATACGACCAAAACCAATAGAGTCCATGGGCTCGGTAACGAAAGCGCCAACCTCAACCGCACCAAATCGCTTTTTCGCATCCTCGATCGTCAGCTGAGTCTCAGGATTGAAGGGTTCATCAATCGTGCCTTGATCGTCTTCAACAACCGTCCAGCGTCGGAAGGTCTCGTAGTCGCCGGTCTTACGGTCGATGGTGACACAAGCGTCAATTCGGCTCTCATGACTTTTCACTGTAGCCATTCTGAGCGCATCTTCAATCGCCGCGAACACGATTTCCTTCTCAATGTCCTTCTCATGAGAAAAGGCATCGACGACGAGCAGGATTTCTTTGTTTGCCATGACCTGATCCTTCCTAATTCCTGTGCTTCACTTAATCAAATACGGGTGACAATTTGGCCTTTTCGATCTGGCCAAAGGGAATCCGGTATTCCTTGCCGTCCTCAAGAAGAAGGATATCTTCCCCCTCAATGGCCATAATCTGACCCTTGAAGCGCCGCCGACCCTCCATGGGCCTTGAGAGCTGCACTCTGGCGACCTGCCCCTTGAAACGTTCAAAATGCTCGAGAGTGAACAAGGGCCTATCCATGCCAGGGGAGGACACCTCCAGCTGATAGCGGCCCGGGATAGGATCTTCCACGTCAAGAACGCCGCTGACCTGGTAGCTGACCTTAGAGCACTCATCGAGACCCACCCCATCGGGGTGATCGATGTACAACCTGAGGGCACGCTGATGGCCATCAAACTCGATGCCGACCAGCTCGAAGCCCATGCCCGTGACCACAGGCTCGAGAAGATCCAAAAGGCTCTTGCTGACCTTCATTGACGAATCACCAAAAT
>CAYQOJ010000183.1:0-6446 GCA_964419105.1 uncultured Methylococcus sp.
CACGCAGTCGACCTCGTTCAGCGCCATGGCTGAGCGGCAGCAGGCTTTGGCGCATGCGTCACCGTTGTCGGTTTGGCTTTGGGCGCCTTCACCGAGGCCACTGAAGCGACGGCATTACGACCCGCACCAGCCTTAAACTTCTTGGGATTTCCAAAGACCAAGCGAGGCGACTCGAGCTCGATCCGTTCATGCGCCCCTCTCGGGACAGGGACTCGCTCAAACTCAGCGATAACACCCCGAGGCGACGCTCCATTGAGCTGGGCAAAACCATCGTCAAGAATTTCCCGCATGTGTCGATCACGCCGAACCGCGCTGGGCCCACCAAAGACCACACCAATGAGGCGGTGGCCACCTCGCTTGGCTGAGGCCACCAGATTAAAACCGGACGAATTGATGAAGCCGGTCTTGATGCCATCCATACCCTGATAGGTCTCCATCAGGTGATTGTGATTATCGAAACCTTGTCCACGGTAATAAAACCGCGGGGTCGAGAAATAGGGGTAGTACCTTGGAAAATCATTGATCAGCGCGCGGCCCAGTTTGTACATGTCCCGAGCCGTAGTCCATTGACCCGGGTCTGGAAGACCGGATGCATTCTTGAAAACAGAGTCTCTCATCCCAAGGGAATGCGCTTTGGCCGTCATCATCTCGCCGAAAGCACTCTCCGTCCCACCCAGATTTTCTGCAATCACAGTAGCAGCGTCGTTAGCAGATCGGGTCACCAGGGCCAAGATGGCGTCCTCCACGCGAAGGGTATCGCCGGCCATGACACCCAACCGCGATGGGGGACGAAGCACAGCGTTCCGCGAGACCTCAAGAGGCGTATTCAAGGTGATTTCTCCCTTCTCCAGTGCCTCAAAGACGATATAGAGCGTCATCATCTTAGTGACGGAAGCAGGGTGTCTTAGGCCATCCGCATCCTTCTCATAGAGGATTCGCCCAGACTCCGGCTCAACCACCAAGGCTGAGTACTGGCCCGCCGATGCGGGGTGAGAAAAACCAAGGCAGGCGACAAGGATCAGGGAGAGGAAACTTAAAGATCGCAACTTCATGGCGGAATATGGAGGAACTGCTGGTGGATAACGATAGTGAATTTGGCGCGTAGGGAGACTTTTAGTACCTGGATCAACCACGGCGCATGACGCGCTGTTTCTCGCGCTCCCAGTCACGATCCTTCTCGGTTGCGCGCTTGTCATGCTGCTTTTTGCCTCGGGCCAGCCCGATTTCGAGCTTGGCGCGCCCCTTCTTCCAGCCCAAGACCAAGGGCACGAGGGTGTAGCCCTTTCGCTCAACATGCCCGATCAGCTTATTGAGTTCGTGACGGTGCAGTAGTAATTTTCGCGTCCTGACCGCATCGGCAATAATGTGGGTACAGGTGGAAGTCATGGGTGAAACGTGCGCACCCACAAGAAAAGCTTCCGCGTTCTTGAGGACAACATAGCTTTCTTTAAGCTGAACCCGTCCCGCACGAAGACTCTTGACCTCCCACCCCTGGAGCGCCAGACCCGCCTCAAAGCGCTCTTCGATGAAATAGTCATGACCGGCTTGCCGATTGACTGCGATGGTGGAACCGCCTGAGGCCCCCTTCTTCTTGTTTGCTGCCATCGGTTCCGGGTAATCCTGACGTACTCGTCAAAACTTGATATTTTACTCGAAAGCCCTCGGGAAACCTAAGACACCTCAATCACCGTATACGACGCCATGACCCAAACCTCTCACCAGCCGATTCGTTGGTCTTCCCGAATCGCATTCATCACAGCCGCCGCAGGCGCCGCCATTGGGCTTGGAAACATCTGGAAGTTTCCGTACCTCGTTGGCGAAAATGGCGGTGGAGCCTTTGTGCTGGTGTACTTACTCTGTGTTCTCGGCGTCGGTCTTCCGATCATGATGGCTGAGACCCTGCTTGGCCGAATGGGCCGGGGCAATCCCGTGCAAAGCATGAAGAACTTGGCCAAACGTTACAAAGCGTCACCGCTCTGGTCGTCGGTCGGATGGTTAGGTGTTTTAGCCGGATTCCTGATTCTTTCCTACTATTCGGTGATTGCAGGGTGGTCCATGGCCTACCTCTTCAAAATGGCCGGAGGGTTTCTCAGCCACATTACCCCCTCAGATGCTCATCAAGCCCTCACCGAACTTAAAGCTTCGGCCGATGTTCAAGTCATCTGGCATAGCGTTTTCATGGCTCTGACGATGGTGATCGTAGCGCGGGGACTTTCTGAGGGCATCGAGTCCGTTACCCGCTTGATGATCCCCTGCCTGCTGATCATCCTTCTTGTGCTGGATGTTTACGGCGCGACCACTTCCGGCTTTGGCCAGAGCCTCGAATTTCTTCTCAAGCCCGACTTCAGCAAGCTCTCCGGAGAAAGTGTGCTGATCGCGCTGGGGCAGGCTTTTTTCTCGCTGGGACTCGCGAACGGCTCCACGATGGTCTATGGTTCGTATCTCCCCGACGATGTTTCCATCAGCAGGACCACCCTATGGGTTGCCTTGGCCGACACTCTAGCCGCCATGATGGCTGGCCTTGCAATCTTCTCCATCGTCTTTGCCAACCAAATGTCACCCGGAATGGGGCCCGGTCTCATTTTCGAAACCTTGCCGATTGCCTTCAGCGCCATGCCGTTTGGCGGGTTTTTTGGCTTTATTTTTTTCGTCCTTGTGTTTTTTGCGGCCATTACTTCGGCCGTAGCACTGATCGAACCGGCCATATCTCTGCTGTCTGAGAACTACGCCATGACGCGCGCCCGCGCCAGCGCCATTGCCGGAGGTGTTTGCTGGTTTCTGGGGCTTGGGACGATTGGCGCCTTTCGGGGAACGTTCGAACTCACGATCAACGGAAAGAACTTTTTCGATTTCGTTGATTTCATTACGGCTGACCTGATGTTACCCATCGGCGGCATTCTGATTGCGATCTTTGCCGCCTGGATCATTCCGAAAAAAGACAGCGAAAAGGAAATCGACCTTGGCGCGCGTTTTGGTGTTTGGATCACGCTCGCCCGGTATGCCGCTCCCGCCGCGGTCCTTCTGATCCTTTTAGAATCCACCGGAATCCTCTAGTAGTTTGGAGGGGTCCGGGAATGAGCATTAGTATAGAAGTCGCCTACGCTCTCCCTGATAGACAGGAAATTTTGGGCTTAACGGTTGAGGAGGGCTGCACATTGAAAGAGGCAATCCTCAAGTCTGGCATTCTCGAGCGTTTTCAGGAAATCGATATTGAGCGAGATGCCACGGGGATTTTCGGTCAGCTCATGCCAGGAAACCAGATCCTCCGCGAAGGGGATCGCGTTGAAATTTACAGGCCCCTGACAGCAGATCCCCGCATCGCGCGGAGAGTCAGATCCAAAAGAAAGCCATAACATTAATCATCGTCGTCCATACCAAAAATACCCTTGATCTTCTGGAAAAGGGTTTTTTCACGGGCAATTGCGGGAACCGCAATCGTGGAGTCCTTTTTTAGCTCAATCGAGGGGAGCGTCCCCGGACGAAAGTCACCCTGGAGCTGCGTCAGCTGATCACCCTTGAAAATCAGGGTGATATTTTTTTGGATACGGACATCATTGCCGGGTTGATTGGAATAAAGGTAATCCCAGCGGTCCTCATGGAACGGATCAATCAGAAGCGGGGAGCCCATCACAAAAGCAACCTGGCGCTGACTCATCCCGGGTCTTAGCTGATCGACCATTTCCTGGGTCACCACATTGCCCTGATGAATATCCTGCCTGTAGGTGAATGGAATCCAACTGTAATTGCAGCCGGAAAGCAGGGTCCCTGCCACAACGGCCAGAGCAACAATGGGATATAGCGGCATGGTATGATGAATTGGCCTTAATCAGCCTCTCATCATACCCGATGAACGCCACCTTAACACCGGGAAGGAGTTCCCCCTGGAAAGCAAAGATATTCGGAACGCAGGACTTAAAGTCACCCTGCCCCGCATCAAGATCCTCGAAATCCTCGAACGGCCCAATTACGTTCAGCACCTGAGTGCCGAGGAAATTTTCAAGACCCTGGTCAGCGAAGGCGAAGAAATCGGCCTCGCGACGGTGTACCGGGTCCTCACTCAGTTTGAGGCTGCCGGCTTAGTCAAGCGACACCACTTTGAAGGGGGCAATTCGGTTTTTGAATTGAACCGCGGCGACCACCATGACCACCTGGTTTGCGTGAATTGCGGCAAAGTTGAGGAGTTTCAGGACGAGACCATTGAGGAACTCCAAAACAAAATCGCCAAACTCAGAAATTTTGAACTGACAGATCACTCCCTCTGCCTCTACGGTATCTGTTCGGACTGTCAATCATCAAGATCCCAGGCTTAGACCTAATTTCTCGCCGCATCTCGGCGCCCTATCCCCATGTTCAAACCACTAACCCTCTTTATCGGCCTGCGGTATACGCGGGCAAAACGCAGAACCGGATTTATCTCGTTCATCACTCTGACTTCGGTCATGGGGATCGCGCTGGGTGTTGCAGCGCTCATCACCGTTCTCTCGGTCATGAACGGCTTTGAAGCCGAGTTGCGCGAACGCATCCTTGGTATGACATCCCATGCTTCCATCACGGGCGCGGATGGCGAACTGCGCAACTGGGAAAAAATCGAGCCAGTCCTTGAGAAGGAGGCTCGCATCAAGGGATGGGCGCCTTACGTTGAAGGCCAGGCAATGATTAACTCGGATCGAAGGGTCAGCGGGACCATGATCCGTGGCATAGAGCCCGGATACGAGCCACGCGTATCTGAAGTAGCCAATCGACTTCAGCTAGGCGAGCTCAAGGACCTTCGTCCTGGGGAGTTTGGGATCATCCTAGGTGCAGAACTCGCAGATCATCTCGGGGTCATTCCGGGAGACAAGATTACCGTCATCACCCCGCAAGTGACAGCGACCCCCGCCGGAATCCTCCCGAGATTGAAGCGATTTACGGTTGTCGGAATCTTCCACGTTGGAATGTTCGAATATGACCGGAACCTTGCACTAATCAATCTGGATGACGCCAAACGCTTATTCGGGCTCGACGATGCGGTCTCGGGATTACGTCTTAAGGTCGATGATGTTTTTTTTGCACGGCAAATTGCAAGGGATCTCGGCCCTAAGCTTCCCGAGGCCTACTATATTACGGATTGGACTCAAGCCCACAGCAACTTCTTCAAGGCGATACAAACCGAAAAGCGCGTGATGTTTATCATCCTGCTGCTCATTGTTGCAGTCGCCGCATTCAATATCGTCTCAACGCTGGTCATGGTCGTTACTGACAAGCGAGCCGATATTGCAATTTTGAGGACTCAGGGCATGCCGCCTCGAAGTGTCATGGGTATCTTTATCGTGCTCGGGACCATCATAGGATTATTCGGAACTTTAGTTGGTGGAATTGGAGGCGTTCTATTGGCGCTGAATGTAGAGACCGTCGTTCCAGCAATCGAAAAGCTATTTGGTGTTCACTTTCTCTCAGCCGATGTCTACTACATCAGCGAACTCCCTTCTCGATTGGAGTGGAGTGACGTCATCCACATTACGGTAGTGGCCTTTTTCCTCTCCATCATTGCGACCATCTATCCTGCCTGGCAGGCCTCATTGATTCAGCCGGCAGAGGAGCTTCGCTATGAATAAGGTGGTACTCTCCTGCCGAAATCTCGGTAAGCGATTCACTCAGGGAGAACTGGACGTCAGCGTTCTTGATGCCGTGAACCTCAGCATCAGTGAGGGCGACCGGGTAGCCATCATGGGGACCTCTGGCTCCGGAAAGAGCACCTTGCTGCATCTTCTGGGTGGATTGGATCGTCCAACAACAGGAGAAGTCGAGCTTTTGGGTCAAAAGCTTTCGAATCTCCGTGAACCTGAAATTTCAAGGCTGCGAAACGAAGCCCTAGGGTTCATTTACCAGTTCCATCATCTTCTGGGTGAGTTCACACTGCTTGAGAACGTGGCCATACCGCTGCTGATCGGTAATGTCAGCGTTGAAGAAGCCGAAGCAAGGGCTAGCGCCCTCCTTGATCAAGTTGGGTTAAAGAGTCGAATGAAGCACAAGCCGGGTGAACTCTCCGGAGGTGAGCGTCAGCGTGCTGCTATCGCTCGCGCACTTGTCACCAAGCCACGCTGCGTCCTCGCCGATGAACCCACGGGTAATCTTGATCGTAAAACCGCGGATGCCGTGTACGAACTCATGCTGGAATTGAATCAAGCCTACGAAGTGAGCTTCCTGGTCGTCACCCATGATCCCAAGCTTGCAGCTCGGATGGACAAACAGTGGTATCTCGAGGACGGTACGCTCCGCCTGACCTAGACCCGAGACCGAGCCATTCAGATCTCAAACCGACCCCGCCTTAAAGATGCGGGGTTTTTCATGAGGTAGCGGACCAAAGGATTGAAATGACAATCCGGTCAGATCCAAATCTAGACGAACGGCACTGATCTTCGGGCAAAGAAAAACCCCCGCTTTTGGGGCGGGGGTTTTTGCGATTG
>CAYQOJ010000184.1:0-6392 GCA_964419105.1 uncultured Methylococcus sp.
TCGTCGGCGAAGCTCTCTTCGGTGATGGCAATGAAATTGCACACATCGACCTGATCCTGGGCCCACGTGGCAGCGCTGCAGAAACCGCGTTCGCTAACTGCGTCACCAACAACAAGGATGGCTTCACCAGCCTCCTCGCCGTTGTCGCACCGAACCTGCTCTGCAAGCCGGCAACCGTCATGTTCAACAAGGTCACCATCAAGAATGGCAAGCAGGCTACTCAGATGTTCGGACCGGCACAGCGTGGCGTTGCCATGGCCGTTGCAGATTGCGTTGAAGACGGCACCATTCCGGTCGAAGAAGCCGATGACCTGTTCATCAGCGTCGGTGTCTTCATCCACTGGCTGGCAGAAGACGATGCCAAGATCCAGGACTACAACTACGAAGCGACCAAGCTGTCTATCAAGCGCGCTGTTGCAGGCGAGCCGAAGGCTGCTGACGTTGTAAAGCAGAAGGGTCAGTCTGAGCACCCCTTCGCTGCGCACAAGTAAGCGAAGCTTCTGAAAAAACGCCGTCCTGGAATCCAGGGCGGCGTTTTTTTATGCCTGAAGATCTGAGCGCCCAACCACCTCTTGAAGCAAGGCACTATCCAAGCCCCCCTGGTGAAGGGCTGTTGCCAAAAGAACGCCTGAGATCCCTAGCGCTTCGAGATCTTTTAGATCCTGCGCGTGACGAACCCCTCCCGCAGCAAAAAGTCGGGTCTCGGGATGCTGAGCACGAAAAGCTTGAAGGCGCTGAAAATCCGGACCTCCAAGACTCCCTACTAATGAAAGACTCATGAGGATGACCCGCTGGGGCCAAAGATCCGCGTGATTCAGAATCACCTCTCCCCCAAGCAAAGCACCCTCCCGATAATCGAGGGACAGGATGTCATCGCGTGCCAGAACATCTTCAAGCCCAGAAGGTAGCGACTCACTTCCAACGATGATCGTGATTCGATCTCGAAGGGTGGCGGGAGGGGAAATCCCCCCGGCATCAACCCAAAAACTCAATTCAGGAAATTTCTCCGTTAGACTCTCGATCAGGGCCCACTGCGGGGGTTTTCCGCTCAAAGCATCAAGGTCCGCTAGATAGAGCGTCTTGAAGGGCGCTAAGGCCAGATAGGCCGAGACCACCGCGTCAGGTGTCCCTTGCCCATCGCCAAATTGGGTTAACGGGCGATAAAGGTGTCGTAAGCCCTTTTGGGCATGCACACAAAGACCCTCCTGAAGATCAATGACGGGGATCAGTTCCACACTAAAGAGCCATGCACATTCTGGTTTATGAATATCTTACTGGCGGTGGCCGCAACGGAAACCCAACCGCCTCTCTAATCGAGGAAGGTGAGCGCATGGTATCGGCCCTGGTTCGAGACTTGCTCAGGATTTCAGAGCACACCGTAACTCTCCTGAGGGACTCTCGGCTCGACCCTTGCCCTCTTAACGATGCTCGACTCACGCTGGCCTGGGTTCAGCCTGAAGAAGAACCCGAAACACGTTTGATGAACGCTTTGGATACAGTCGATGCCGTCTGGCCTATCGCACCTGAGACCGGCGGTTGCCTTGCTGCCATCTGCGAAATCATCGAAACTCAGGGTAAACGCCTATTAACGACCTCCAGCGAAGGTGTCCTTCTCGCTACCAGTAAGGGAAAAACCCTCAAGCGACTCGAACAACACGGGGTACCCGTCGTACCGGCAAGGCCTCTCGAAAACCTCGGGCTGAACCCGCCTTGGGATTACCCTTGGATTTTCAAAATCGACGACGGTGTGGGGTGCGAGGATACCATCATCATTCACGGACCCGATGATCAGAAACGCTTCAGGGCGGAGGAGCGTCCGGGAACCTGGCTTGCACAACCCTTTCTGGAGGGAGAAGTCATGAGTCTCTCCGGTCTCTTTTACCAAGGTGAAGCTCGCCTTCTCTGTTGCAACGATCAGAAAATTCATCAAAGTCAGGAAGGTTTCACCTTGCTCGGAATCACGGTCAACGCGCGCCCCGATCCTAAGGGAATCTTCAAAGAACTCCTCGCGGGCGTAGCCCGAGCCATCCCTTCGCTATGGGGATATGCGGGCGTCGATCTGATCCTTGGAACAGAGGGTCCCAGAGTACTTGAAATTAATCCCAGGCTGACCAGCGCCTACCCCGGAATCAGACCAGCCGTGGGCTTGAACCCTGCAGGCTTGGTGCTTGATCTTGCTGAGAGTCATACCCTGCCTTCCTTTTCTGAGCCATTGCCAGGACACCCGGTGACGATTGATTGGAGCATCAACTGATGCAGATCCTGGGTTGGGATATTGGCGGTGCTCACCTTAAAGTAGCCCGCATGAGCGGAAAAGGTCAGCTCACAGGGTCTCATCAGGTCGCATGCCCCCTATGGCAGGGACTTGATCAGCTCGAAATGGCGATGAAAGAACTCTTGAGGGTGGCCGAGGTTTCACCCGAGGATCATCATGCCATCACCATGACCGGTGAACTTGCGGATTACTTTGAGAATCGGAAAACGGGCGTCACGCGAATCCTTTCCCAATTCACCCAAACCTTGGGGACAGCGGATGTTCATGTCTTTGCAGGATCCAAGGGTTTCCTTTCGCCCCACAGCCTCGGCGAGGAGGACTGGGAATCGGTCGCATCCGCCAACTGGCTCGCGAGTGGGCAATGGGCCGCCTCGAAGGTTTCTGAGGGGATTTTTGTCGATATTGGGAGCACAACGGCTGACTTTCTTCTCCTTTCGGAAGGAAGGCCACAAGCCCGGGGATATTCCGATCATCATCGAATGACCTATGACGAATTGGTCTATACGGGAGTAACCCGAACACCCATCATGGCCCTTGCGGCCCGCGCCCCTGTCCTTGGCGCATGGTCCAGCCCCATGGCAGAATGGTTCGCAACCTCAGCCGATCTCTATCGGATTACAGGCGAACTGCGTGAAGAAACCGACCAACACCCCAGCGCTGACGGGGCTCCCAAAACACGCGAAGCCAGCGCAAGAAGGCTCGCAAGGCAGTTTGGTCTCGATGCCGAAACCTTGCCAAAAGGGGCGATTGAAGCTTTGGCAGACTACCTTCGTGAACAGCAAATGCAGAGACTTCAGGATGCCTTCATGCGCCAAATCTCTCGAGGGAAGATCTCCCCTGATGCCCCGGTGATTGGTGCGGGGATTGGACGGTTTTTAGTCATGGAATTGGCGAAACGCGCCAGGCGCCCTTTCATCGACTACAAAGATTTGTTCGAATGGATGCCCTGCGGAACGCTGTTTGATGCCGCCGACTGCGGCCCCGCGGCAGCGGTTGCCGCTCTGAGCCTTGAATGATGGACCCACGACTCGAAGAACTTCACTATTTTGAGGACAGCGCGGCACTCTTTTTGACTTGGGCAGAACGGCCCTGGTCCGTCTTCCTTGACAGTGGATTCCCACATAGCCGGCAAGGACGATTCGACCTGATTGCCGCCGAACCCCAGATGACTCTGACCACGCGGGGAAACGTGACAGAAATCCGGGAGGGCGATCGCGTTGAAATGTCCCATGAGGATCCCTTCGAGATCCTCACCCGCGTCCTGGGCCCCCGTCAGCCAAGCATTCCTGGACTTCCCTTTGCCGGGGGTGCCATCGGCTATCTTGGATATGACCTTGCCCGGCGCATCGAACGCTTGCCAGAGCGCGCGGAGGACGGGGAAGCCATCCCCGAAATGATGATGGGGATTTATGGATGGGCCGTGGTGGTCGATCATCTCGCCCGAAAAACAGTTCTAGTCGGAAAACCCGACACCCCAGGACTTGCCACCCGCTGGCCTCATCTTGTCCAGCAATTCAGCCAGATCCAGACACTCGGTTGGCGGATGGGTGATTTTGAAGTCATGGATGATGTTCGCCCTAATCTAGATCGGAACGCCTATGGGAAAGCCTTTGACCGCATCAAACGCTATATCACGGAAGGCGACTGTTATCAGGTCAATCTTGCCGTTCGATTCGAAGCGCCCTCGAAAGGGCATCCCTGGATGGCCTATCAGCACCTTCGAACGTTTAATCCGGCCCCATTTGGCGCCTACTTGGGATATCCAGGGCTTGAGATCCTGAGTTCCTCACCCGAGCGGTTTATTAAGCTCACAGAATCCCGCATCGAGACCAAGCCCATCAAGGGGACTCGCCCCCGGCTGCATGACGTCATCGGCGATGCGACTCAGGTCCTCGCCCTTCGAGACAGCCTCAAGGACCGAGCAGAAAACCTGATGATCGTGGATCTCCTTCGAAACGATATTGGTAAAAGTGCCGTACCCGGGTCCGTCCGAGCCCCCAAGCTCTTTGAAATCGAAAGCTATGCCACAGTCCACCACATGGTCAGCACGGTTGAGGGAACCCTGAAACCGGAATTAGGGCCTCTTGATCTTCTTCGCGGTTGCTTCCCCGGGGGATCGATCACCGGCGCACCCAAAATTCGTTCCATGGAAATCATTGAGGAGCTGGAGCCCCATCGCCGAGGTGTCTATTGCGGATCCATTGGCTATATCGGTTTCGACGGCAATATGGACAGCAATATTGCCATTCGTACGCTGGTTCATTCGGGTGATCGCATTCGATTCTGGGCTGGCGGGGGCATTGTCGCCGACTCGGAGGCCGATTCCGAATATGCTGAATGCCACCATAAGGCTGCCGCCATGCTCAGACTGGTTGAGGCTTGGAAACCCCGTGTCGAAAACGTCAATCCGCTGGGTTATTAAATTCGGCGGGAGCCTCTCCCAATCAGCGGATTTGGTGGGATGGCTGAAGTCACTCGCAGAACTTCCCTGCCTCATCGTTCCTGGTGGTGGTCCCTTCGCCAATGTTGTCCGGGAAGCCCAAAAACAGCACGGATTTCATGACACAGTGGCGCACGAACTTGCGATTCGTGCCATGGCCCTCTACGGTCAAATGCTCTTGGGAATAGAGCCTCGTCTCCGCCCGATTGTGGGATTAAATGACTGGGCGGGTTGCAGCAAAACCAATGGCCCACTTCTCTGGTTGCCTGATCCGAAAGAACCCGCACTCCAAGACCTCGAGGCCTCTTGGGATGTCACCTCAGACACCATTGCCGCGCGTTTGGCGCTCGAACTTAAAATTCCTCAACTGCTTTTAGTCAAGGCTGTGGAACCTTCACCAAGACAAATGCGCCTCCAAGTCGCAACAGATCAGGCGCTGATAGACCCCGCGCTGGAAAGGATCGTGCGAGGACACCCCCTCAAACTTTGGCTCAAAGGGCCGAAACCCCGGGGACTGGCAAAGGGCCTTGTGGATCCGGTATCGTCTTTCACACAACTCATTGCCTAGCGTAAATCCCCGTTCTGAGTAAAACATCATGGCTATACGGATTCGTTATTTTGCGAGCCTTCGCGAAACCATGGGAAGAACCACAGAGGACATCAACCCCGAGGGCATCGCGACCGTTGCTGATCTTTGGAAAGTGCTGGATGAGGGTCGCCCTCTCCCTGATCGAGTCCTCTGCGCTGTGAACCAAGAGCATGCAACGCCCACAACAGCGGTTCATGACGGTGATGAAGTGGCCTTCTTTCCCCCGGTCACTGGCGGATGATTCAATCCATCACACTCCGGGATCATCCCTTTGACCCCTACGCCGAACTTTCAGCTTTCACGGCAAAGCTGGACGCAGAGCGGCACCTTTATGGCGCCGAATCCCACTTTATCGGCACCATGAGGAGCTTTAATGAGGGGGATTCTGTTTCGACGCTCTGGCTTGAACACTACCCTGGGATGACAGAAAGTGAAATTGCTCGGATTCTTGATGAAGAGCGAAAGCAACTCCATTTTGGACCGGCCCTGGTGATTCACCGCATCGGTAAAATGGAGCCCGGAGAGCCCATTGTCCTGATTGCCCTTTTTTCCGCCCATCGACGCGCAGCCTTGATTGGCACTCAACGCGTCATTGAGCGTCTCAAACACGAAGCGCCCTTCTGGAAAAAAGAGTGGACGCCGGAGGGTGAGCGTTGGGTCGAATCGAATACCAAAGGGTGATCCAAGGAACGGCTGAGATATCGACAACTTGCGATGCATCCCGCATCATGAGATCACTTAAAATATCGACTCTTTGCTATCCCACCGATGAGCGCCACTTACCAACTTCTCGAGATTGTCGGAACATCCAGCGTGAGTTCTGACGATGCCATCCGCAATGGCATTCGCAAGGTTTCTGGGCCTTCTCGTCAGATTGACTGGTTTCAGGTTCAGGAAACCCGGGGACAGGTCAAAGAAGGCCAGGTGGCACAATTTCAGGTCACGCTTAAGGTCGGTATTCGTCTTGAGGACGTTTCGCACCGTCCAGATCCTTCCCATCGCTAAACATTGATCCCCTGATGAAATTCCCTTTCTCGCCCCGTCGGTCTTTTTTCTTGGGCTTTCTTGGAACGGTCGGTTTAATGGCG
>CAYQOJ010000185.1:0-6391 GCA_964419105.1 uncultured Methylococcus sp.
AGATCCTCATCACGAAAGTCGAGTCAGGTCCCCGTGCCGGCAGTTATCTCTTCAGCGCCGAGACGGTGGCGAACATTCCAAAGTACTATGAGGCCATGAAGGAGATGCCCTATCTCCATTTTGGCTCCCCCAATTTTTATAATTTCACGTTTCATACACCGAGCGGTCTTGGCATCCTTTTAAGGCATATCTTTCCCTATCGCTGGGTCATGAGCCTTCCTTCCTGGACGCAGTACGTCGTCGGTGACCAACCCCTGTGGCGATGGATTGCTGTCTTTCTCTCCTTGGCCATCCTCCTTTTGCTCACTCATGGCTGTCGGATAATCGCGAAAAAAATGTCACACCAAGGGGGTCATGAGGAACCTGTCTGGGAGTTATTGCCCTATATCGCCTTGGTCATCCTGACTCCCACCTACGTCTTTTTCTTCAATGAGGCCCTTCGTGTCTCAGGGGTGCTCTACACCAGTTTCAATGTCTTTTTCTGGGGCATCTTTTTCACCGCACTGACCTGGCTGGTCTGGAAAGGGGGACATGTCCTCGCTGAAGCCATTATCGTCAGCAACCAGATCAGGGCCGTCAGCATCGATAGCCAGATCATTCGACTGAGCTTTCGCCTTTTGAGCTTGATTGTCTCGCTCGCACTCCTCACCGAGGGGGCCAATCGCCTGGGCATGCCGGCCTACTCCATCCTGACGGGGCTTGGCATCGGCGGCCTGGCTGTTGCCCTGGCTGCACAGCACACCCTTGCCAATCTTCTAGGGTCCTTGATCATCATGTTCGAGAAACCCTTCAGGGTGGGTCACTGGATCAAGGCCGGAGTCATTGAAGGTGTCGTCGAGGATGTGGGCTTCAGATCCACCCGCATCCGAACGCTTCAAAACAGCGTTGTCAGCGTCCCTTCCAGTGACTTGGTCAACCAGTCGATCGAAAACATGACGACCCGAAAGTTTCGCGTCGCCCGCCGACAACTTTACTTTGCCCTCAACACCCCAATCCACAAGCTTGAGACCTTGATGGACGGTATTCGGAGAATCATTCAGGAAGGGGGCCATGACGATCGGGACCATCCTGAAGTCATATTGCGGAGCATCACCAACAAGGGGTATGAGGTGATGTTCGACTTCATGGTCATGGCGCACAATGAAGCCGAAGAATTCAAGGAACAGCAACGAATCCTTCTGGCGATCGCCCGGGAGGCGGAAGAGGCGGAAATCCAGTTTTCCCGATACAGTGATCTTCTGGATATTGCTCATAATCTGGAAACCGCCCCTGAACACGCCCCCGAACACAGGAAACAAGTCCCCTTGGCCGATACCCCCCTCAGTTAAGCCTGACCCCCGTTCAGTCAAATCCATCAACCACAGAAGGAGCCTTGTCCATGCATCAGACCCATCGCTTGATCTTCAGCGCGATCCTCTCGCTTTCGAGCCTCTCCGTGCTTGCTGACGGCTGGCAGCCCGTCGGCGATACCGAGGATGGCAGCAGCTTTTATCTTGAAATGAGCAGCCTTGCCAAGACCGCCAAAGGGGGACGTATCTGGACCATGACTTCCTTACCCGCCCCCAAGGATGGTTACAGTTCGGTCAAGACACTGTTCGAATTTGACTGCAAATCCCACAAGCACCATATCATCGACATGGCTTTTTATGCCGAGACGATGGGGAATGGCAATCAGGTCAAGAACATCCTGATCCCCAAGACGGTATGGGTCGCCACAGATCCCAACTCAACAGAAGGCGCTTACTTGGAAGTAGCCTGTGACGCCTTGCGGTCACCAAAACCTGCTCCGACCCATCCTTGATTGTTTGAAGTTGCCCTGAATCGGTGAACTTCCCCCCTGAAGTTGAATACCGGTTCAACTTCAGGGGCTCATGTCGGGGGGAGTCACCTCAAGAGTGAGGAAGCTCTGGCCTGCTTGTGGCCTGGCTGATGATCTTCAGGAGAGGTTCGTCTTGACCCCCTTTGGGGTCTGACTTTCAGGGCTTCCCACACAAGGTGCCATTGATGTCGCACTGGGGTTCAATCGACTGGTTCCTTTGTGCCTGATTCAGAACGGATATCGCCTGATTGGTTTGGGCATTGGGGGTCGAGCATCCGCAGACCTGACTTGCACAACAACTGCAATTGGCCAAGGACTCAACCAGGGCGATTTGCCCGAAGTCGGCGATCTGTCCCACACCCTGACAAGCCTGACCCGCCAGGGCAGCCTGTGCCTGAACCGAAGGGTTATACCCCTTGCCCTGCCCGATACCAATCGTGGTACAGAGGGTCGCATCGCAGGTGAAGCCCACCTGAAGGCCAGGGGTCACCGGCGTACTGTTTTGATACGAAGCGCATACATTTTTGCAGAGCTGGCCATTCGGATCGATGGCCTGCGTATTGACCGGATTATTCGGGTTGTACAAGGGACAACCATTTTTTCCGGCCTGATCCGGCGTGCACTTCGCATCGGGTAGTGGCAGCGGCTCATTTCCGGGATTGTAGGCAGCCGACCAGATGTACTGGGCATTTCCTTTAGTCTTGGAACCATTGGCCTGCACATTGGCATCACAGTTTTGATTGGCCTGGCCAATCTGGTAGGGCCCCCTGTAAACCGGACACTCGCAACTGACCAACTCGTTACCGTTGGCGTCACGCTGTCCCGTCTTTTTGCAGGGTGCAGTCATGCAACCGGCATAAAGCCCGTCACATTGCGTAATGGGAGGCGCTGAGGACGAGTAATTCTGGTTGTAAAGTGGAGAGAAGACGGAGATCAAATCCGCGCCAGGAACCAGGAGATTGGTGTTAATGGCCTCGCAAACCGATGCTTCGGGATCTGTCGAGGGACACTTGGATCCGTCCTTTCCGCACCCCTCAACGGTCTGGTTGTAGACATACAAATTGGAGATGGCGTTGATATCCACCAGATAGGGCGATTTTGCGCCTGCACCGGTATTACTGATGGCATAACAGGTGCAATTGGCTACCTTGCCATCCTTGGAAAGCTTGCATGGGAGTGGGGGATTTTGAGGATCGCTGCCCGTCGGCTGGGCGGGTCCTGAATAGTAACAAAGCGCATAACTGAAACGCCGGCCCTTGGGCGGCGAACACTTGAGGAAGTTTGAGGACTTTTCAACGATATTGGCGTAGGCGGGTCCGAGGGCTGTCGTCCATACATCATTGTATTTATAGACGTTCTTAATCGTGACGCCCCTGAGGATGTCCCGACTATATTGCCTCCCGTAGATCTGGCTTTGAACCTGAGGGCTGATCGCAAAAGAATCAAGAATGGGGTCACTCGCATGCGCAAGGTACACCGGCATCAAGCAGAGCATGACCAGGAGCCATTGCGTCATTCGCAGTCGTATCTGCGACAGAAGAAGTTTCAATCCGTCCATGCTTTAACCTCGGTCCTGGCCTCATTACTATTGTCTGGGGTTTGACAGCCCCATGACACCCCTCTATCGCAACGTGATCCGGGTTTCAGAAATTAGATTCTGGTGTCTTCGGCCCAGATGAAGAGGAGATTCTGCCTAACTGAATCTCAAATATCATCACTTTTAATGATTTCATGCCCAAAGATCAGTGGGCCTGCAACCAGGCAGCGGATTTGTCAGCTGTGCGACTGATCCGGATGGCGATTTTAGTGAGCAGCCCGTGACCCTGAGGTTCGATCGATTTGCTCCATGGTTTTGAGCGCCCTCAAAAACGGCGCGCTTGAGGCACTGAGTCGTCCTCGCATCGGATGATCCAGAACCGCAATCAAAGTCACGATCCCCGAAAGATAGAAGGTATAGGCCACAATGAAGATGACGTGGAGCCGAACCGAAGGGACTTTCAGAAAATAGAGAATCGGAATGCTCATCAATGAGCCGCCCATGATCACAAACCAGAAAGGCTCTGGGATACTGATATCCGAGCTATCGATCCTTAGACTTCGCGCACCGGCCATGTTGGCAAACGACGAGACGGCTGCCTCATAGGCCACATCCTGACCGGCCGATCCCTTCTCCATCGCAGTGATCTTCTGGTGAATCACCGTGATCATCGCCTCACCCTCATCGATCCGATCGCCACGTTTGTAAGCCGGCCAGACGACATCGACCAGATTTTCCGTGTATGTCCTGATTTCGTGGAGAACATCCTTTTGGTCTGAATGCGCTAGGACACTCACCGAACGGTACAACTGGATAATGGCGGTGGCCTCCTGACTGATGAGATCATCCAGCTTGTCCCGGTTTTCCCATGTCTCAACAGCGATCAGACCCAGAAAAAGGCCAAAGATCATCCCAATCGCCCCAAATACGGCACTGACCGACTGATCGAGATCATGGGATAACTGAAGGTGCCTTGAAATCAACCCACGCGTTGAAATCAGGAGGGCAACGGAAAGGCCAATAAAGAGGACTTTAAGCGCAAGCCCGAGATACAAGGTCGGAAAATCGTAGATCCAGGTCAGGTCCATGCTCATCATCTTTCAATTGAGGCAGGTCGAAGCCTACATATCATCCAGCTGCATCACTGAACGTGCAATGAGATTACGTTCGTTTTCTTCCAGCTTCCAGAGGCTGAGCAACAGTTCCTTGGCCTTTCGATCGGAGGCAGATCGAGCCGACTCCTTGAGGATTTCAATAATCGAATCCCGGGCGATAAAAAAGGGCCCCGTGAGATCATCCACTCCAGGCGCCGCAGGAAGAATAGCCTTATCCAGCACATTCTCCGAATCGAGGTTGAATTTCGCATCAACGAAGGCATCCAAAGTACCGGCATCCGCACCCTTCATGCTCTGATGCAGGGCTTCCTCGAGTAGCTTTTCCTGCTTCAAGAGATACTCCGCGATCAACTGGGATCGAGGCGCCAGTGTCTTTTCGATGAGATCATCCAGCTGATCGCGTAGACCCAGATGAATCTTGTGGATGTAATGAAGGATGGGACGAACCTGTGTTTGGCAACAGCTCATGATAGGCAGCTCCTCACGAACAATAAAAGGGTGATGATCTTGGTCAAGACGATCACAAGAAAATCATGCGCCAGATCAACCGATCATCGTCAATACGAATAACCCATCACAATGCTAGGATTTCCCTATAGATATCATATAGATATAGTCCAAAACAGTATTTCTCACGCTCCATTCCGGATCGGATGATGAAGGCGTTCCAAGTCGGAACTTCACCGTTTAGGAGTAGATCATGTCTTCGAATCACAGCAACTCAAGCATTTCATCTGACTCATCCAGCAAATCCTCTGATTCTTCGGTCTCCAGCAGTTCTGAATCCAGCAAGTCAAGTTCCTCAAGTGACATTTCCTCCAGCAGCTCAAGCTCTAGTTCGGGCTCAAGCTCAAGTGAAAAGTCATCCAGCTAATTGAAGGCCGAGGTGCTGCGAGTCCTCGATCGGGGATTCGCAGTTCCCGAGTGCCCCTCGACCCAAGGAGGTCAGGATGAGTCGACACACTACTCAAATCAAGCTGAACGCCCTTAAGCTCATCGGTGCCGGATACAGCCCGAACGAAATTACCCAGCTGCTCGGGGTCCCCCGCAACACCCTCAATCACTGGCATTTGTCCTTACCCCCTGATCGCAGCCGTCACAAAAATGACGTCGACCGCCTCTCCGCTATACAAGCTGAAATCCAGCAGCTCAGGGCTGAGTTGGAGCGCGTGAAAGAAGAGCGGGATATCTACCGGGAATCCTCCAGGGTTCACTTCACGGGTTCAAGCCATCTTCATGGGACCCGATTCGAGGATCACCACCGCGGACGTGACGAGATTTCAAGCGAAGGGCTGGATTGGTGCATCTGATCCGCTGATTAGGGTTCTTAACGCCTGAAGATGATTCGTATCTTTTCCAAACTCCTGAGTTACGGCATATCGATCGCAGCCTGGTGATCGGCCATAGAGCTCGTCATCAGGATCTGCGTATTCCCTTTTCTTGTAGGCATACTGGCTCCCACAGGCATTCAGGAATAAGGTCACAACAAGGACCAGAAGAACCCTGGCGCGCTGTGGTGCGCAGAGATTCAACAACGGCAAAGGATTCTCGTTCATGAAGCCTCCATACCTTAGGGTTCAACGGTTGACCTATCGACCGCCTCGGTTTCGATTCTATGCCCTGGTGAGAGGCATTCTTCAGACCGAATTCATCTGGAGAATCCATCCCTTGCTACCAAGTGACCACTTTCGGGATAGCCGCAAGACTCAGTGGAAATTCAATAGGTGTTCGTGCCCTTTGGTGGTCGCGTCCTTCAGGCTCAAATCACTTATGATGGCCATGCTAGGCTTTCCCGTCGATTCACCCTTTACCCTGGCCTTCAGGGGAGACATCCCCTGTTCCACCCTAGGCCGGGTGTTCCTTTTGTCTGGCTTTGAGGACTGCACACATGACGCATGACCATGGAGGATCCCCCCTCCA
>CAYQOJ010000186.1:0-6349 GCA_964419105.1 uncultured Methylococcus sp.
TGACCTCGAGCGATATTTATGAACCGACTCGCGGTATAGCAAAGAGCGATGAATGGTGGGCTCTTGAGCAGGATGGCATGCTTCGTCTTGAGGTGATTTCCCTCCCTGAGGCTGTGGAGGAAATGGTTTATGCGATTGCCTCTTGGGTCAAGGAGACGGCCAGACGGCCCCGAGGCATGATTTTTGTGGCAAAGCTCGAGGGTGTTATCCGCATCCGAACCGGAGAAACGGATACCGCTGCCATTCTTTAAAGCGCCTACCGGCCACCGGTCAGGTGATAGGCCTGACTTTGATGAGAGGTGAGATCTAAACCCTCGGTCTCCGCGTCGGGCGTCACCCTAAGACCAATCGTTTTATCACGGAGGCTGAGTATTAAGTGACTTAAAGTCCCAAATCACAACTGATGCAATGGCTATCAGTTGAATGCCCAGCTGAGTAAAAATATCCGGATCGTTCGAATGGCCTTGACTGCCCAAGCCGGGTGACATCAAAAGGGCTGTTAATAAGGCGCCTGCGATGCCAGACAATCCATGTATAGCGAAAATATCCAGCGCATCGTCGATTTCAAGTCGATGTTTGATCCATTGAATCGCGGGAAAGCCGATGCAGCCTGCAACGATGCCGCTAAAAAATGCGCCAATAGGGGTCAGATAGCCAGCACCTGATGAAATAATGCCGAGGCCCGCAATAAGGCCAGTCGCGATGCCCAATAACGTGGGTTTGCCAAGGCGATACCACTCGATTCCCATCCACGTCAGGGATGCCACAGTTCCCGCGATATGCGTGTTAAGAAGGGCGATTCCAGCTAAGCCATTGGCGGCAAGTTCGTGTCCGGGCGCAAATCCGTGCCAGCCCACCCAAATCACCCCAAAACCCCCCGCACAGAGCGTCAAGTTATGCGGGGGGGTGAGATTGCTGGGGAATCCTCGGCGGGGTCCCAATAGCCAGGCGCCGGTCAGGGCCCCAACGCCCGAAGCTGCATGAATCACTATGCCACCTGAAAAGTCGAGCGCGCCGAGCTCTTGTAACCAACCGCCTCCCCAGATCCAGTGAGCAACCGGAACATAGACCACGAGCGACCAAAGGGATGCGAATAAGAGGAGAGCAGGGAGTTTGACTCTCTCGACGAGGCTACCGACGATCAAGGTCGGCGCGAAGATGGCAAAAGCCAACTGGTACATCGCAAATACTGATTCGGGGACACCGTGAATCGTCTTTTCAAAGGACAAGCCCCTTAAAAAAAAACGTGAAAGTCCTCCAATCAAACAGGAAAGATCCCCTGCGGATGTGAAAGCCAAGGAGTATCCGCCTACAAGCCACAGAATAGACACAAGAGCCGCGATCGCAAAGCAGGGAAAGATGGCCGATAGTGCGTTTCGGGTTCGAACCAGACCCCCATAAAACAGGGCAAGACCGGGCACGGTCAGAAATAGCAAAAGTCCAGTGGCGCTGAGTATCCAGGCGGTTGAAGCTGGATCGATGACCCCTGCAGCAGCGGTGGGAATAGGAAAAATGACAAGGATAGGAAGAATTCCGGCTTTGGTTCGAGCAAGAGAGTGTAAATCGTCCATGGGCTTACCCTGACCGCGAATGAAGGGACTAAAGTGAGCCTATCTACCTCTCACCGATACGGGTTATGACCTGTTCCGCAATAGTTAGGCCACGACTAAAAGCCTAAATTTTGCTACCTCCGAGTCCCAAGGGTAACAACCGTATGCTCAGATTAAGCGGGGATGTCGACGCAATAGTATCGACACAGAACAGAATATTCAACTTAAATTAAATCCATTGTGAAGAGAATTATTTCCCGAGGGCTTGCCAGATATGGGCATGGGTAATGACGCCCAAAAGACGTCGACGATCATCGACAACAGGGACATGATGAAAATGACCATCTGCCAAGATGGCCACGACCTGTTCCATGGAGGCCGATTCGTGAATCGTGACTACGGGAGTAGACATGATTTGCCCAGCCACCATGTCATGCTGAAGCCTAGAGCTCTTTGATGCTAATTCGCTTATGCGATTGGACAGGCGCTTTTTAGATTGGACTTGAGTGAGGTATGGGATGACATCGTTTTGGGTGATGATTCCCTCAATATGCCGAAAGGCGTCAACAATCACCACACAGCCATTGGTTGAACGTTTGAGCGCCTGCCAAAGATCCTCGATTGAATCGCCATAACGAAGAGTTTCCGTTTTTCCCAGCGAGAGCCTGGAAATCGGATGACTGGAAAGAAAACGTTTTTGGGCGCTGAGATCCGCAGATTGGTAGATGAGCCAAAGATCATCGTCAGTCACATCAAGATAGGTTCCCGCATCAATTAGTGCTTGCCTGATGTCAGATGGCGAAATGCTGGGAGTGGGAAGCGAGATTTCGCCTTGTTCAGAGGCTGAGGTCAATCGGGCTGGATAAGCTGTCTTGGGTCTGAAGAGGGTATTGATACAAATTCCTAGCATCAGCATGAGAACAGCATTGATTGCGACAGGATTCAAAACATATCCATAGCCCAGATCCCAAATCGAGGGTCCTCCGATGACGGCAAAAAGCGCCGTAGCGCCCCCGGGTGGATGAAGGCTATGGGTCAAATACATGGCCACAATGGATAGGCCGACGGCTACCGCTGGTGAAAACGGATGGGGAATCAACTGTTGTGATGCAACGCCGATAGTGGCGGAAATTAGGTGACCGCCGAGGATAGCCCACGGTTGAACCAGGGTGCTATGCGGTGTAGCAAAAAGAAGAACAGCGGTCGCTCCCATGGATGCAACCCAAAGCGGAGTCGCTAGGCGAGTGTCAACCTCCGGGAGGATCCCTATCAATATGAAGGCAAGGGCGGCGAGCCCTCCCGCCAGCCACTTTTCCCCGAGAGGGACCGGCGGTTGTTTGATTGGGAAGCGGCGAAAGATCTGGGGCATCAGTAGCTGCTCTTTCCATCGATGAGAAAAGGATGAGCTTCGTAGACTCGCTCCACCCCGCCCATGGGTATGGGTTCCGCCGATAGGCTTAGTTCCCCATGCCGGCGTAATAGCGGGCCAACTCCTTGATTTCAGTATCGGTCATTTCCTTGGCGATGCTTCGCATACGGCCATAAAGATCATTGTGGCGAACACCTGATTTGTACTCATTAAGCGTTTGAGCGAGATAAGCCTCGCTTTGCCCTGCCAGAGCCGGAATGTCAATTTTTTGTCCCGTTCCCTGGTTGTCATGGCACGCTGCGCAAGGCGGGAGGATTCGACGTCCGTCACCCTCAGTGGCGAGAACGGGCTTGGCCGCCACCGCCGGGACAGAGGGTTTTGGGGAGGGCAGTGATCCGAAGTGCGCCGAGAGATTGATGATGTCTTCTTCTGAAAGTGTGGCTGTGATGCCTGACATCACAGCATTTGACCTGTGACCGTCCTTGTAGTCCTCAATTTGCTTATAAAGATAGGTTGGCAACTGGCCATCAAGGACTGGAAACGCGCCGCCTGAAACGTGGCAGGCACTACAGCTTGCCGCAAGGTCGTGACCTTTGCTGGGGTCGGCCTGCTTTAGTTGCTTCAGCAGGGAGGGACTCATGGCAACTCGGGAGGAGGGTTCTCCGGCGATTCCGCATAGCGGAAGGCTGAAGAAGAGGCCTGCAAGGATCGTTTTACGCATGATCAGAATCCCCATGCCGTTGAGCCAAATGTGCGATTCAGGAAGAACTGCGCAATGGGATAGCCAAAGTTCGCGATCATCAGTGCGAGGATCACGAGGTTCCAAAATCCGAAGCTGTTCAAAAGGGCGGGGACCTGGGCTTTGGGCTGTGAGGCTTCCGCATAGCTCACGGCCATAATGCCCTCTTCGTGCGGTACCCCTCTTTTTTGCGATTTTCCGAGGATATGAAGGAAGAGCATGGCCGATCCAAGAAGTATCGATCCTCCAATGATCATGGCCAGCTCATAAGGGTCCCAGGCCAGCGTCAATAAAGAGTTGTAGACGACACTTGAGATTCGACGCGGTTGGCCGAGAAGTCCGAGGATATGCCAAGGCGTGCTGAGGAAAATCATGCCAATAAACCAACTCCAGAGCTGGATTTGAGGCAAGGCGCCTTCAATCAATCTCCGCCCGGTCAGGGCAGGCCAGACGGCGTAGGCGGCGGCAAAGTAAAGGATGACCGTGGTGCCACCAAAGATTAAGTGAAAGTGCCCTGGAACCCAAGCGGTATTGTGGACCATGGCATTCATGGCATAGCTTGCATTGACGATGCCACCAAATCCACCCGCGATCAGCATGATGAAGGCCAAGATCGTGGCCAGAACAACGGGCTGACGCCAAGGCAGGGTTCCGATCCAGCCAAAAAGCCCCACGCCCCCAGCCCGCCTGCCAGCCTGTTCCATGGACGCAATGACGGTGAATCCGGTGACAAGAGTGGGGAAGGCCACAAGGAAGGTACCGATACCATGGATCATCTTGATCCCCTGACCCTGTTCCGGATCCATATAAAGGTGATGGAACCCGATGGGGAGCCCGAAGACCATCAGAAGGATGAAGGCCAGTCGAGCGAGATCCTCACTAAACAGCCTTCCGCCGGCCGCCAGTGGTGCGAGTGAGTAAAGAACGATATAGGCCGGAATCAACCAGAAGTAGACGATGGGATGCAAGGTCCAGGCAAACAGGGTTCGCGCAAGACCAACATCAATCGTGTCACTGAGACCCAGGGCCCAGGGCAGAAGCTGAAATACAGCTTCAAGGGCAACGCCGGCACTTGTCCATAGCCAGAGCACCGCATTAGCGGTATACGCGAACATTGGAAGCGGCACTTTTTCGCCAGGATGGGCTGACTTCCAGTCATGGAACATCAGTAACATCACCACAGCCCAGAACCAGGAGCCCACCACCAAAAGCGTGGCTCCCAGATAGAAAAATACGCTGGCCTGAATAGGAGGATAGAAGGTGTATAGAACGGAAGCCTTACCCAAAAGCAAAGGAACTGCCGCCATAAGGGTCCCGAAGGCGGAGATGATCAGTCCGCTCCAGCTTAACTTGGGATAGGCATTGTCTGTTTTGAGGCTGGTGGCTGCCACCAGATAGCCGAAGCCCATGATGAAAAACGTGGTCAGGACAAATCCCATGAGTACGCCATGAGTACTGACCGAAGCGAAATAGATTTCGGGTGATTCGAGGATGGGGACAAAGCCACTGCGCTCGAGAACCTGATAGACCCCCAGAATACAGGCCAAGCCAAAGGAGCCGAAGGCAATCCAGAAGTGGGTCAGGATGAATGTGCGAAGAGTCGTCTGGTTCATGGTGTCTTACCCCCGTGTGTCAGGTTGAGACGTTTTTCCCAGTCTTCCTCCGAAAGGACGATGAGTTTGCTCCACATGTGGTCATGCCCCATGCCGCAAAATTCGTTACAGAGCATCGGATATTCGCCCGGTTTTGGAAAAACGGTGGTTACAGTTGAGACATAGCCCGGAACAATCATGGTCCCCATGTTGGTCATGGGGATGTGTAAACCATGTAGGACGTCCTGTGTGGCAATCCGAAACTGAACGGGCTTTCCAGCTGGAAGATAAATCTCACGGGGATAAAAGCCATAGCGGGCAGCAACCAGGGTGGCTCGGATATGGCCTTCCTGATCGATGAAAACCCCCAACTTATCCTCTGCAAACTCCTCGCTGAGATGAAGCTTGGAAGAGTCGATGGTTTCCATGGCTCCGGGGGGATGGACGTGACCAAAGAACCCTGAATAAAGGATGACGCCGACAAAAAGGGCAATCATTCCGAAGGCTGCCAACATCCATTGTCTTTCCAATGGGTCGACGTGGATTTGGGAAGGTAAACTCAGCAGCTGGGCCAATCCTTCCCGGATACTTTCTTTCGAATGATGATCAGACATGGTGCCTCCCGCCTAGTGCAAGGTGCCGCGGGCGAGGAACACCCCAAAATACAGGAAAAGCCAAGCCAGCATCATGGCGATCGCCACGAGCCCCATAAGGGCCCATGTCCCGCGGGGTGAGTCGTCTGGTTTATTAGGTTCCATTGCATACTCCCGCTGACGGTAAAAAGATGCAATATTGGTGCATCTTTAGCGGGGCAATGTCAATACAAAAAACGAGGTTATTCAGCTCGTATCGGCTTGTCTGGGGATAAGCGGAAGGTGATCAGCGCATTTGACGCCAACGGTAGTGGACCTGACCGTCATCGCAAAGATATCCGGCCCGGTTGCTGACCTCAATGTCTCCCACAGGCTTGCATCCATGGCTGTCCCTGTACTCGGCCCACCCGTCCTCATTGGTTCGATTGTTGGCTAGAAGCGCCACTTCGCCTAAGACGAGAATCAAGATCGCAAGGCCGATATAAGCGAGTTTCATTGGGGTACTC
>CAYQOJ010000187.1:0-6270 GCA_964419105.1 uncultured Methylococcus sp.
GATAGCCAAGACTTACCAATACCTGGATAGGCTAGGAATACACCAAGTTGTCCTGGCATAATGCCTGCAGGCAAGTAGTTGTCAAATCCTGGAAGTCCAGTTTTAATTCCAATGGCTCCAAGTTCTTGTTGCCTCTTTACATTTTCAAAGTATGCAACTGCAGACTCTAAATCAGTAACATCAATATCACGAATTGCTGCAGTATTCTTTTTTAGTTCTGATGTTTTTGTAATAAGAGATTCTAATGCAGTAGCCCCATTACCACCCTGAACATCTGATGCAGCAGTGCGAATAATATCCTTTAGACTTTCATTTAAAAATTCTGCCTGAACTTCTTCCAGATGATGTTTGGTAGCACCAACACCTTCGACAGGAGAAAAGTCTCTGAACTTGTCAACCACTAAAGATACTGGTGGAACTGATCCGTTGTGTTCAGAGTAACTACGGATAAACTGCCAAATGTCATTATGGGTTTTTAGAATGTTTTCAATGTTTGCCTGAAGAAGAACATGAACCTGCTTGTCCTGCAATACTGCAGTAATAAGTTTTGCCTCGCTATTACTCATGATCTTCCCCACTTAACTTGTAGCCACAGTCTTTCATGCACATAGTACAAAATGAAATTAATAATATTTGAAATTATTGTTATTGATGTTGCAAATGCAACGTCACCAGTAAATACATAAATGATTATGAATGTACTGATAATTGCCACAAGCCTCCAAGTAAGAGCCTTAGACAAAGACCGCATCTTAGTACTATTCACTTAGCCACGCCCTTGCCATTCTTCGTCTCTCTTCTCTCTCTTTAATATCTTCTTCAATTCTTTGTCGTGATTTAATTATATCATCTGCATAATTTGCAAAATACTTCCATGCTGGGTTAGGACTTACTTGAAAATAATAATCTAGTAACTCATAGCACATAGGCATGCCGTATGATTCAATCAAAGCATCTGCAGCCCACTGTTCCACATTAAGATTTAGCATAGGCTTTTGCTCATACTTAGCAGTGTGCAACTTACTATATCTACTGAGCAAAGCCATACGGTCTTTGCGCTCAGCCATTACTCTGTGATTTCTGACTTTGCTTCGTTGATCTTAGTAATCAACTTCTGCTCAACAAAACCATAGACACGCTCAAACGCATCGTTGGTGGTCTCGCCTTCACGCTTTGAATCAACCACGCCAAGATCAAGTCTAAGTGACTGGAAGTTGCCCAGGTTTAGTGTGTAGCCAAGCGTAATGCTTACCTTTGTCTCTTCGTTATTCATACCCATGTTCCTTTCAAGAACTATATTGATTCAGACCAAACAGGAATAAACCTTCCATCTTCGGTCCTCGTATAAGTTAGTATACCATCACCCATTCGTCTTGTCAACTCTTGTCTTGTTGGAGTGATATCGTTGGTGACCAACTTATCCTTTCTAGGTCTACCAATATGGTAGGTAGCAAGTATATCACGAATCTCATAAACTTGCGATTCTGAGTAATAACTTCTTACCTGCCAGCCTCTATCGCCACCCTTTTGAGACCCAGTAGGGAACGGAATGATTCCTCGTTTCATTAATGATGGCATATATTTTTTATGCCTATTGACAAGTTCGGCAGTTTCTGCTACAGTAAAAGCCTTTTCTCTATTCTTTTTGAAATCAGAGATTAAACAACTTTCAATCCTATCTTTTGTAATATTATAAACAGACATAATACCATTAGACTTATTTAGGTGATGTACCCTGACAAGATCGCCATTAAGAAACCAAACCTTTTTGCGCCCAGTAATTGGAGGAGCAGAGTTATACCCCTCATGTTCTATGCTACCCTTTTTACGCATAAACCTTCCCTAATTAATTAGGTATACCGATTACAATAACGTTTACGCCAACAGAGACATTTCCAGCAGTATTAAAGGTTACAACTCCTTCAACTCCTGCGGTAGTTACACTAGTAAGAACTACAGATGCATCACGACCTGCATCAGTTCCTCCAATATTAATAACGGTTGCCGTTACTACTGGTGGGAACTTAAACTCAGATGAAAATGGGACGGAAAAACTGCCTTGGCTTCCTGCAATAACTGTCTTATTGCTGATATCACGATAAGCACCAACAACCCTCATCTCTGATGTCTTGATGCTTTGCTTTCCAGCAGTTGGGGTATCAATTGTTACATATTTGTTATTTGTTGGTGTAACCTGAGACGACAAATCATTAACTGCATTTGCAATTTGATAAACATATGTCAGGTCTAGTGGTTGACCTCGTTCTGGTAGTGGTATTTTTGCCATAGTATATATATTATAGCACTAAAGGCTAACATCCTCCGACTCAAATAGTGTTGCATCGCTAAATCTGCCCTTTGGATATGTTGGCACCTGAACCGCAATTCTAAATGTGCTACCAACCGTCGCTATAGCAGAATATGTATTTGTAGTTGTATTTCCAACATAAGCCCAATTATTATTAATCTTAATATAGACATCGTACGACTTAATATCTACATCTAGAGGAGGAGTCCACGTGGTTGTAACCAAAACCTTGGTGGGGTCGGAAATTGATACTGTAGTGGATACCAAATGTGGGATCTCAAGTAGGCTTGGGGATATGAGCGTGTGCCTTGGAGACCAGTGAGAAACTCTGTTTCTGTCTTCAGAAACTATTCTGTATCTGACTACATAGGCAATGTTCTGACCACTTAGTGCTGGAAGACTTTCACGCTTTACGATTACATTCTTAATTCCAGCATCTGCCATTACTGTACCCCTATAGCAAATCTAAACTCTACAAAATTACTTGTGTTTGGCGACTTAACAATTGTCTTTGCCCCGCTTGTTCTGACAACAGAATATCCCGTCAGACCATAAAGAGCGTTAACTGTGGAAACATTTTCCAATCTAAGCGCATCAAGCGCTACGTAATATTGGTCTGAAGGCTGCCCATTATCTGTAACACAAACATATACCTTAACAACGTCTACAGAGTTCCAGGTAAAGTCTGATGTCTTATATAGGTCTTCGATTCTTTTTGAAACAACAACGTATCTATTATTGGCAAAGTCGTGCTGACCAGCAGCAGTTCCATTATCAAGATTAACCTCAAACCTGGCGTAAGATCCTGAGTCATAGAAATCTGATGAGCCAAACTCAAGAAGTATCTTGACATTGTCTGGTACGGACAAAGACTCTCCATCTTTATTAACCACAGAAAATGCTAGCCTAAGTTCATCGGTAGGTGCATTCTTGCTAAAGTTTAGGTCTGCACCAGTTAGGTGAATATGGTTTCCAGAGTTTACCTTTAGTCTTCCGCTGTCTAGGGAAATGTTGGAGTCATCTCCAGACATCATAATAATATTATTTAAAAATCTGCATCTTTCGTAACGTGCCTCACGCTCAGAGTTAGTAAAAATTACATTGTCTGCGTTTGTCTGGAATACCTTGGGCTGTACAGAAATCACATTTGGGCTATCCTCAGTATCAAGTTTTTCCAAGATTGATGGGATCGATGATGAGGCCGAAGAAGTGTGGTGCTCCCAATTTTCAGACTGAGTAAAGGAATAAACAGACTTACTGTCAAACGCTCCTGCTGCTGAGTTGAATCCTGCAGACAAAACGCCTACCTCAGTCATTTCATATCTTTCTTCTGTAGGCAATTCTGCAGTAAATACTACCTTAGAGATACCTTCTTCGTTTACGTATCCACGAGAAATAATGGGAACACGAAACATCTCAAAGTCAAGGGATGTTTTGTCTGAGTAGTCTCCCAGCGGAGCATCGGAAGATATAGGCTTAGCGCCACAGCCAATGGCTATATATGAGGCATAGGCTGGTGCCTGACCAATCAAATATTTAGCAACTATGTTTTTACCTGTGTTTGTAATCATGATTCCACCTCGTATATTGTATCACTAAACAGTACCCCGCCGTTTAAAACTTGTACCTCAACCTGATTTCCTCTGGCCAACTTGATTACGTTAATAACTAGGTCTCCTGTCTTTGGATCTAGATAAACATACTTACAGTTTGGCACATCAACCCCATTAACAATATCGTATCCAGTGCCACATTCTGGCACATGTCTATTAAAATTAATAGGGAAATTTTTGAAATACGCCTCAGATACCCCCTGTAGAGCCAAGATGTTGTTTGGATTATACTGAAAATATAGGCTGGTGATATTCTTAATTGGTTTATAGATAACCTCTTGACCATTTACCGTATCATTCCTTGCGATACTCAGAATTTCTTGACCCCCAATATCCTCAAATATTAGGTCTGTCATTATTTCTATTGGCGTGCCCTCTTCATCTAAAACCAAAATATCTGGTCTGGCTGCCTTTACCCCATTGCCAGAGGTTGTAGGAATTGAAGACGGATAATTAGGGGTAGGATTTACCATTATGAAACCTCGCTCAAATATACTGTCATTTCTGGACCAGAACCTGATCTAGAATAGTCTATATCATACACTACAAATCTGGTGTTGTATGGGGCCACAATATCTACACCTTCAGAATCCTTGTAGTCAATCTGAACGATATCCCCTAACTGAACTATTGGCATAGAAAAAAGTTTAATTCCAACAGACTTTCTTGGCTTCATGACCTTAGATATCATCCACCCCATCAGATTATTTGCATCATCCTGTGTTTGAATGTATGGTGCCTGCAAAGAAAAGTCTCTCTTTCCGTGAGTCATTCTGCTAGTCTTTATATCACGATATTCCTGTTTTGCCTTTAAAGGAGAAGAGATAAGGGTATCACCAACAAACTTTGGATTTGAAAAATCGCTTCGCTTGGCAAAATAATCATCTACAGTTAATTCTTGTGTTGATTCTTGTGTAAATGTGATACCCTGAATTCTTAAGTAATTACCGCTTGTTTCGTCTAGATTTAAAGCGCTATCTGTAGCATTGAACACTAAAAACTCAGCGCCGTATGCTCCAGCCATAAAGCCAGAAACAGAGTACCCACGAATCTTGTTGAAGGTTGGAGATAATTTAGCATACAATGCTGGGTAAGCCTTATCATACCTAATATTAAAATATGCTGCCTCACGCATGATGGTTCCAAATTCTTCAAAGTACAATTTATAGTCTGGTGGCTGAGCAGCACTTACCCCAGATAGATATGTAGACTGGATTATTCCGCTCATAGCATATTTGCGGAATGATTCATTTGCGTCAATTTCAGAATCTCCGAATGCAGAGTTAACAGGAGTGTCCAAGGCATAAGTGGTATTTTGTGAGTAATTATTCGTAATAGCATATATATTCTCAAACATCACCCTTGATGATCCACGCACAAATAGCGCCATATTGTTATAAACTGGAAGTGGGGAGTCATCATTTACTTCTGCAACTAACTTATTATTCACATATAAGTAAAACTTTCTTAGTGCCCCAAGGTCTTGATATTCAACTGCAACATCATAGACGGTTGGATTGTCTTCTCCAACAATCCTAGACTGCCCAGTAAACCTTCCATCGTCCACAATAATGTTTCCCATTCCGCTCCAAAGTTTAACTGGAATGGCATCATTGCTTGCAGAATCTTTCATTACTTTATAAAAAATTAGATTGTGGATTAAACTACTGCCAGAATAACTGTTAATATTGTTATCTGTAAGTGCTACTAGTTCAAAGAAATATCCATTATTTCTTTCTGGATTTAGCAATACCGCAAGTCCTCCAGAAGAGCCACTTACAGAAACATTTTTGTCTGGAGTCGTTCCATTTAGGTTGAAATATGGGGTGCTGCCAACAGGACTTTGAGATCTATTCCCACCAGACTCTATCTTGCCAACAATCCTCATTCTGGTTCCAAAATGCTTAAACTTTCCATCAAGTGGCTTGGTTACATAACTAATAAAGTCAATCGGCTTTTGAGTTGTGTCGAATGATGGACCGTTCATAACAAGTGCTGATGACTGTACTGTCCCTGGCTTAGCAGTAGTAAATGTGCTTGCCTCTGCTTCTCTAACTGAAAGGGCACTAAGAAAATTCTTTATAACACCGTTACGTGTTGTCTTTTGTGCCAAAGCATTGTTTACTCCAGCAATACCAAGTGTTGTGTATACTGGAAACTCTAAACTAAGAATTGCCTTGTCGATAGGAACCTGTGGTGTTCTGCTAATTCTAAAAGTTTTATCTGTTAAGATTGCTGACACAGTAGTTGTACCGCCAAGAATTCCAGTCGTGTCAGATGTTGTTATTGACACAACATGTCCAACTTTGACCAAACTTGTATCTGAAACCGTAATTACATTTCCTTCTG
>CAYQOJ010000188.1:0-6106 GCA_964419105.1 uncultured Methylococcus sp.
ATGGAACAAAAGGTTCTGCCCATGAGGGAGTCGATGGTAAAGCCAGTATTCCTTGACGAGGCTTGAAATCACCATGAGGCTGGCGACGACAAAGGTGAAAGGCGCATGACTGAGAAAGGCCGTTCTCAGATCGATGCGTTCTTCGTCTCTTGCATCAGGAAGGGCAAGGGCCGAGAGTAGAAACAATAAAACCGGCTGTATCAGGACCACGATAAAGGAGGGGAAGGTCCAGTGAGGGATATGGCGGAGTTCGTACATAGCCCACCAGGCCTGGATATGGAAGATCAGGAGAACAATGCCCCAGAGCTTCCCAGGCCAATACCAGGTAATCCTTTCGCGAAGTTGCAAAAGACGCCCAAAACCCTCCATTAACTGGGTAATGCCGAGGCCCAGAATTAATCCGATCAGAACGGAGAGGTAGGTAAATTCGTCCATGGTTTAACTCCAAGAGCATGAGTAGTTTGTTTGGCGGCATGGTAGCTGGAATATGCCTGGACAAAAAAAGGCGCACCTCCCCAAATGGGGAGGTGCGCCTTTTAGGACGCCAGAGGGAGATTAGTCCTTCTGTGCGTTACGTTCCTGAACTTCCTTGATAACCGCATCTGCAACCTGCTTGGGGCAGGGGTTGTAGTGCGAGAACTCCATGGAGAACTGGCCGCGGCCTGAAGTCATCGTGCGCAGGTCACCGATGTAGCCAAACATTTCGGAAAGCGGGACTTCAGACTTGATGCGAACACCCGTCGGGCCCGCTTCCTGAGACTTGATCATGCCACGGCGACGGTTAAGGTCACCGATAACGTCACCGACGTTGGCATCCGGGCTGAACGTGTCGACCTTCATGATCGGTTCCATCAGCTGCGGCGCACATTTCGGCATCGTCTGGCGGAAGGCTGCCTTGGCTGCAATTTCGAATGCAATGGATGAGGAGTCAACCGCGTGGAAGCCACCGTCGGTCAGGTTGACAGAGAAGTCAACGACCGGGAAGCCTGCCATGGTGCCCTTGTCCACCATGCTCTTGAAGCCCTTTTCTACTGCCGGCCAGAATTCACGCGGCACGTTACCGCCGGTGACCGTGGACTGGAAGGTGAATCCGGTACCGGCTTCGCCCGGAGAAATGGTGTAGTTGATCTTTGCGTACTGACCTGAACCACCAGACTGCTTCTTGTGGGTGTATTCGTCTTCAACGGCACGGGTGATGGTTTCGCGGTAGGCCACCTGCGGCTTGCCGACGACAACTTCGACGCCATGGGTACGCTTCAGGATGTCGATCTTGATGTCGAGGTGAAGTTCGCCCATACCCTTGAGGATGGTTTCGCCACTTTCTTCGTCGGTTGAGACGTGGAAGGACGGGTCTTCCTGAACCATCTTGCCGAGCGCGATCCCCATCTTTTCATTGCCCGCCTTGTCCTTGGGCGCAATGGCGACCGAGATGACCGGATCGGGGAATACCATGGGTTCAAGGGTTGCCGGGTTGTTCTGATCTGCCAGCGTGTGGCCGGTCTGAACGTTCTTCATACCGAGAACGGCAACAATGTCACCGGCCTGACAGGCATCCAGTTCCTGACGGTTGTTGGCGTGCATTTCAACAATACGACCGATACGCTCTGTTTTGCCGGTCGCGGTGTTGAGAACCGTGTCGCCCTTCTTAAGGGTGCCGGAATAGATGCGCAGGAAGGTCAGGGCGCCGAAACGGTCGTCCATGATCTTGAATGCAAGGGCGCGGAAGGGCTTTGCTGGATCGACGATCGCAAAATTTCCGGTTTCGTTACCTTCAAGGTCCACTTCAGGCTGCGGATTGACTTCGGTCGGGTTCGGCAGGTAGTCGATGACGGCATCAAGAACCAGCTGGACGCCCTTGTTCTTGAAGGAAGAGCCACAGTAGGTCGGGAAGAAGTCGAGCTTGATGGTGCCCTTGCGAATCAGACGCTTGAGGGTATCGACATCGGGCTCTTCGCCTTCGAGATACTTTTCCATGACGTCATCGTCTTGATCGACAACCTTTTCGATCAGCTCTGCACGCCACGTTTCAACGTCATCCACCATGTCAGCAGGCGGTTCGCCGACGGTAAACTTCATCGGATCCCCCGAGTCGTCCCAGATGTAGGACTTGCGGCTCAGGAGGTCAACCACACCGACGAAACCGTCTTCACGGCCGATCGGAAGGGTCATGACGAGGGGCTCAGCTGCCAGGACGTCCTTGATCTGCTTGACGACGCGGTAGAAGTCGGCGCCGATACGGTCAAGCTTGTTGATGTAAATGACGCGGGCAACCTTGGAGTCGTTTGCATAGCGCCAGTTGGTTTCGGACTGAGGCTCAACGCCGCCGGAACCGCAGAATACGCCAACGCCGCCATCGAGTACCTTCAGCGAGCGCTCGACTTCAATCGTGAAGTCCACGTGACCGGGGGTGTCGATGATGTTGAAGCGATGGTCATTCCAGAAACACGTGGTCGCTGCCGACTGAATCGTGATGCCGCGCTCCTGCTCCTGTTCCATGAAGTCCGTGGTCGCTGCACCATCATGCACCTCGCCGATCTTGTGGATCTTGCCGGTGAGCTTGAGGATGCGCTCGGTGGTCGTGGTCTTTCCGGCGTCGACGTGAGCGAAGATGCCGATGTTGCGATAGAGCGATAAATCAGTCATGACGGTGTCTTGAAGGGTTTGGAACAGGTTGGATCGTCGGGTGATTTCGAGAGTCGGGGCCTTGGCCTCAACGACAGCAATGAATGCCCTGGAAGGTGCAAGGCCGGACGAAGTCGCGATCAGCCTTCATCCGAGTTAATCAACAATTGTACCCTCTCAATGTTACAGGAGCAATTTCGGCAAAATGATGACAGTTGAAACTGCCTGTGTATCAGAGTTGCATCAGTCTTTCGGCGAGGTGACAGAGGGCAAGATCCCCCCCTGAGGGCCCAATGAGCGAGATCCCGACGGGTAATCCGTCGATCTTGAGCGCAGGGAAGCTGACTTCTGGACGTGAAAAGAGGCTTGCCAGCGAAAGTTGCCTGAGTAGTGCACTGCGATGAACTTCAAGATCCTCATCGGAGGCGGATCTCAATGGCGCAGGACCTGGAGCGCTCGGAAGCATCAGGATGATGTCATCACCATGGGACCGAAATTCCTGAAATAAGGATTCTCGCTCCAAAACGGCAGCCCGATACGCTTCGGATGAAATGGAAGCGGCGTAGGCAAACCGGTCCCGAATTCCAGGTCCAAGTTCAGGGTGAATGCTTTCGATCATCATGCCGTGCGCGTGCCAGGCTTCGAAGCCTTGTAGCGTTCGTATGGTCTCGACCCACCGCTCAACCGTCTGTCGCTCAAGGGTGAATTCGTAGACCTTTCCGAAGCTCAACTGCACTTTTTCAAGAAACGCTTCAAAGGCCTGCGATACACCGGGTTCCAGCTGTTCCATCAGGGCACGTGGGATCATCAGCCTGAATGGTTCTGAGTTTGTGCCGGGAAGGAAGGTATCCGCAAGTTGGATGAGCAAGGCCCCATCGCGGGTCAGCCAACCGGCCGTATCCAGTGAAGGAGCCAGAGGTCTTGCCCCTTCGAGTGACAATCGGCCATGGCTTGGGCGGAGCCCGTAAAGACCACAATAGCTCGCCGGGACGCGAATCGAGCCGAGGGTATCGCTGGCAAGGCCAATATCGGCCAGTCCTCCAGCGACTGCAGCGGCGGATCCCGAAGAAGAACCTCCCGGAAGCCGATCGGGTGCATTGGGGTTGATGGGGGTGCCGAAGTGAATATTCCTTCCAGTAAGGGCATAGGCCATCTCGACCAGGTGCGTCTTGCCAACAAACCGGGCGCCGTGATCCAGAAGCTGCTGGACAACGATGGCGTTTTGCGTCTTGATGCCGGATTGGGCGAGTACGTGGGGCTGACCAAAGCTCGTCGGGTAGCCCTCGACGTCAAAGAGATCCTTCACCGCGAAGCTCATCTTGGAAAGGAAGCCTGTCTTTTCAGGGAAGGTCTTTAGTGGGTAGGGCATAAAAGCCCTAAAAGGATCGCCACTCGAGTGGAATGGATGCCCGGACATGCTGTGCCTACCCGAGTGCCCGCAACTTTCGAAGTTGCCAAGGAAGAACGATCAAGATGGTCATCGTCACCAAGGACCACTTAAAGCCGACTTCAGGAATCGTGAAAACTCCGACGGTCTTTAAGGTCTGGACGAATGTGAGCATGAAGACAGCAACCGAGAGCGTGATCCAGAAGTAGGTCATCCGAGCTTTCTCGACAGCCTTCTCAAGCGCCTCTTCAAGAACTTTGAGCTTTTCCTTTTCGGTTTCGGCGCTCTTGATCCGGTAGCGATCGATTTCATCGGAAATAGGTCGTTGTTTCTGCATTAAGATCCTCACTTCTTCTGACATCTCACTCAATTCGAGCCATTTACATCATGCGCATCCTCCTCGCCTACACAGTTCTCGTGCTGCTGTGGTCTGTGACCCCACTCGCGATCAAGTGGAGTGGCGAGGGTCCTGGCTACCTTTTTGGCGTCACCGGTCGCATGGTGACGGGGCTTTCAGCCCTGCTCATCTATCTCGGCCTGACTCGGACAACACTGCCAATCGATCGGAGAGCGCTTTGGACCTATCTGGCGGGGGCGCTTCAGATTTTTGGCTCCATGGTGCTGACCTATTGGGCCTCCCAACACCTCCCCTCAGGGTGGATCTCTGTTGTATTCGGTCTCACTCCCCTTTTGACTGCCCCCTTGGCGGCCTATTTTTTGGGGGAGAAAAGTCTTTCGTTCAAACGGATGATCTCCTATCTTCTGGGGGTCGGCGGACTTGGGCTAATGTTTCATTCGGCACTGCAATTTTCCGTGTCGGCCAGTCTTGGCATCGTCGCGATTTTGGCCGCTTCACTGTTTCAGGCGCTCAGTGCCGTATGGGTCAAGAAAATTCAAAGAGGCCTCGGCGCCTTGCTTCAGGTCACAGGGAGCCTCTGTATTGCGGTTCCGCTTTACCTTGGAGTCTTTTTTGTCTTTGACGGTGCTTGGCCTGAAAACATTCCCTATCGCGCACTTTATTCGATCCTTTTTCTGGGGCTCATTGCGACCACCGGAGGATTTGCACTTTATTTCTACATTCTCAGGAACCTTCAGGCTGGTCGGGTTTCCTTGATTACGCTACTGACACCGATGCTTTCGCTCTATGTGGGTGATCTGGTCAATCACGAGCCCATCACGCCCTCTGTTTACGGCGGAACCGCACTGATTGTCTCTGCCCTGGTTCTCTACGAATGGGAGGGCCTTCAGCAATGGCTTTTCCCGGTAGCTCAGTCCAAAGGCAGATTCAAGTCGTCCCAAAGAAACCGTCAACCGCCCTTAAAAAAAAGACGGAAGGGCAGGTGAATCTGAAAGCTTAGGGTCAACCAATGTGGCCAAGGCTTCATCGGGTGACCGTAGGCGCTTGGTGATGAATGCCCTGATGGTGTGGGGTCGCAATGTCTCTCTCAGCTGCTGAAGGTAACTTGGGAGGATTCGAATCCCCGTTTCGGTAGCCGTCTACTGATTTCAAGAAGGCCTTGAATTCCTTGTTCTGCCGGACCAGTTCCGCACCTGTTCGTTCCAGGAGATCCACATCCGTTGCGGAGAGCTCAAGCGACGTTGGAAGGCTATTGAGGTGCTCTTTGAGCGATTTCCCATGAACCGAGGCAAATTCTACTGGCACCCTGTAAAGATTCACGGGGTGACCGCTGTCTTCGATTTGTTTTTTCAACGCTTCGAGCTTGTGGTCGAGGAGGATTCGCGTTTCATTGTTGAAAAGCTGGAACTGAATATTGGAGAAGGCTTCGAGGGTGTCGCCAAGAGAGGGCTTTTCCGCTGACTCATCGACACTGTGGACGGGCTCCACCTCAGCGTCGACTGTAATCATGACAATGTTTTTCGGTTTGTGCTCGCCAAGAAGCCTGCCGAATCCGTTTTGGAAGGCTTCCAGTCTCTCGGTCATTGCCCGCGCCCCCAGATTGTCGACGACGCCTCCGTCGATCAGATGGATATAGGGATGGCTTGCTGGGTCCATGTAGCGTCGGATCCGATGTTGAAGCTCCCGAACTCGGGGCTCTGGATCCTGAATGTCCATAAGGCTTCTGTAGAAAGGATTCT
>CAYQOJ010000189.1:0-978 GCA_964419105.1 uncultured Methylococcus sp.
ACAGGCCCGTGGTCGGGTTTGGTAGGGTTTGCGTTAACCGTTAAACCTCCTCCTCTTCTGATTCAGAAGACGCGTCAGAGTCAGCCGCCTCCTGCTCGGATTCCGAATCGGGTGTGATCTCCATGCTGAAATCGGAGATTATCCTTCCCAGCACACCCAGCACCACAGTGCGCCGGGAGGCGGTCATATTTCCCTTTACAACAGACACGGATTGCAGATATTTGAAGAAAGCTTTGATGGTAGAATCTATTACCTTCTCCAGATCGTGCACCCACCCCATCATGAGCGAGATCCTGGTAATCTTGGTCTCAGAGATGTGACCAGGCTTGGCCCCCTTGAGCTCCAATGAACTCTGTGGAGTGACGAACTTGATGTTCATGATCAATGTCATTGACTTCTCTGCCATGTCGCGCACAGCCATGTCAAGTTTTTCAAAGTACATGCGCTCGAATCCCTTTGCAAATGGATTGCTTGACAACCTGCGAGTTGCCTGCTGCTTGACCCGATCCCATTCGTTGTAAAAGGCTTCAACCCATATGGGGACGTCCTTGCTGTTGGGGAGAAGGGTATACCCAATCACCATCCCACATACTGGATAGACGTTGTCGCCAAACGCAGTCTCAACAAGGGTAGCTGTCTCACAATTAAATCCTATTTCAGCTGAAGCCAACTTGTTCTCTGCTTTGTTTTTTTTCCATGTGGTGTATGGATTTTCTCTAAACGCAGCAATGGCCTGCTTCTGAGCTGCACTGAAATAGTCATTTCTTTGCTCAGATGTTTGGTTGGTGTCAGCTGCGACGTTCTCCTTCTGAACAGCAGCTGCCTTTGACTCTTTCGTGGTTGAAGTTTTTCCTTTCTGGTTTGCACCGAGCTTCGCTGACTTTCTCATAAGAACGTCCACGTTGGTGCTGTTTGGAAGGCTGGCAATGGGGCCCTGCATCTGGCTGTGCGGAGCGCCGGCATACACCTCTTTTTTAT
>CAYQOJ010000189.1:988-6036 GCA_964419105.1 uncultured Methylococcus sp.
CACCCCTGTCGCTTGTATTCCACCCCTGGAATCTGAAAAAACCAACTCAGCAGTGACAACTGTGTCCTTTACTGTATCAGTGTGATCACTGGAAACCCCAGTGCCTGGCTCAGACATGGGATCAGACGACATCGACTCTCTCTCTCTGGTGCACGCATTCAGTACCGTCTTTTATATGCAACCCAGACGAACAAATCATCATAAAAAAACTCACACCAGCCTCACCACCGCGGGCGGATTCCGCCTCACGCGCGCGACGATCTTCCCGTTCCGCTTCACCACCTCGCACACGGGGTCGGCGCTGTCCACGCGGCAGACCACGATCCCTGCGTTGCGCCTGAAGAAGACGCAGATCGGGCTGGTGTTGAGCGCGTAGGGGGGCTCTTCTGTGGTTGGGCAGCATGGGCTGATGTTCGCTGAGCTTGCGGGGTCGTGGTTGTGGTTTCCCTGGGAACAGACCTCCTCCAGCTCACTGATACTGCACTCCTCCTCCAGCGCAAAGCGCACCCTACGCTTCTGGGGCTTGATAGCCAGCGTCATGGGTTGCTCGATCGCCAGCGTCACGGGCGGCTCCATCGGCTGCGGGGAAATGAACGCTGGCTCGCCGCTGTAGCCCACCGACGTCAGTACAAAGTACAGCATGTTGGTCAGCGTGTATGATGGAGGGAGGAAGGGGTCCATAGGTGGGTGGGTGGGATGTTGCGCAGTGGGAAAGCATTTATATTGTTCCGCTGTGAGCAGTGGACACTATTCCACAGTAGCGCGCACTGATTGCGCAGCCAGTTTGCAGATGTTTTCCTTGAACATGGCCAGCGCGTCATCTGGCATCTCCTCTTGCTCACAGAGGGCAATGTAGGTCTCAATGCACTTTTTTTGGATTTCAAGCGACTTCATCACACGCTCTGCATGCTCCATCTCCGACTTGATCTCACGCGACAGAAGCTGCTGTTTCCTGTTGTCGATGGCGATCCTCAGCAACGAATCATCCCTGTCCGTCCCTCGCTTCCTGGGAAAGAAATGGTGGTTTTCTTTCTTTGATGCGGTGGTGTATAACTCCCTGTCATCAGATGCAGCGACAGGCGGAAAGAATACGGCTGGTTTGAAGGATGGAGTGTTCTTGTTCGTTGTGTTCATCCTGAACAAGATCAAGTCCTCTATTTCCAATAAGGGACGAAATTTGCTTTTTTATTTGGACACATCTTTGTTACACGTGTCGATGTCTCCTTTGCATTACAGCTGTCCTGCCCAAAGCATCAACTCCCATTTCTGACTTCAGCAAATCATAATGGCTGTATTCTTCGTGGATCAAATTTTTCAAACAGTCCCTGTCCTCTTCATAGAAATAGGCTATCTTTTTGCGAGTAAATGTCTCACCTTTAGGATTGATCTTCTTGAACTTCGCTGAAATTGACTTGCCTATTGCTGGCATAAATGCCCTGTCCACTTCAATGTCCATTTCGTCCAAGAGATTCTTGAGGGTGAATGCTGATTTCCTGTCACTCTTGGTTTTAGTAGTAAAAGTGGTGATAGTGGTGGTAGTTTTATCCTGATCAACAGTTTTCTGATCTGGATTGTACATACCATCGATCAGTGACTGCAAGGGTCCAGATTCTTCAACGTCAACAACTGTTCCCTGGTTATGTTTTTGATTTGAGATTTCAGGGGTAAATGACTCTTCTTTTTTTGGAAATGAAGGAGGAGCAGGGACAAACAAGTCCATTTCTTGATTATTTTCACCCTGTTCTGGTTGATAATTAGGCAGCATACTGATGTAAGCATTCTTAAAGAGCTTTTGTGCATGTTCATCAATGACACTGCCAGGAAAACTTGAAACTTTTTGGTAATTATTCACCAATTCAGTGATGCATGCTTGCTCTTTTAACCTGTTCTCTATTGTCTGAGCCTTGACCTCTTGTTCAAACCTGAGAAGCTCCAATTTGACATGGCAATTTGCGACCATTCCGGTCTGGGACTGACCATTTCGAACTGGTTGCAACTGCAATATCATTCAAGTATGAAAATTCAATATTCTATCATAGTAGCTCATTTTGGTGATTGAGCGCTTAACGCGCTTCTCCTCACTTTCCTCCAACAAATTACCCTGTGCTCCAGCGGAGATGTAACCAGTAATCCCAGTGGAGCTGAACTGAACCATAGCACCATCAAAGTACACTGAGTTTCCAAAACGCCAACCTCCCTTGCAAATCACTCCCAACTTGAGGATTTCCTTGGGAAACACAGGAGTTGGCGCCCCCCTCGCCTGCTCATGATCACGAATCCAGGCAGTAATCATCCCCGTGACTAGAATATCCGAGTCCGTATCCATTTCCACAACATAAGGCATAAATTGCTCCAACAGACTAACCTGTGCAACACGCTTGATGTGCGCACACGCGCGATAAAAGTTATTTTTGGCGACGACTGCAGACATATCCTCAGTGAAGAATTCAAGATACCCACACATACAGATAAGTCTTTAAATACCTCCAAACAGACCCTCAAACACCACGGTTTTTGAACAAATCACGCGTCTATTTAAGCACACACCCAGCACACGCCCATCTTCCCTATCGTTCGTTCCCGAACCATGGCCGCTCCCCCGCCTCCTGCCCCGCTGCCGCCCGTGCCGCCCCCGATGCCCGTCATGGGACCCGTTCTTGCGGCGATCCTGTTCAACCCAATCACCTTGAAGCAAGCCCGTCGCAATGTCGATCGTAAGGGCAAAAAGGCGGAAAGGCTCACCGGAGAACTTGAAAGGGGAGACCAAAAGCTCAGAACACTGCGGTTCAAGTACCGACAGGCCAAATTGGCACAGAGAACCCTGAAGGAGAAAACGCGGGCGGCCATCCAAGAACACCAAGATGCGATACAGACCCTAGATGACATCATCAACCACCGCGTTCCGCCCAACTGATCCAGTAGGCGCCACGGAATCAACATGTGCACCTGCTATAACACAAGGCATTATTTGGCCTGAGCTGCACCCACCAGGGAATGAACATGCATATTCTCTCTCTCTGTTGCCAGTACTTCTCAGCGCGCGCATGACACACATCTCAACCAAAAAACTGGTTCATTCACACACGCACTCATCTCACGGAATGTCAGCAAGCTTCCGGCGCTTGTGTCCCTCACCCGGAACCATGGGCTGCTCAAGTGCTGCCTGCTCTCCTGCATGCGTTTGAACAGCTTGGGACAGACCAGTTCTACGCGCCCGATTTATCGCCAGTTCTTGTTCTTTGAGCTGGATACAAAGTGCGTGCTTGATTTCTCGTGAAAGATCATCAATACACTCGCGAATCACTTGCTCCATCACAGAGCGATCGCTCCGTACTCCCTAGCTCATTGCGTCTTAGGCTTCACCCCGATGTGCATGCCCAAGATCTCCAAGCGCTCTACGTCATTCGAAGTATGCGAATGATCTATGTCGTAGTCATTAAGTACTTCAATCACAACTGAATCTGCAATATGACATGTACAAAAGAAATTTAGCAACTTCGAAATCAACAGATCAAACAAGCTTTTTCTTACCTGGCATCGACCAAAATGCAGCAGGATTGAGAGGGAAACGAGAGGGTACCACGCCTTTCACAGTAAGAACCTTTGCAAAGTTGCAACGATCATGGGGCAGAAACATATTGTACAGCTTGGCAGACATGTGATGTTCCCTGCAAGAAACTGCAAGTGAAAAAACGGAGAAAAAGTTGACTAAACCGGAAAAAGCCTTACATAGACTTCAATCCGCACAGGACATTCTTGAAGTCATCTTCGAGCTTGATAATACGAGGCAAGCATTGGCATGCAGTTGTGGTTGTGACCGTGGACATTGTTTCCAAATTCGATCTGTTTTGAGAACTCAGTGTCTCAGTCATTCTAAATAATCAAACATTCTTTTCAAGTAAGCCATAACTTGGTACTTTTTTACTACCAAACCAACACATGTCATGAGTCCACGCCCATGGCGGCCCGCTCACCACGTCCTACTACACCTGAGCAAATTCCCGGTCCACCTTGCGCATCAAGTACTTCATGTGCTCCTCCTGCACCAGCCTTTCAAGACACTCCTTGTCCTCTTCATAGAAGTAGGTGAATCTTTTCCTGGTGAAGGTTTCACTACCAGGACACATCTCCTTGAACCTGGCTGACACAGCCTTGCCGAAAGCGGGCATGAAGGCCCTGTCCACCTCTATCTGCATCTCCCCCATGAGATCCTTGAGAGTGAAGGCTGTCTTCTTGTTCTTCTGTTTCTTGACCATTGCCCTGCCATCATTACCACCCTCCTTCTCCCGCTCCTCGACAGCAGCCTGCTTTTCGCTGATGGACGCGATCACCTTCTGCAGCTGAGCTGCCGCTGCCGGATTGGGGGCATCCCCCGCTTTATCGAAGAAAAACGGCCAGTCTTCAGGGGGGCCATCCAACCCTTCTCCCTTGGCCACAGCAGCATCCTTGGCAGCCATCATCTCGTCCACCTCTCCGTCATCGTGGTCGCGCACATACTCGGCCCCTCCCCCTTCTGCCAAAATTTCAAGGCGCTGTTTGACTTCCTCGATATACTGGTCCCGAACCACCCCGTTCTGTTCCATGTGGAGGAAAAGGAGCAGCAAACCCCCAGCAACCAAACATATGAGTCGTGGCGCGTATGGACCAGGGAAGCGGACAGGATACTGATCCATAATTGCATGCTCATTCCACAATTTTGGGCTGCATAGCGCTCCTAGCCAGTATAACTCTGCTTCGCTTGGTAACATTGGCTTGTTGGACAGCATGCGAATGAAGTCCAAAACACAATAGACCTTCAGTCCCCTCCTGTTAATATGCACGCGCACCTGGATCTCCTCATCGCTGCTGAGAAAGAGGGTGGGTTCTGCTACCATGGTGTGTATGTGTCAGGTAGAACTGCCACGTGTCCAGCGATGAAAAAAAATGACGTGGCAGATAATGACCACGCCAGCCCAAGGAAAAAAGGAAATTTAGTAAGACAAACCGGCTTGGCCAAGTAGGGTGATAGAGAACGCACCGCTTCAAAACAAAATCCTCAAAACACTAGG
>CAYQOJ010000190.1:0-1141 GCA_964419105.1 uncultured Methylococcus sp.
ATCAGGGAAGGCGGCAATCATGGCCTTGAGAGTTTTCCGGGGTTTATCCCTGAAATTGTGGAACTGGCCTCATCGAGCCGGCCGGATTAATGCAATCCGGGATTAACACGGCATCAGAGTGAGGCCTCGGCACCTCGAGGACCTCACTCATATCAAAGGCTCAGACCGCCTCAACCACGGGTTGATTCACTGGCGCGACTTTCTGAGATTCGGCATTGCGATCCACGTAACTCTGCCATTTTTGAACCGTGAGTTTCTGCAGGAGGGGAACGATCGGATTCAACTCAATGGGCGGCGCGTTCCAGTGACTTTCATAGCCGATTTGCTCAGCCTCAAGCGCTACACCATCTTCTGCCAGCAAAGGCTTAAACAGCAATGGCACTGAAGCATTTAGCACCATTTGTGTCAGCCATTTCGGCGCATTCAAAGGAACGAGAGGAATTTTCACACTGTCGAAGTAGAAGATGAAGAAAACTCGGGTCGTTCGCTCGTCGATCGGTAAAAGGAAACACCAATGCTTGATGCTATCTCCCGTGTTGGACCACTGGTAGGGATACTCGTAACAGATCTCAATTGAACGGGTATTGACCCGCTTTCGATTCACGAAATATTTCGAGAACTTTCCCTCTGCCATGTAGGTGTCGTAGGTCAGGTAGACCTTCTCATCATCAGATTCGTAATGCGTTAGCTTGGCATCAACGAATGGCTGATATTTTCGATGCAGGAATGCATGTGCAAAGTCGCAGATATTGTCAATCACCATGGAATGATGCGTTTTCCAGGTGTAATCGACGGTAAAGCCCGCCCAGGGATCATCCGTCATCAACTCCGGTATCTCGGGAATCTTTTCCACCGTGGCAAGATCAGGATCACCAGGAAATACCCAGATCAAGCCATAGCGAACGTCCACCGGAAATGTTCGAAGGCGGCTTTTGATCAGGGGTTTGCCAAAGCTATCGTGAGAGTAATCCGTCAGCCATCCGTCCCGATTGAATGACCATCCGTGGTACGCACAACGGAGCTGACATTTGTCGACGGCTCCATGGGTCAACTTGAGGTGGCGATGAGGGCAACGATTTTGGACAGCGGCCAGAACCCCATCGTCTCCTCGGAAAAGGGCAATAGAAAGATTCCAGAACTG
>CAYQOJ010000190.1:1151-5985 GCA_964419105.1 uncultured Methylococcus sp.
GAACTGGACTTCCTTTACTTCACCATTCTTGACCTCGCGATCATACTCGACGGCATACCATCGATCGGGATCAAGACCAGAGGCTCTGGCCTTCTGCCGGGTACTCCGGGCTTCAGAGAACGATGGAGGGGGCGTCAGTTCACGGTCATCAAGGGGATCCCTCATGGGGTGCTCCATATCATCAAAAATTAATACAGGAAGAGGACCTCATACTTAACCGAATCAGGTCCTTTATGGCCGAATTAGTCCACGCCGAACAAAATCGTTGTATGCGTCACGAACCGCACCCTCGAGGGAAGTCGGCACAAATCCAAGCTCCATACGCGCCTTGGTGTTATCCACCCTGCGATGCATGCTCAGTAATCGAACGGCAGCAGGGGTGAATCTCCGAGGCCTGTTCGGAAAAAATCGAAACCAAGTGCTGTCCGCAATCGCTGCGATGGCCGCCATGACGGGGATTGGCAGTCTCAAACGAGGCTTTGGCCTTCCCGTGACCTTTGCGAATAGATCCATCAAGTCGTCTACAGTCGAGTAGGTGGTACTGATGAGGTACTTCTGGCCGGAACGACCCTTCTCCATGGCAAGGACATGCCCTTCAACTATGTCTCGCGTCGAGACGAATTCAAATCCGCCGGGGATATATGCCCGCAACTGACCATGAGCAAAATCGATCAGGACTTGACCAAAACGGGACGGCACAAAGTCATTGGGCCCAATGATGGCACAGGATACGGCGACAACGACATCAAGCCCCTCAGCATGAGCGCGCAAGCAATGATGCTCCACCAGATGTTTGGTAAACCCATAAGGCAGGTGACGGTCGAAAGGATAAAAGGGGGCCGATTCATTGCTTGGCACATCCTTTTCGTAACCCGTTGCGCTGAGTGAACCCGAAACCACCACCTTTTGGACGCCGCAATCGCGCGCAGCATCCAAAAGATTCATGGTGCCGATGACATTGGTGTCAAAAATTTCGCGGCGATGGGCCGCATCGCCTTCAATAGTCGATACATGGGCCGCGCAGTGATAAATCTTTTGACAGCCCAAAACGGCCTGACGAACCGCTTCCGGGTCCCTGAGATCTCCCTCGATCACTTCAAGTTCAAGGCCGTCAAATGCCCCATTGCTGCGGCCTGGACGAACCAGCGCTCTGACTGCATGCCCTTCATCCAGAAGTCTGCGGATGAGATTGGCGCCAAGATGACCGGTGCCCCCGGTAACCAGAATCGGAGTAGAACTCATTGGGCCCTAAATTGATCGTGCGTGAACTCGGAATGGTAACATGCCGCGCTAAATCTCGATGATTGGATCATGGCCTTCGCGCGTCGTCCAAACACCTTTCACCTTCGACCTATCGAACCAGTCTCATGTCCCAGAAAATGCCAGCCTCCGGGCAGATCTTCGAATATATCCTGACCCATCACCGCGGCCTGTTTGCTACGGTGTGCTTGTTACCCGTTTCCTGCCTCTACAGTGCCTACGTTTTCGTGCGCAATCACATTCTGTTCCGCTTGCGCTCCGCCCCTCAAAGGCATGAACAACGCGTGCAATCAGTCATCCAGCAAATCAAGGACTGGCAGACTGATGGTGCGAAGGAAAAACTTTGCACCGCGCGTTCCGGTTGGCAGTCCATGAGCGAGATGGTGCCTAAATACAAGCTATCTCGACGCAATATTTTTATCGGGATGTACGACATCCTGTCGATTAACGAGAAAAGCCAAACCGTTCGCGTCGAACCCCTGGCTAGCATGGGGCAGATTTCAAGGTCACTGATCGCTCGCGGTTGGATTTTGCCGGTTGTCCCAGAGCTCGATGATCTGACCGTCGGCGGGCTGATCATGGGCTTTGGCGTCGAAACCAGCAGCCACAAACATGGATTATTTCAGTACATCTGCGAGTCTTTCGACATTGTGACGGCAGAAGGGAAGCTTCTGCACTGTTCAGCGACTGAAAACACAGAGCTTTTCCACCTGATTCCCTGGAGTCATGGGACACTTGGCTTTCTGGTGGCCGCCGAACTGAAGATCATTCCTGCCAAAAAGTTTGTCAGGGTGGCTTACTACCCCAAGACGCAGCTGGACGCCCTCACAGAGGCCTTCGATTCCGCCTCGCGAAACACCGAAGCTAACGAGTATGTTGAAGCCCTGACCTACAGTCGCGATCAGGGAGTAGTCATGATTGGAAACCTCACGGATAAGCCTGGTGAAGATGGCCCGATCAATCCGATCGGCCGCTGGTACAAGCCTTGGTTCTATAAACATGTTGAGGACATTCTGAATCAAGGCAAGGAAACTATCGAATACATCCCGCTCAGGGACTATCTCCACCGTCATACCCGGAGCTATTTCTGGGCTATGGAAGAAATCATCACGTTCGGAAATAACCCCCTCTTCCGGTTTTTTCTCGGATGGGCGCTCCCGCCTCGCATCGAGTTATTGAAATACACCGAAACGGAGACGACCCGAAGACTTCGGGAAAAGCACCATGTCGTTCAGGACATGTTGATGCCCATGGCGCTCCTTAAAAAATCACTCGAGTATTTCGATGACTACTTCGATCTTTATCCCCTGTGGCTATCGCCTATGGCTGTGTTTGATAACCCCCAACATCTGGGGCTCGTGCATCCCTACAATGCACCGAACGGGGATCGAGATCCGATGTATGTCGATATTGGCGCCTACGGCACGCCAAAGAAACCGGATTTTGATGGCAGAAAAGCGCTCCCCCTTCTGGAGAAGTTTGTTATCGAAAACCAGGGCTATCAGGCCCTCTATGCGAAGACGCTTTTGAGCGAGGAAGACTTTCGTAAGATGTTTGACCACTCCGCCTACGATCGACTTCGCGACAACCTGCCCTTCTGCAAGCAAGCGTTTGGCGAGATTTACGACAAGATATCGTCGAAAGGAAGGATTTCGCCGGTTGAAATGCGTAAGCTCAAAGCCGGCGAAGATCCTAACGTCGATTTCACTAAGGACTAGCCCAGACTAGAAGAGCCCAAGCGGGTCATACCACTCCTGCGGTTTGGCGGCCGGGGGCTTTGGAGGCGCGACCGGCTTGGGTTTCGGTTTTGGAGGTGGAGGTAACTCTTCTGAAAGGGCTTTCAGCTTGGATCCTGAAGTTGGCCCCGAATTCAGATTCGTGTCGTCATCTCCCTCGGCACGCCCCAAGCCTCCGCGAGGCGTCGTTGCAGGAGGAGGAGTCGCGACGCTCGAGGACTCTGCAGGATGCAATGCCGGCCTAGCGGGCACTGCGCCCGCTGTACTTTCAGGCGCTTCACCCCTACCCGTTGGTGGAGAAAGTTCCGGCGCAGGAAGATTAGGGTCCGGCGCAGTGACTCGCCTTGGAGGGGCCATCGATTCGCAGGGGAAATAAGGGTCGCACACCTGAATGACCCGAAACTCAATCCGCTGATTTCGAAGGTGATCAAACGGCGCACCTCCGGTTGCTAGCCTCTTGTCGCTCCCATATCCCTTGGTACGGAGCATGCCACTCGAGACACCTGACTTAATGAGAGCTTCACGAACGGCGTTAGCCCGTTCAAGGGAAAGCCTCTGGGCACCCGCCCCTGCTCCCTCGACATCGACATGCCCCTGAATTTCAATGACAGACTGAGGCTTCGCCGCTTTCAAGCTGTCAGCGGCACGAGCCAGCACATCTTTGGCGTCTTCCGGAAAGATAGCCGAACCTTCAGGAAAGTTGATCACCCATCGATTGAGGATTGAAACCAAATCTTGCGGCTTAAGCTCAGGCGAAGAGTGCGCGAGGGCAGCCAAGACGAACTGACGTGAATCCTGAACGCGCTCCACCTCCTCTTCCCGGAGATAACCAAACCGATAGCTCGATCCCAAAGCACTCATGAGGTTGTTAAGAACACTGGTTCGATCCTCCTCAGCCAACCAGCCCCCCACCCTGACGGTATTTCCTTCGAGCCTGATATCAAGCCCCGGCACACTCACTAAGGGTAACAATCGATCGAGTTGGACGAGCCAGACCGGTTCCGCACGCTCGGGATCAACGACCACATCACCGGCTAATCTCGGCGACCCAAAAGATTTCTGGAGTTTTTCAATCAACTGTGCCCGAGTTGCGGGCGAGTTAACGAATCCCAGGTACTCGATCTGATTGCCATAGCTCCTGAGCACCAGCTTAGATGCGGGACCATGGGACTCTGCGGGCTGGGGTTGTGCTTGCGGATCGGGTGTCTTCTCTGTGCCTACGACCGCTTCTTTACCGGCAAGATCAGGCGCTAAGTCCTTGGGAGAGGTCCCGGTTGCAACCGGTTGGCTTCGAGTCAGGACGTCATAGCCCAGAAAGAACCCACTGATCAGAAGTAGAACCACTCCACCGGCCCATAGAAATTTCCCCGCGCCACTCCCGCCCGAACGTTTTTTATTCCGGGTCGATTTTTTGATTCCGCGGCTTCGAGGAGCGAGGTGCTCTGGACGACCAGCTGCAAGGTAGTCTTCAACGGCAGGGGGAAGCTGGTCGGGCAAAGTCGAGCCTGCCGCAAAATACCGAATCAGGTGCGGTATGACATAAGCCAGCGCTGTTCTTACTCGAGCGTTCGCCATGCCAAGATCTCGACCTATACGGGTGATCGTCTCAACCCCGAGCACCTTGTCGACCCAAAGGCCTTCAGGAAACCGAATCTCCTGAGCAGGATTGCGCCAGTTGGCGAGATCAGAGATCAAGCCCTCCGATTCAAGACGATCCAAAAAACCCCTTAACCCCCCATGGCGTGGATCGAACAGGCACTTAGCGGCCTCCGACACCAGCACTGCGGCCCTGTTCCCGAGACCGAAGTTTTCATCCGTATCGCGAACAATGTCGCTCA
>CAYQOJ010000191.1:0-5982 GCA_964419105.1 uncultured Methylococcus sp.
TGGACGCAATCCATCCCCAAGGGAGAAGGCAACGTCATAAGCCTTCATGATGTCGCAGATGTCTTCAAAGTGGGTATAGAGGAAACTTTCCTTGTGGTGCGCAAGACACCACTTGGCCATAATAGATCCGCCACGAGAGACGATACCGGTGACACGCTTTGCGGTCAGCGGGATATGCGCAAGGCGAATTCCTGCGTGAATCGTAAAGTAGTCGACACCCTGCTCAGCCTGTTCGATGAGCGTATCGCGGAAAATCTCCCAGGTCAGCTCCTCGGCGCGGCCATCGACCTTTTCCAGTGCCTGGTAAATCGGAACGGTTCCGATCGGCACCGGCGAATTGCGGATGATCCATTCACGGGTTTCATGGATGTTTTTACCGGTAGATAGATCCATGACGGTATCGCCACCCCAACGAATCGACCAGAGCATCTTTTCGACCTCTTCCTCAATAGAGGAGGTGACCGCCGAGTTGCCCAGATTGCAATTGATTTTGACCAGGAAATTCCGGCCAATGATCATCGGCTCCGATTCTGGGTGGTTGATGTTATTCGGGATAATCGCACGACCGCGAGCAATCTCATCACGCACAAATTCCGGGGTAATGACTGAAGGAATCCCCGCACCGAAGGATTCTCCGGGGTGCTGCTGACCATAAAGCTGGGTTAGGGCCTCAAGTCGCTGGTTTTCGCGAATCGCGACAAACTCCATTTCCGGCGTCACGATCCCCTTTCGGGCATAGTGCATTTGGGTGACATTGGCACCCTTCACCGCACAGCGCGGGTTACGGATGTGCTCAAAACGCAGATTGCCAAGCGCAGGATCACACTGCCGATCTCGGCCATACTCTGAACTTGGACCTGAAAGCTGCTGGGTGTCTCCACGCTCTTCGATCCAGCGCTCCCGCAAGGGTGCTAGGCCAATACGAAGATCGACCGTCACATTGGGATCCGTATAGGGCCCTGAGGTGTCGTAGACGGTGACCGGAGGATTGACCTCGCCTCCCCGAGCCGTCGGAGTTTCCGACTGGCTGATTTTGCGCATGGGCACCCTCAGATCCGGCCGACTGCCCTCGACGTAGATCTTTTCGGACGCAGCAAACGGCTGAATCGACGCGCGCTTTGCGGTAACAGCATCGTGGAGTTGGGTATCGGGAACGGCATTCATCGGGAAGTCCTCGGCTCGGGTGGCGGGTTCGTAGCGAGGAAGCATTCCCTGCGGGCATCGGGGCCGCAGCTGGAAAAGGCTTTCCTCCGCCGGTACGAACCGGTTCAGGTTCAAAGGGTGTGTCTCAGCCCGATCCCACTCGCGGTGGGCGGGCACCCCTAGCCCTACGTGTGGTGTAAACTAATCCATGGTGGGCCGTTTGGCAAGGCATGGGTGTGAGCCCGATGTCGCCTCATCTGCTCCTCGATTCAATCGGAAGGCGGCGTCCGCTGACACCTACCTCGCCACGGATCATTTCCCATGCACATAGATATTGCCCAAATCATCTCCGGGCTTCTCGTTGGTTTTCTCGTCGGACTGACCGGCGTTGGCGGCGGCTCGCTGATGACTCCCATCCTGGTATTCATCTTTGGTTACGCCCCCAAAGCTGCCGTCGGCACCGATCTTCTTTTTGCAGCGATCACCAAAACCGGCGGGGTCCTGGTCCATCACGGGAAACATCGGTCGGTCGACTGGAAAATTGTCGGGCTTCTCTGCCTGGGTAGCCTGCCTTCGGCACTCTTCCTGATTTACCTTTTGGAAACGCACTTCAGCAAAGATGAGAGCCTGACCGCAACCATTACGTTTACGCTGGGAATTGCACTGATCTTCACTTCACTGGCCCTCTTTCTCAGGAACCGCGTCATGCGCCGGCACCTGACGGACCAGACTGCCATTGAGCGAAAAACCCACGGCGAGCGATTCGGCCGTTTGCAACCTTACCTGACGGTATTGACAGGTGCCATGCTGGGCATTCTCGTCACCCTCTCCTCGGTAGGCGCCGGTGCCTTGGGAACTATTGCCCTTCTGTTCCTCTACCCCCGACTGGCCACCGTCAGGGTCGTCGGCACCGATCTGGCCCACGCAATCCCCCTCACAACCGTGGCGGGACTCGGCCATCTCCATATGGGAAACGTCGACGGGCAGCTCTTAGGGAGCCTCCTGATCGGCTCTCTCCCCGGCATCTATCTTGGAAGCCTACTCAGCGCTCGGGTTCCAGAGTCCGTGCTGCGACCGATTCTCGCCTCCATCTTGATGCTCATCGGCATGAAATTCGTTCTTTAAGGGAAATCTGCCGCAAGGCTTCGATAACATCCAGCGATGTGGTCATTCACCAGACCCGTTGCCTGCATGAAGGAATAGCAGATCACTGGACCGACAAACGTGAATCCATGGGCCTTGAGTGTACGGCTCAGGGCCTCTGATTGCGGGGTTTTCGCCGGAAGATCCGAAGGGCATGGCCAGACATTGCTTTGGGGGATGCCATCGACGAAGGCCCAGAGAAAGGCATCGAAACCGCCCGGACGCTCCATCAACCGCCTGAAAGCCCGGGCATTGCCAATGACTGAGCGAATCTTCTGGCGGTTTCGGATAATCCCAGGGTGCAAATAAAGCTGCGCCTCTTTTTGGGCATCAAATTCGGCCACCCGCAGGGGATCAAAACCCTCAAAAGCGTCGCGGTAGCCCTCCCGCTTTTCAAGGATCGTGCGCCAGGAGAGCCCTGCCTGAGCCCCCTCTAGTACCAACCATTCAAAAAGGCGCACTTCATCGTGCTCAGGCACTCCCCACTCGCGATCATGATAGTCGCGCTCCACCGCCGAACGCTCCGCCCAGGGACATCGCGGGCGCTTGTCTTTGCCCTCTTCAGGCAAGGCCATCGACGTGAGGCCACGCTGTCCAGATGGGTTCGACACCTGCTGGCATCAGGGGTACCCGACCCAACTTGGGCCAGCCCTCATCAGGCCCATGGAAATCAGAGCCACAAGATCCCCTTAGCTGCTCGCGAATGGCAAAGTCGCGCATCGATTGGATATCTCCCAGGGAAGGCTGCCCAGACAGGACCTCAATGCCCTCTCCCCCCATCTCCCGAAATTCGCCCGCCAGACGACGCAGCCAGCTTCGGGTCAAACGGTAGCGAAGGGGATGCGCGATCACGGCACAACCCCCGGCGTTCCGTATAGAGGCCACGGCCTTCTCTAGAGGAGCCCAAGTCGTCGAGACATAGCCAGGCTTCCCCGGCGTCAGAAACCGGCCAAAGACATCCCGAACATCCAAGGCATGTCCTCTTGCTGCGAGAACCTTCGCAAAATGGGTGCGGGTCACCATGCCGATTCCGGCAACCTCACGGGCCTCTTCAAGAACGCCCGATATCCCCTTTCGGGCCAATCGCTGCCCCATTTCTTCAGCGCGGGACTCCCGGATCGCGCCAATCGCGGACAAGGTTGCCTGAAGCCCTTCATCCTCAGGATCCACGCCAAGACCAATCACATGAATGGTCTTTTTTTCCCAGGTCACCGACACTTCAACCCCTGGAATGAGCCGGATAGAGCGTGCCTCGCAGGCCGCCCTTGCCTCCGGAATGCCTGCGGTCGTGTCGTGATCTGTCAGCGCCAGAACACGGATGCCTTGAGTTTCGGCCCGCTCGACGAGATCTGCCGGTGAGTAGTGACCGTCGGAATACCAGGAGTGGGTGTGAAGATCGAAGGTCGAGAACGGGGAATGAGCTTTCACGCCAGGGCCTCTTCTGCGCTGGGGAACTTTCGAACAGCCGCTCCAAATAACCTCGCGTAAAGCCCCCCTTGATCCATCAAGGTCTCATGAGATCCTTCCTCCACCACATGCCCTTCCTCAAAGACCAGAATGCGGTCGGCGTGGGTAATGGCGCTCAGGCGATGCGCGATGATCAGCGTGGTCCGCCCCGCAAGAAATTGATCCAGCGCGGCATAAAGGTGACCTTCAGTGACGTTATCCACGGCGGATGTCGCTTCGTCCAGGATCACCACTCGGGGGTTGGCCAGCACCATTCTCGCGATGGCCAGACGCTGACGCTGACCCCCGGATAAGCGCACACCCGAACGACCGACCACTGCATCAAGCCCCAGGGGATTCGACGCAATCACCGTTTTGAGCTGCGCCACCTCGAGGGCATGCCAAAGATCGCCATCACTGGCCTCCCGGCCCATGGCGAGATTGCTTCGAACCGTGTCATTGAAAAGAACGGGGTGCTGCAGAACGGTCACGACGTGCTCACGCACCACATCCATCCCGATCGCCTCCGTTGGAACCCCATCAAAGGCAATCACGCCGGAGACCGGAGGATAAAGGCCAATCAAAGCCTGAACCAACGTCGACTTGCCTCCACCGCTCGCGCCAACAAGCGCAACTTTTTCCCCCGCTGCAATTTCCAGTGATACGTCCTTGAGCACCTCTTCTCCCCCAGGGTAGACAAAACTCAGACCTTGGATTGAGATGCCCACCGTGGCCTTCCCGATAAAAGGATTTTCAAGGTGGGGATAACGAGGTTCAAGCTGACGACCGTAAAACTGATCGAGTCGCTCCAGCGCCGCCCTCGCTCCAAAATAGGCATATTGCATGCCCAGCACTTCTTGCACGGGCGCCATCATGAACCAGAGGTATCCTGAAACGGCCATCATTTCCCCAATGGTCAGGTCCGAGTAGACCACCATCAACAAGGCGAGGCCTCGAAAGAGGTCGAACCCGGTCAGAAAAACGAGAAAGCTCAGCCGGCTTGCGGCATCACTTTTCCAAAGGAAGGCCGCCGAGTGATCGCGAACATCGGAGGCGGCTCCGCGAAGCCTTCCGAAATAGAAGGACTCCCGATTACTGGCGCGAATCTGATGAATGGCCTCCAGGGTCTCGGTCAGACGTGTCTGAAATTCACTGAGCGCTGCGGTTTCACGACGCTTGAGACGCTTGACCCATTGCCCTAAAAGACGAGTCAGGAAAATCACCAATGGATTCAAAAGCAGAATAAATAGGCCCAGCCGCCAGTTCATCCAGAGCAGAACGCCACCGGTTCCAATTAGCGTCAAGAGGGCGACCAGACTTCGTCCAACAGTGACCCCAATGAAGTTATCGAGGGTGTCGAGATCCGTGACCAGATGCGTCACGACAGCGCCTGAACCCAAGCTTTCATATTCCGCCATCGAAATGCGCTCGAGTCTTCCGAGCAGTCGCTTTCGAAGGGTAAAGACCACATCCTTGGAAATGAGACTAAATTCCCGCGTCTGGGCCACATTGAATGCTGCCGTTAGAAATCGGAGCAGTACGGTCAAGAGCAGAAGGGCCGTGATGTAGTAGACCGGCCCGTGAAATGCCTCAGGCCCGATGTGGTCAAGCGCCCTAATCGCAGGCCCTGGATGCTGCAGCAAAACCTCATCGACAAGGAGGGGGAGCAACAAAGGGACCGGCACCGCAGTGAGGGCAGCCCATATGGCCAAGCCCTGACCCCAGACAATCCGGGATCTGTGACCCCGAACAACCTGCAGAATAAGTCCCCATCCCAAGCGATCCTCTGGGGGTATTTCACGATTCGGCATGAGGCGGTGGTTCACAGTGAAAGTTGTCAGTTCGGGGGATTGTAATTACGGGGCCATGACTCTGCTACAATAGTCCGCTTTTTTATCGGCAGGCTGCCCCCTCGGCAACCGCCATGGGAACGGCTACCGGCTTCGGCACACCCGCGGCCTCGATCGATAACCCTTAGGACATCAAAACGGCAATGACATCCAACGAAGCACCTGCCAGTGAGCCCCGGAAGAACAGTTACGCGCGCGAGGATCTGATCCGCTGCGGGCAAGGTGAGCTTTTTGGCCCCGGAAATGCGCAGCTGCCCCTGCCGCCGATGCTCATGTTCGATCGCATCACCCAAATCACCGATGCCGGCGGTCAGTTTGATAAGGGACTGATTACAGCCGAACTGGATATCACGCCTTCCCTGTGGTTCTTTGATTGCCACTTCCAAAGTGACCCCGTTAT
>CAYQOJ010000192.1:0-5938 GCA_964419105.1 uncultured Methylococcus sp.
TGGAGAAGGTGGACGGTCGTGCGGAAGAGCTGACCTGGGAAATTTTCCGCGACACGCTCATCGAGCAGGCAGAGCAGGGAGTTGATTACTTCACGATTCACGCCGGTATTCGCCTTGCGCACATTCCGCTGACTGCCAAGCGTGTGACCGGGATTGTGTCTCGTGGTGGATCGATCATGGCCAAATGGTGCCTTGCGCACCATAAGGAAAGCTTCCTCTACACGCACTTTGAAGACATCTGCGACATCATGAAGGCCTATGACGTTGCCTTCTCCCTCGGCGATGGGCTTCGTCCGGGATCGATTGCAGATGCCAATGATGCGGCCCAGTTTGCCGAACTCCACACGTTGGGTGAACTGACCCAGGTGGCCTGGAAGCATGATGTTCAGGTCATGATCGAGGGTCCAGGACATGTGCCCATGCACATGATCAAGGCCAACATGGAAGAGCAGCTCAAGCACTGCCATGAGGCGCCCTTCTATACGCTGGGTCCCCTCACTACTGATATTGCGCCCGGCTATGATCACATCACCAGTGCAATTGGTGCGGCCATGATTGGGTGGTATGGCACCGCGATGCTCTGCTATGTGACACCGAAGGAGCACCTTGGCTTGCCGAACAAGCAGGATGTGCGTGATGGCATCATTGCCTACAAGATTGCGGCCCATGCTGCCGACCTGGCCAAGGGGCACCCGGGCGCCCAGATTCGCGACAATGCCCTTTCAAAGGCGCGTTTTGAATTTCGATGGGCGGATCAGTTCAATCTCTCGCTTGACCCTGAGAAGGCGCTCGAATTCCACGACGAGACCTTGCCTCAGGAAGGCGCCAAGCTCGCACACTTCTGTTCCATGTGCGGCCCACACTTCTGCTCGATGAAAATTACGCAGGATGTGCGGGAATACGCCGAAACCCATGGCTTGGACGCTAATTCAGCCCTGAATCAGGGGATGGAGGAGAAGGCAGACCAGTTCAAGAAGTCCGGGGCTGAAATCTACAGCCGCAGCTAATACAAGACGATGGCGGAGGTCTTGGCCTCCGCCATCTTGAGCGGTTTTTAGTCTTCCATGGCGCGGCGGATGCGCTTCATGGCGGTGTTTTCCAGCTGGCGGATACGCTCAGCGGACACGTTGTAGCGCGCAGCCAAATCATGAAGCGTCAGTTTCTCCTCGCTCAGCCAGCGACTTCTGACGATGTCCTGACTGCGATCGTCGAGCTCTGAAATCGCCCGGATCAAGCTCTGCTGTTTGTAATCGCCCCAGTCGTCCTCTTCGAGAAGGTCTGCGGGATCTGCGTTGGCCTGCCTGAGATAGTGCACCGGAGAGGCGATTTCGCGTTCACCCTCATCCGCATCATCAGGCGCGTCAAATGCAACATCTTGGCTGCTGAGACGGCCTTCCATCTCATAAACCGACTGGAGATCGACACCTAACTCGTCAGCCACGGTGTTGGCTTCCTCCGGCGTTAGCCAGCCCAAATGGGTCTTGTGCTTGCGCAGGTTGAAGAAGAGCTTTCGCTGTGGCTTCGTCGTTGCAATTTTGACGATGCGCCAGTTTTGGATGATGTATTCATGGATCTCAGCCTTGATCCAGTGGACCGCAAAGGAGACCAGGCGAACACCCATGCCGGGGTCAAACCGTTTGACGGCCTTCATGAGGCCGATGTTGCCTTCCTGGATGAGGTCGGGCAATGGCAACCCATATCCCATATAGCCCCGGGCCACATGGGCCACAAACCGAAGGTTTGCCATGACCAGCTGGCGAGCCGCTTCAAGATCGCCGTTTTCACGGAAGCGAACGGCCAAGGCCTGTTCTTCTTCTGCTTCAAGGCGCGGCAACTTGCCAACAGCTGCAAGGTAATCATCCAGCGAGCCGAGGCTGGCATTCAGGGGAAGGCTGAGAGCGATAGCTTGAGTCATTCAACGTCCTCCACAACAGTGTGGGTTTCACGCACATATTAGCACTCTAAGACAGTGAGTGCTAAAGATAGTTCCGTGAGGAAAAAGACTAGGCGGGATCGATTTCGCGAAGGAAGCGCGCCACCACAATCCATGCACCGAAGATACCCAGAAGGATCGCCGATCCGAGAAGTACGCCGGTCGAGGCTAGGCTGAGGAAGGAGAGTCGGTAGGGGCTGCCATAGAGGGCGGCCAGCTCATCCGCAGGTCCCTTGACGCCCAGGATCAGAAAGTCCGCCACGATCAAAGCCAGGAGCGCGCCGAGAAAGGCGTACCAGAATCCTGAATGAATGAACGGCCTGCGGATGAAGCCGTTGGTTGCCCCGAGGATCTTGCTGACCACGATCTCTTCGCGGCGATTCTGAAGTTCGAGGCGAATGGTGTTGCCGACAATGAAGAGGACACCAAAGCCAAGGAGCAGGCTAAACGCTACAACGCATCGCTCGGTAATCGCAAGAAGGGCCCTCAGTTTTTTGAGCCACTCGTCATCGAACTGAACTCGATCAGATTCAGGCAGGGTCCGCAGCTCATTCAGAAGCTGGGTGACTGAAGCTGCATCGGTCGCAACTGGGCGGAGGATGATCACGGCTGGCAATGGATTACTGGTCAGGGCGGCGAGGGCATCCTGAAATCCACTAAAGGCGGTGAGCTCCTTCAGTCCCTCTTCCTTGGTTAATAGAGTCGCGCCGAAAAGCCGAGGATTTTTTTTAAGGCGGTCGGTCAGCTTTCGAGCCGCCTCATTGCTGAGCTCAGGTTTAAGGAAAAGCGAGATCTGGCTGGTGGTATCGAGGGCTTCGAGGGGTTGGCGAGCGTTGTCAATGAGAGCGCTAAAGCTCGCAGGAAGAGCCAGAGCAATGGCAACGACGAGAATGGTGAGGCTACTTGCAATGGGTGTTTCCCAGATCCGCGAAAAGCTGGCTTTGAGGGAATAGACCTGAAGCGAGCCATAGGCCTCTATCCGCTCTTTGACACTTCGGCCCTGAACAAAGGGCTGACGGAAAAGACTCTGTCGGGGGGCAGTCTGTCGTCGCTGGGCCATTTAGACGTCTCCGGCGAGTCGGCCATGCTCCAGCCTGAGGGTTCTCTGGCTGAATCGTTGGACCAGGTGTTGGTCATGGCTTGCAATCAGGACGGTAACGCCGACAGCGTTGAAATCTTGAAACATCCGCATGATTTCCTCAGAGAGTTCGGCGTCCAGGTTGCCGGTGGGCTCATCGGCGAGGATCAGTTGCGGTTTGTGCACAATGGCACGGGCAATCCCAACGCGTTGTTGCTCACCCCCCGACAGGGCCATTGGCAAGCGCTTTTCCTTCTTGAGCAGGCCGACCTTATCAAGCGCGGCGCGTACTCGGCGTCCCACATCGTGAGGGTGATGACCTGTGATATGCAGGGGAAGTGCAACGTTCTCAAAGACGCTACGGTCGTTCAGAAGCCGATAATCCTGAAAGATCAGGCCCAGTTTTCGGCGTAGGTGAGGGATTTGTCGATTGTTGAGCCGGGGAACATGAACCCCATCCAAGATGATATCGCCCCGGCTTGGCCGCTCAAAAGCAGGAATAAGACGCAGGAGAGTGCTCTTTCCGGCGCCCGAATGCCCAGTCAGGAACGCGAGTTCACCACGCTCGATTGAAAAGCTGACGTCAGAGAGGGCTTCGCCGCTCTCGGGATAACGCTTGGTGACGTTCTGAAATTCGATCATGCAGGTGCCGGGCCACTCGGAATGCCGTGAAAATATCCGTGGGGATCATGGTATCCGCTTGGAGGGGAAAAGCCAAAATGGCAGGGTTCTTGGGAAGGGGGGTGTCGGCCTTTACAATAACCCCGAAATCCTCATCACACACCTCCATGAAATCTCTCAAAAAGCTGGCGTCCCAGACCGTGGTCTATGGATTCAGTAGCATCCTTGGTCGTTTCCTCAATTATCTTCTCGTTCCTCTTTATACCTACGCCTTTGCGGCAGAGGCCTACGGTGTAGTCTCGGAGTTTTATGCCTATGCCGGCTTTTTTGCCGTGCTCTTGGGGCTCGGACTTGAGACCGGTTACTTCCGATTTCGAACGCGCCCCGGCGTTGGTGATTTATCCGCTTATGGTGCTGCCCTCGGGGTTTTGATCCCCGCGAATCTCATTTTCTTGGGGCTGGTGATCGGTTATCGGGAGCCGCTTTCGATTTGGCTTCGCTATCCCGAGCATCCCGAGTATCTGGTCTGGTTTAGCCTGATTCTGGCCATCGATGCGATTTGCGCGCTGCCCTTTGCAAGGCTTCGTGCTGAAGAACGGGCGATGCGTTTTGCGGCAATCAAGCTCACGGAAATCCTGCTGACCATTGGTCTTAATCTCCTTTTTATCCTGGGTTTTCCGGCTTTTCGCCTTAAATGGCCGGAGCTGCCGTGGGACCAGTGGCTGGATCCTGAGATCGGTGTGGGTGCCATCTTCCTCGCGAATCTGATCGGGAGTGCCGCCAAGTGGCTGCTGTTACTGCCCGAATTCCGTCGCATCGATTTTTCGGGGGGGGTACGTTGGGTCCGGCCCATGCTCCAATATGCCCTTCCGATGGTGATCATTGGCTTTGCGGGCATGATCAATGAAATGCTCGACCGGGCGATCCTCAAATACCTATTACCCTTTGATCTTTCGACCAATCTTCGAATGCTCGGAATCTATGGGGCGTGCTACAAGCTTTCGATCTTGATGACCCTTTTTGTGCAGGCCTTCCGATATGCCGGCGAGCCTTTTTTCTTTGCCATGGCCGGTCGATCGGATGCAAGGCAGGCTTACGCCTTGGTCATGCGGTACTTTGTGGTCTGCTGCAGCGCTATCTACCTTGGGGTCGTCCTCTTTTTGGATGTGTTCAAGTATTTCATTGGCGAAGAGTACCGTGAGGGTTTAGGGATTGTGCCGATTCTCCTGATGGCGAATCTTTTTCTGGGGATCTATGTCAATCTGTCGATCTGGTACAAGCTCACCGACCGAACCGGGTGGGGCGCATGGGTTTCCATTCTCGGGGCGGGATTGACGGTTGCGTTGAATGTCGCGCTGATTCCAAAATATGGGTATGTCGGATCAGCTTGGGCCACTCTCGCTTGCTACGCTTCGATGGTGGTTTTGTCTTGGGGAATGGGGCGATATTTCTACCCGGTGCCCTATCCTTTGGGTCGGATCGGCGGGCATCTTGTGCTGTCGGTCGGATTGACCTGCATCCAGCCTCTGCTAGAGCATCGATTCGGCCTCAGCGCGATGCTGGCCGGTGTGCTCTTGATGAGCGGCTACCTTCTCTTCGTCTTCTTACTGGAGGTTTGGCCGCTGATCAGACGTCGGCGTTTGGTGGGGTGAGATTCACTGCCATCCCTGGCAGTGACTTGACGCCTAGCGCTTAAAGATCTTTTTGCGAGCCTTTTCGGTCGCGGCCGAGACCTTGTGGGCGAGCTCTTCAGGGTGTCCAAGCTCTTTTGCTGCCGATTTGACGTGCGTCAGAAGGTGAGCAAACTGGCCTTCTTTGAAGCCTTTTTCGCGAAGCGGTGCGAACAGGTCATGGAGATCTTCCTCGGCTTCCTCGACGGCGACCGATAAGAGCGATTTCACCTTATCAACCAGCTCCCCGCGTGGCGTGCCAAATAAGCTGTGATTGACTCGCGGATCTCCAATCAGCAGCGCGCTGATCTTGTCGGAGAGGGAAGCGACGCCCGATTTGCCACCGAGCTGCTCTGCTACGGAGCGTGCCGGAGCAGCAGGAGCCGCGGGTACAGGACGGCTGGGCGCAGGCGCAGGTGTTTGCGCAGGCGTTGCTGCAACCGGCGTCGGTGAAATTGGCTTTGCGACTTTGGCGGCAACCGGACGCGCTTTGGCTGCTGGTTTCTTAGTGGCCGTGGCTCGCTTGGGTTTTTTTGCTGCAGTCGGTCGGACGGGTTTATCAGTCATTGTCGGTGTCCTCTTGTTGTTTTACCGGCGATGCGGTGACCGGAATCTGGTTTCTTCTTGATCTGCCGT
>CAYQOJ010000193.1:0-2214 GCA_964419105.1 uncultured Methylococcus sp.
GACCATGCCGACTGGTTGACCTACGCCAATTCGTAATTCGAAAGCGCCCCCAAGAGGCCCGGCACGCCCCAAGACGGAGGCCGGGCTTTTTTACGTCACATCCCAAGCGCTTCGACCACGTTGCTGTAGCTGGATTAACTCGTGCAAATCTAAGGTACAAACTTAGAATTGCACATGTATCTTCGGGATGCTTCCAAACCGCTGCCCCGTCTCGCCAATGGCTTTCCAGTCATTACGCTGGGCTCTCAAAAAGTTTGCGAAGCTTGCGGGTTCAGATCTTGCGATACCCCAGATTCTTTATGGCGGTGATAGCAGTTTCGAGCATGAGGGGAATCGCGTCATGGGATAGCGAGATCTTTGCCCGGACTCATCGCGAACCTATTCACAAACACTTGGTTAATGCCCACAAAGTGGATTACCCTTGAAAGAAAGCCCTGAATCGAGCCTGCCATGATTCACAAAACCCCCATTCTCAACGCATTAGCCGTCACTCTCGCGCTGTCTGCCTGTAGCAGCCACACCCTTCAAGTCCAGAGGGATTTCGATGCCCATTACGATTTCAAGGCCATCAAGACCTTTGATTTCTCGGGAGGCACCTTGGAGACAGAAGCTGCAAAAAACACGGCGGAACGCATCCAGCTCAACGCACTGGTCGATGCCAAAATCAAGTCGGAACTCGAATCTCGGGGTTACCGGCAGACCTCGAACCACCCCGACATCAAAATCGCCTACTCATTTGGCGAATGGGCGCTCGACAGTCACAAAAAACCGAATGGAGGCTATGGAGCGGTCAACATCATGTTCCCGGGCGCGCACGGCTCCCTGCTCCCCACCAGCGCCGATGGACGAGTTCCCCCGCCCTCTGAAGACCCGTATACCTCGAAATACGAGGAAGCCAAACTCGAAGTTCTGGCCATTGATCCGGTTTCAGGAAAGATCGTCTGGAATGCAGGGGTCACCGATAAAACCGACTTCGGCTATTTCAGAAGCTCGCAAAAGGAGCGGATTGAAAAGGCCGTGACGTCCATCCTCGAGGGCTTTCCGCCAGGCGGCAAAGCCCCCTGAACCCCTTAACGCCCGAGCGCCTTCAGCATCCTTTCACCGATCTGGCTCGGGCTGGAAACCACCTCGACACCAGCGGCTTTAAGGGCCTCCATCTTGCTGGTCGCACTGCCCTTACCCGCAGAAATGATGGCGCCCGCATGGCCCATGCGCTTTCCTTCGGGGGCGCTGGATCCTGCAATATAGGACACCACGGGCTTTCGGACATGGGCCCTGATGTACTCAGCCGCCTCTTCCTCGGCCGTCCCTCCGATTTCACCGACCATGACGATGCCCTGGGTCGCCGGATCCGCCTCGAAGAGGGCAAGCACCTCGATGAAATCGAGGCCCTTGATGGGATCTCCCCCGATCCCAACGCAAGTGGTCTGACCCAAATTCACCTGAGTGGTCTGATGGACCGCCTCATAGGTGAGGGTGCCTGAACGTGAGACGATGCCGATGGAACCGGGTTGATGAATCATTCCCGGCATGATGCCGATCTTGCACTCACCGGGCGTGATCACGCCGGGGCAGTTGGGACCGACCAGACGAGTACCCGAGTCCGAAAGCGCCGCCCGCACCCTCAGCATGTGATGGATCGGGATCCCTTCGGTAATACAGACCACGAGCTCAATCCCGGCCTCCGCCGCTTCAAGGATCGCATCGGCGGCAAAGACCGGCGGCACATAGATCATGCTGGCGGTCGCCCCAGTTTCCTTGACCGCTTCACGGACCGTATTGAAGACGGGAAGACCGAGATGCTCGGATCCCCCCTTGCCGGGCGTAATGCCACCGACAAGCTGAGTTCCATAGTCAAGACATTGACGGGAGTGGAAAGTCGCCTGCTTGCCGGTAATGCCCTGGCAGAGAACCTTGGTTTCACGGTGGATCAGAATACTCACAGGGCAACCTCGACAGCTTTGATGGCCGCTTCATCCAGGGTCGTTGCAGGAATGAGCGCAAGTCCCGACTGTGTCAGAAGCTCCCGTCCTTCCTTGGCATTGGTCCCCTCCAAACGCACCACGATGGGAAGGGTGGCCCCTGTTTCACGGGCCGCCTCGATAACGCCCTCGGCAATTAAATCGCAACGCACAATCCCACCGAAGATATTGACCAGGATCGCCTTCACGCGGGGCTCCGAGAGAATCAGCCGGAATGCCGCAGCAACCCGCT
>CAYQOJ010000193.1:2224-5910 GCA_964419105.1 uncultured Methylococcus sp.
ATCGAGCGTTGCCATGGCAAGACCTGCCCCATTGACCATGCAACCAATCGACCCATCCAGAGTGACATAACTCAAATCAAGATCGCGGGCCTTGGCTTCCGTTGGATCCTCTTGAGCCACATCGCGAAGGGCGGCCAAATCCGGATGCAAGGCCAAGGCATTGTCATCGACCACGATTTTGGCATCGAGCGCCATGAGATGTCCCTCGCCATCCATCGCCAGCGGATTGATCTCGACCTGAAGGAGGTCCTTCTCAACGGCGAGGTGATAGAGCGCCCGGGTCATGTCGCTGAACTGACGAAGGGCATCACCCGCAAGTCCGATGCCGTAACCTAGGGTTCGAAGGTGATAGCTTTGAAGACCCGCCGCAGGATGGACTTCCACGGTGATGATTTTTTCAGGGGCCTCATGCGCCACCTCCTCGATATCGGCTCCCCCTGAAGCTGAGGCAATCAATGTCACTCGGGCGCGGGTCCGGTCGATGAGGGCGCAGAGGTAAAACTCCGCAGCAATGGGGCGGACTTCCTCGATGAAGATGCGATGGATGGGAAGTCCAGCGGCGCCGGTCTGATTGGTGACCCGTCGAGTCCCCAGGAGCTTTTCGGCTGCTTCACCGACGGCCTTCGGCGAATCACAGAGGAGGACCCCTCCGGCCTTGCCTCGCCCACCACTGTGAACCTGTGCCTTGACGACCCAGCGCTCACCCGGGACTTCTGCCGCAAGGCGGCTCGCCTCAGCGGGCGATGTTGCGACCCGGCCCTTGGGCACCGGGACACCCGCCGCGGCCAGAAGGGCCTTGGCCTCAAACTCGTGAACATACATGACGCGATCCTCGATCCTGAGGGTAAAAAATGAGGGGGCCGAAGCCCCCTGGGTGGATCAAAGGGATACCTAAGGCACCCCCATCATCCCCTTCGATAACGAGATTGTTACTGATCGTTTAGCGCAAGACAACGATAAAACCCTGATCACCGCGCTGAACGTTGAGCATTAACTCCCGTGCACCCTTGACGGCCTTCTGAAGATCCGCAACGGTGCCGGCGGGCTTCCGATTGGCTTCGTGAATGACATCACCTGGCTGAAGTCCCGCTCGAAACGCATAGGAAGCGGTATTCATCTTTTCGATCAGTACCCCTTCAGCCGCACCTGCCGCATTGAGGTCACGGAAAAGGACGCCGGCGAGCTTGGGATTCATCTCAGCGCCTTCAAGCGCCGTGATGCGGGGCGCTGCAACCTGGGCCGTTCGGGTCAAGGTCTCGCCCTTGTGGATGATTTCGAGCTCAACTTCATCCCCGATCTGGGCCAAACCCACGGCATTTCGGACATCCTGGCTGTTCTTCACCTTGCGTCCATTGACCGCAAGGATCACATCCCCCGCCTCCAGCTTGGCTTTCTCTGCAGGGGATCCTGGCTGAATGCCACTGACGACAGCCCCCTGGTTCTGCGGAATCTTGAAGGCCTCCGCCAGTTCATGGGTCAGATCCTGAACCTGAACCCCCACCAGACCCCGCTTGACCGAGCCGTGCTCGACCAGGGTATTCATGATGTGAAGCGCCATGTTGGCAGGAATGGCAAAACCGATTCCGACATTTCCGCCGTTCGGCGCCAAGATGGCGGTATTGATGCCGACGAGGTGCCCCTGAAGGTCCACCAGCGCGCCCCCAGAATTCCCCGGGTTGATGGACGCATCGGTCTGAATGAAATCTTCATAGCCTTCAATCCCAAGCCCTGAGCGGCCGAGGGCGCTCACGATGCCCGAGGTCACGGTTTGACCCAGTCCAAAAGGATTGCCCACGGCCACGACAAAATCCCCCACCTGAACCTGGTCCGAGTTGGCAATCTGAACTTCGGTGAGGTGCTCTGCAGGAACCTTGATCACCGCCACGTCGGACTCCTTGTCGGTTCCGACCAGCTTGGCCTTGAGCTTGCGGCCATCGGTCAGGGTAACGGTAATTTCATCGGCTTTATCGACGACGTGGTTGTTGGTCAGAATAAAGCCGCGTCCTGCATCGACGATGACCCCTGAACCCAAGGATGAACTTTCGCGTTGGCTTGGCATGTTCGGAACGCCAAAGAAATGCCGAAAGACCGGGTCCCGCATGAGGGGGTGCTCAGCCTCGACAATCTTGGTCTTGGTCGAGATGTTGACGACGCCTGGGGTCACCCGTTTGAGCATCGGAGCGAGACTTGGAACCACTTGCCCGTCCACAGCAGAGGGAAGCTCGGCCTGAAGGGGGCCCGCAAAGGAAAAAACCCCCAATGCGAGGGAGGCCAAAAGGAAGGGGCGATGCAACATGAAAAACCTCTTCAGGATGCGAATAAGAGAGCGTCGGCAGAGCCGTTTGGACTTTAAGTGGGGTCTTGTCCCGACGATTTCAAGAGGAGCCATGCCTAGAGGCTTGGGCCCACATGACAAAACACCGCCTTGAGATAATCGGTCTCTGGGATCGCCGGATGCACGGGGTGGTCAGCCCCCTGCCCCCCTTCGGCCAGAATCACCAGATGCCGATCCAGATGCCTTGAAGAAGCGCGAAGGAGGTCCTTCAGGCTCTCTCGAGGGAGGTGATAGGAACAGGATGCCGACACCAGGAGCCCACCGGGGGATAGCACCTGGAGGGCCATCTGATTCAAGCGCCGATAGGCTTCAACGCCCTTGGTGCCATCTTTCTTGCGCTTGATGAAGGCCGGGGGATCGACAATGACGACATCCCAGTGCTGACGCTCCTCACGGGCTTTTCGAAGAAACTCAAAGACATCGCTCACATGGGTTTCAAAACGGTCCAGAACCCCATTGCGCTCAGCATTGGCCCGAAGGAGCACTAGGGCCGCTTCTGAGGCATCGACAGCATCCACTGAATCTGCGCCAGCCAAAGCCGCGGGGAGCCCCCAAGCCCCGGTGTAGGCAAAAAGATCCAAAACCCGTCGCCCCTTGCACCAGGGCGCAAGACGCGCGCGGTTATCCCGATGATCAAAAAACCAGCCCGTTTTTTGACCTTCCAAAGGATCGATGGCAAAGACTGCGCCGTTCTCTTCCACCAGAGGAGCTGGATCCAGCTCTCCGTGGACCACTTCCACTCGCTCTACGAGGCCTTCAAGAGCCCTGAGGCTTGAGGTATTTCGAATGACGATCGTCCGAGGGTTTAATACGGCCTTTAGGGCCTCAATCAATGCCCCCTCAAGCCGATCCATTCCTGCAGTATTGGACTGCACCACCAGAAGATCACCGAATCGATCGACGACCAGCCCCGGAAGGCCATCGCTTTCCCCATAGATCAGCCGATAGTGGGGTTTTGAGTAAATCCGGTCCCGGAGGGCCTTTGCCCGCTCGATCCTCTGCTTTAGAAAACGGGGGCCAACCGACTCCCGGGGATTACGGGTGAGAAGACGGGCCGCAATCAGAGATTCAGGGTTGGCATAGGCCAAACCTAAGGGTTCACCTCGGCTCGATTCAATGGCGACCAAAGATCCCGGCTCGATACCCTTGAGCGGTGTGGCCTGCGTATCGATTTCGTTACTGAAAACCCAAAGATGACCGCTTTTCAGCCGTCGCTCCTCATTTTTCCGAAGCCTGAGCGTTGTGGACTTGGTCATGAGGACATCTCCTTGGGAAAAACAGGCTATTTTACGCAGGATTCATCGTTAATCTCGCGAGAAACCCGGTCCTTCAGGGCGGGGAGGGATAGCGA
>CAYQOJ010000194.1:0-494 GCA_964419105.1 uncultured Methylococcus sp.
GGTCGCTATCCATTCCCGCCATGAATGGCGAGGTTTCTCGCGAGGAATTCGATGATTGCGCTGATCCAACGGGTCAGAGAGGCGAGCGTCCGCGTTGAGGGAATCTGTGTCGGCGAAATCAGCGTCGGCATTTTAGCCTTGGTGGCCATTGAAAAGGGTGACACGGAAATCGAGGCTGAGAAACTCGCAGATCGCCTTCTCCACTACCGCATCTTTCCCGACGCCACAGACCGGATGAACTTGAGCCTCAAGGATGTTCAGGGCGGTCTCTTACTGATTTCTCAGTTCACACTTGCGGCCGATACCCGCAAGGGGCTGAGACCCAGCTTTGCTCCCGCCGCCACACCCGACGAAGGCCTGAGACTTTTCAACTTTCTGTGTGATTTGGCCAAACGCAAACATCCGCAGGTATCTACCGGCCAGTTTGGCGCCGACATGCAGGTTTCGCTGATCAACGACGGCACCCATTGGGTGAATGAATACCTCAAGGATGA
>CAYQOJ010000194.1:504-5907 GCA_964419105.1 uncultured Methylococcus sp.
CCTGTGACGTTTCAACTCAGAATCCCACCTGCAGCGAGCTAACACAACGCGGGGCGGAAAGAAATGATCCCCTCCCCCGCGCTGCGCTCAGACTAATTGAACCCTTACTTTGCAGGAGTTGCAGCCACAGGCGCTGCGTTGGCCGGGTTAGAAGATGGATCCGAAGGCTTGTTCGCTTCTTGTGCCTTTTTAGCATCAGCATCTGAGGGCGAACTTGCCTTGTCTGACACAGTCTTGGCTGCTCTTACCGCCATAAAGGGAAGACACCCTCCAAGACTGATCAGCAGCGTGACCAAGGAAATTCCAGAAATCAGCTTTTTCATTAGAGACATGGGTTACTTGAGTTTGAAATCGTTGATCGCCGACGAGGTGCGATCCGGAGGTTGAAACGCGAACCTCAATCTTGGCACTTATAGGCCTTGCCGATCAAGACGGCATCAATAGTTCCACCGAAAAGTTCCCGCTGTGAATACTGTTGCTGCTGCAGCAGGACCTTGTTTCCACCGAGCTTCAATGTTTCATTCTTCAGGGCTTGGCGTGCACCCAGGAGAAGATTGGCTGTCGGCGTGAAGGGTCCACTGAACCGATTTCCCTGGCTTCCGACGACATCACCTAGGTAGGAACACTTCTTTATCTCTTTGATACCGGTCACGACATCGACGCGCTCCGCCCCTGAGTTCAACGGGGTCGCGGCACAGCCGACCAAGCTAACACCGGCCAACAAGGAGAGAACTTTTCTCATAAATCCACCTCAATCTTTAAAAAGGCCTGGCACAAGCGGTTCATACCGCTGAGAACGCTACGCCGTATAATTTTTCGGGTCAACCCCAAAACAGGTCTGGGATCACTCATCAGGGACGCATGGACACCATTCTCATTCGCGGGGCAAGAACCCACAACCTCAAAAACATTGACCTGGAACTTCCTCGGGACAAGCTGATTGTCATCACGGGTCTATCAGGCTCAGGCAAGTCATCATTGGCTTTTGACACGATTTACGCTGAAGGGCAACGACGATATGTCGAATCTCTCTCGGCATATGCACGCCAATTCCTTTCCGTCATGGAAAAACCAGATGTCGATCACATCGAGGGACTCTCGCCAGCCATTTCGATCGAACAAAAGTCGACCTCGCACAACCCACGCTCCACTGTCGGAACAATCACTGAAATCTATGACTACCTTCGACTCCTGTTTGCCCGAGCAGGAACCCCTCGCTGCCCAAAACACGGGATATCCCTTGAGGCCCAGACCATCAGCCAGATGGTCGATCAGATCTTGGCCGAACCGAAAGACAGTCGATGGATGCTGCTTGCACCCGTTGTCAACGAGCGAAAAGGAGAACACCTCCAGGTCATAGAAGATCTGAAGAATCGTGGGTTTATCAGAGCGAGAATCAATGGTGAAGTTTACGAACTCGACGACCCACCTCAACTCGAGTTGCGTAAGAAACACACGATCGAAGCGGTAGTCGATCGCTTCAAAATTCGCGAAGACCTCTCCATTCGGCTCGCTGAATCCTCTGAAACCGCTCTAAAGTTGGCCGATGGAATCGCGATTGTCGTCTCGATGGATGAGCCCGGGCGTGAATCCTTATTCTCGGATAAATACGCCTGCCCACACTGCGGCTACTCGCTCAGCGAGCTTGAGCCCCGAATCTTCTCCTTCAATAACCCCAAAGGCGCCTGCCCCGAATGCGATGGGCTTGGCATTCGCCAGTATTTTGATCCGGAACTGATTGTCCATAGCCCCCAAAAAAGCCTCGCCGAAGGGGCCATTCGAAACTGGGACCGTTCGAACAGTTACTACTATCACATGGTGCTCTCGCTGGCTGAGCACTTTGGATTTGATCCGGAGTCACCATATCAAGATCTTCCGGATGATGTGAGACATGTCATCCTTTTCGGCAGTGGAAAAGAGGCCCTCCCCTTCACTAGCGTAAACACTCGCGGAAAGAAATCGACCCAATGGCATCGTTTTGAGGGCATCATTCCGAGCATGGAGCGGCGCTATCGGGAAACCGATTCGCAAGCGGTTCGGGAAGATCTGGCCCGATATCAGGCCAACCGCCCCTGCCCTTCCTGTGAAGGGGCTCGACTGAATACGGCGGCTCGCAATGTGTTTGTCGAAGGTCAGCCCCTCCATGCGCTCACCGGATTACCGATCCGACGCGCAATGCAGTTCTTTCAGCAACTCAAGCTTCAAGGACATCGCGGCGAGGTCGCCGCAAAGGTCGTCAAGGAAATCAACGAACGCTTGGGGTTTCTCGTCAATGTAGGTCTGGACTATCTGACACTGGACCGAAGCGCAGACACTCTATCCGGGGGGGAAGCCCAGAGAATCCGCCTCGCCAGTCAGGTGGGCGCGGGACTTGTCGGTGTCATGTACGTTCTCGATGAGCCTTCCATTGGTCTTCATCAAAGAGATAATCAACGCCTACTGGACACCCTTATCCATTTGCGAAACATTGGCAACACGGTCATTGTCGTGGAACACGACGAGGACGCCATTCGGCTAGCTGACTTCGTCGTGGACATCGGCCCGGGTGCTGGTGTTCACGGGGGTGAAGTGGTTGCCTCGGGGACCCCTGAAGACATCATGAGGAATCCCAATTCTTTGACCGGACAGTATCTCGCAGGAAAGGAGCGTATTGAAATTCCTCAATCCAGACATCCCGTTGACGCAGACCGGGTCATGACGCTGAATGGAGCAACCGGAAACAACCTCAAGAATGTCGATGTTGCGTTTCCCGTTGGATTACTGACCTGTGTTACGGGTGTCTCGGGCTCAGGAAAGTCCACCCTGATCAATGACACCCTCTACCGGATCGCAGCGCGCGAACTCAATGGAGCAACCGTTGCCCCCGCCCCTTACGGATCGATTGAGGGACTTGATCACTTCGACAAGGTCGTTGACATCGACCAAAGTCCGATTGGAAGGACGCCCCGCTCGAACCCTGCAACCTACACACAGGTCTTCACGCCCATACGCGAACTCTTTGCGGCCACACCCGAAGCGAGATCACGGGGCTATTCGCCTGGAAGATTCAGCTTCAACGTCAAAGGCGGACGGTGCGAAGCGTGTTCAGGAGACGGAGTAATCAAGGTGGAAATGCATTTCCTCCCCGATCTCTTCGTCAATTGTGATGTCTGTCACGGACAGCGCTACAACCGAGAGACCTTAGAAATACGATACAAGGGAAAAACGATTCACGAAGTTCTCAGCATGACGGTTGAGGATGCTGCCACTTTCTTTTCAGCGATTCCGACGGTCTCACGAAAACTCGATACGCTGATGGAAGTAGGCTTGGGATATATCACCCTTGGGCAAAACGCGGTCACCCTTTCGGGGGGAGAGGCCCAGCGCGTCAAGCTGGCCAGAGAGCTCTCCAAGCGGGATACCGGAAAGACACTCTACATCCTGGACGAGCCCACGACGGGACTCCACTTCCATGACATTCGTCAGCTTCTGGGTGTCTTGCATAGCCTTCGTGATCGGGGCAACACCGTCGTCATCATCGAGCACAATCTCGATGTCATTAAAACCGCCGACTGGATCATCGATCTTGGCCCAGACGGTGGCGAAGGTGGGGGGGAGATTTTAGGTACGGGAACACCAGAAACCGTTGCCCAGATCTCAGCTTCATTCACCGGGAGATTTCTGGCTCCAATGCTTGAGCAGAACTAGACTTCCCATCCCCTGTGATGGGCCCGGGGAGCCAAACCCCGGGCCCAAGATATCTCCTCAAAGACGGCAGTTCTTTCCAGCCTCTTCAGGATCTCGTCGGTGGCCAGCATCGATGTCACAAACCGTCTCAAGCCACATTGCGTTGAGAATCGCAAAAGAAGCGGCAAATGAAACACCAAGTACCCAAGCGAAATACCACATGTCTGGTCTCCTTGATTAGTAGAGGGTATGTGAATTATTGAGGATAGACTCTGTTGAGACGGTGCCCCAAAGCTTACGATAGACCCACTGGGTGTACAGAAGGACGATCGGAAGGAAAACGATCGTGATCCAAAACGCAATGTTCAACACCATATGACTGGAAGTCGCATCCCAAAGGGTCAAACTGGACCTCGGGTCAACGGTCGAGATCAGCAGGAATGGAAACAACCCAAAGCCTATGGTCAAAAGAGCGCCTACGATTCCCAAAGAGCTGGCGATAAAAGCACAGGCGTCGCCTTTCCCTCTTCCCAATATCCAAGCGCATAGAAGCCCAACCACTGCAACCACCGGAGCCGTGAGCATCCAGGGTGTTTCAAGGAAATGGGCTAACCATCCTTCCCCTTTTGCCGCAACGATCTTGTTCATCGGGTTTGACGGTGCCCCCTTGCCAGCGATAGAGGTCAGCTCAGGCCGATCAAAGCCCATGGTCAACCACAGTGCGGCAATTGCCACCAGAACAAGCAAAACTGGGCCAAGGATGGCGACAGCCTTGCGACAACGCTCGCGAACCATACCCTCGGTTCGCCATTTCACAAAAATCCCCCCATGGAAACTGGTCAGAACGACACCAATGACACCACAGAGCAACTGGAACGGGCCAAGCAAGCCAAAAAAGCTGCCATCGTAATTGGGCCTTAGATCCTCATCGAGATGGAAAGGAAGTCCGATCAAGAGGTTGCCAACGAGAACTCCGAGCAAAATCGGCGGCAACGTCCCTCCAAGGAACAGAGCCCAATCCCAGGCGTTTCGCCAACGCGGACACTCAATCTTACTGCGGTAATCGAATCCCGCAGGCCTCAAAAACAGTGAGAATAGAACCAACATCATCGCGACATACAGGCCTGAGAAGAGCGTCGCATAAACCGCAGGCCAGATTGCAAAGATGGCGCCACCAAGAAGAACCAGCCAGACCTGATTTCCTTCCCAGGTTCCGCCAACGGTATTGAGGACAACACGACGCTCCACGTCAGTTTTTGCAACAAAGGGCAAAAGAGTTCCGGCGCCAAAGTCGAAGCCTTCCGTCAAAGCAAAGGCGATGGCGACTACGCCAATAAATACCCACCAAATCAGGCGAATCGTTTCGTAGTCAAACATGACAACTCCCAGTATTTTTCGAGATAAGAAGGTTCAGCCACTAAGCGGTCTGAACCGCCTCGTTGGTTTCAAAGTGGTATTTACCGGTGTGAAGGCTACTTGGGCCCAGCTTTACGTACTTGATCATCAGGAACAACTCAATGATGAGCAGCAGTGTGTAGAACACCAAAAAACCTGTCAGGCTGAACCAGAGCTGATCGATACTCAAATTGGAAACACTCATGTGGGTCGGAAGCACGCCCGATATCGTCCAAGGTTGCCGACCGTATTCCGCAACAAACCAGCCAGTCTCAGCGGCAATCCAAGGCAGAGGAATCGACCAAACGGCCAACCGCATTAACCAGCGCTTTTGGTCAGCCA
>CAYQOJ010000195.1:0-5874 GCA_964419105.1 uncultured Methylococcus sp.
CCTGATCAAGATGATCATTGCCCCATTGGTGCTATCAACCCTGGTCGTTGGCATGGCCAAAATGGGAGATGGGAAGACGTTGGGCCGCATTGCTGGCAAGGCGGTTCTTTGGTTTTTTTCTGCCTCCATATTGAGCTTGCTCATGGGAATGCTACTGGTCAATGCCATGGCACCTGGAGAAAGCCTTCACCTTGCTTTGCCTGCGACCAGCACTGAAACCGGCATCGCCAAAGAAGCCCTGTCGGTACAGGGGTTTGTCTCGCATATCGTTCCCAAGAGTATCGCCGAAGCGATGGCACTGAATGAAATCCTGCAGATCGTCGTTTTCTCCATGTTCTTTGGCCTAGCTTGTGCCCACTTGGGCGAACTCGCTAAGCCCATGGTCCACGCTCTGGAAGCCTTGGCTCACATCATGCTCAAGATGACCACTTATGTGATGCGATTTGCACCTGTTGCTGTTTTTTCTGCAATGGCCGCAGTGATCAGCCAGAAGGGATTGGGGGTGATGGCGACCTACGGTGTCTTCTTGGTCGAGTTCTATCTTGGACTTTTTTGTTTGTGGGGGGTACTTTGCCTTTTGGGGTTCTTCTTTATCGGAAAAAGGATCAGATTACTCCTTGAGCATATCCGTGAACCTATGATTCTTGCCTTTGGCACAGCAAGCAGCGAGGCCGCTTACCCGATGCTGTTGCGGCAATTGGCACGTTTTGGGTGTTCAGAGCGCATCACGGGATTGGTTCTACCCCTTGGATATTCCTTCAACCTTGATGGCAGCATGATGTACATGACCTTTGCCGTCCTTTTCATCGCTCAAGCCTACGGAATTCATATGCCGATTGAGGATCAGGCCCTCATGGTGTTCGTTCTACTGTTTACCAGCAAGGGGGTTGCTGGTGTACCAAGAGCATCATTAATTGTGATTTCAGCGACTCTATCCATGTTCAACATTCCAGAAGCAGGATTGCTGTTGCTGCTCGGTGTCGATCAGATCCTTGATATGGGACGAAGCGCGACCAATGTGCTCGGAAACAGCGTTGCTGCAACCGTGATAAGCCGCATGGAAAATGAGCTAAAGCTGGAAAAATAAAGATAGCCTCCCTCAATCGCCAAACCACAGAATCCGGCCCTGACTCTCGTTCGTTAGGATCTTTACAACCTCCGCGACCTGATCTTCAGAACCTTGAATCAGAATTTTTAGCTCGAGGCCCCTGTCAATGGCTAAAAGGGTGACTCCACCCTGTAGCATACGGTTTCTGAAGAGTCCTTCCAGGGGATAAGGGACAAGACAACCCAGCCTTTTTTGCGGCGTCAGCGTGACCTTGGTTGCATTTTTTAGCGCCTGAGCAACGGCATCCGTGTACGCACGGACCAACCCCCCAGCGCCCAGATTGATTCCTCCGTAATAACGGACAACGGAAGCAAGAACGCCCTCAAGCTGCTGATGGCGGAGCACCTCCAGCATCGGGCGCCCAGCCGTACCGCTCGGTTCACCATCATCCACGGCTGCTGAATGTCCACCTGCCATCAGAGCCCAACAGACATGAGAGGCCACGGGATGTTGATGTCGAATCAATGAAAGCTCTCTTAGGGCATGGGCACGGTCGGTAACGGGTTGAACCCGCCCGAGAAAACGACTTTTCTTGATGATGAGCTCGCTGGCGGCAGGAGCTTGAATCGTTTGCGCCATGAGGGACGAATGTCTAGTGCGTCGATTGAGTCGAAAATTTGGCGACCACAGGGCCAGTTGCCCGCAAGGTAGCTGCAACATCTGCCTCATCTGGTTTTCCTGCGGGAACACCACACTTTTGGCCAAAGCATTCGGTAATTTCAGGGGTTGCGTACACACCAACCTCTGGCGAGAAATAACTCATGATGTCTCCAAACAGACCATTGATTCCGTAGCCATAGGAGTATGTGAAATGTCCGCCACTGGTTGCGTGTGATCGATCATGTGCTGCGCCCAAAAGATGACCTAACTCGTGCGCCAACGTGTAATTGCTGCAATAAAACCCGCCAGCGCGCCCCTCATTCACGACACCAAAGGCCAGATCTGGTGAAAGCCCGCTCCCATTTCCACCATTGATCCAGGCATCACCACAGGACTGGTCCTCGCTGGATGGGCGAAAGGGCCGGATCAGCAGAATTAAATCGGCACCCTCATTTTCTCGAAGCTGAGGTACGGCATTGAAGGCGTCTTGGGCAGCGGTCAACTGGTTCAAGGCCACGAGATTTGAGGCTTCATGCGAATAGTTGACCTTCCTGACCCCTAATATATTGAATTGAATGCTAATTCTGCTATCCACCAAAGCCTGATTTGCAAAGGCTACCAGACTGTTCATCCGTGTCATTGGATTTTCACTTGGCAGATCATCGGCATATAAAAGGAGAAGGTCGATCTGTGAGGCATGAGCTGCCGCTGCTCCTGATGCAAATCCAGGAGCCTGGTTAGTTGAAGCAGTGATTGAAGTACCCGATGCAATGGTTGTCCCTACCACCGCCGGTATCATGGGAGGAATTCCACCGTGATCAAAGCTTCCTAGCTGCAAACCGGAGGCTTTGATATCTATGAGCCATTGGCCGCTCTCATCGGACTCAACAAGGTAGTTCCCCCCAGGAGTCACGATTTGACCATCAACCTGATTATGATCGCCCAGCGTGATGAGGGTGCGGTTAAGCCCTTTATCAACGATCTCCCGGCCCACCCAGGTTTTATCGCCATTCGGGTGATCCCATGCCCGATCATGAACAAGGGTGTGATCCCCCGAAGGCAAAGTCAGCACCAATTTTTCACCCAACGACATCTTACGGCGCAGGTCAGTTGAGAGATCAATCGGATAAACGGCGCCCTTTGGTAGGCCCTGATATTTTATGGGAATGTGGGCCGGGGGTTGTCGGTACCTGATGGGAGCGGATTCATAGTCATCTTTGGGGATGCCACCGTCCCCATTTCGCCCGGTCACCACCACCATTCGCCAAGTGCCAGAAACATCTCTGACACCAATCCAGTTATAACCCTTCAAAATTCTGGAGAGATCTGGTTTTACATCTTCATGCAAAGTGGCCTTGAGAAGATCATGGGATAGAGAACCGTGAACCTTGAATTCGATTCCCTCCTGTTGATGAATCTTCCCCAAAAGCTGACCTAGTTCAAGCGAGTCTGATCCTCTCCCTCGATCAGTCGCATCACTGTCTCTAAGGACGCTCAGCAGCACGAGATTGATTGCCAAAGAGATCAAGGAAGATGAGCGCATAATGGTTCCCGGAATCTAAAGACTGGAAGAGCTTTGCGTTGAGTGCATAACAGGTTCAGCCAATTAGAGCCTGATATTCAACACGCGGCACTTCTTCAAACATTGATTTTGCGTATCGATCGTGAGACTACTACGCTTCAGGAAAAACAGAACTCCCCTCCCCAACGCGGAAATGATATGCGCACGATCTATAGCCATCACCATCGAGAGCTGCAAAGCCAGCATGAAACCGTGGAGCTTGCTGATCGCTTGGAAACGATGATTGTTGAACATGAAATCAACGAACAACATCGGCCCTTCATTGAAAGCCGCAATTTCTTTTTTCTGACAACCGTTGACCTGAGAGGCTATCCGACGTGCTCGTATAAGGGTGGCAATCCGGGGCTAATTACTATCGTGAGCACCACTGAACTGGCCTTCCCGAGTTATGACGGTAATGGCATGTATTTGTCGATGGGAAACATCCAGGGTAACGCCAAAGTGGGATTGCTCTTGATCGACTTTGAAACCCCACACCGTATTCGAATCCATGGCGATGCCTACATCAAGAGTGATGACCCATTGTTAACTTCATATCCAGGTGCTGAACTGATGGTTCGGGTGGCGATTCAGGAGATCTTTATCAACTGCCCGCGATACATTCATCGGATGGCAACTTTGGAGTCCTCAAAATATGTTCCTGCTGATCATGTTGAGTCGCCTTTACCCCAATGGAAAAGAATCGATGCAGTGCAGGATGTATTGCCATCAAAAGATCAAGGGATTGCCGAGGCAATGGGAGGCACCATAACGCCTGAGGAATATGGCGCACTGGTCATGCGAGGGGAAGGCTAGATCGAGATGCGCCGCCCGAGGGATGATCAGGTGTTGAAAAGGATTGATTGGATCATCTTCCTCTTGGCTCTCGCTCCATTAGGCCGCCTTATTAGTTGGTTCCTGATGGACAGTCTGGGTGCCAATCCCATCGAGAAGGTCTTGCGACAAACAGGTTACTGGACCCTCACCTTCTTGACCCTCACGATGCTTCTCAGTCCAATCCGCCTGTTGACCGGATTCATCTGGATCGGACGCTTTCGGCGAATGTTAGGCCTATTTGCATTTTTTTATGGCGTACTCCACCTGGCGACCTATCTCGCTTTGGATCAATATTTTGATTGGGACGGGATCATCAAGGACATCATCAAGAGGCCATATATCACTATTGGGTTTACCGCCTTTGTCCTGATGATTCCACTGGCTATTACTTCAACAAATCGAATGCTTCGCCGTCTTGGTGGCGAAAGCTGGAAAAGGCTGCACCGACTGATCTATCTGATCACTCTCCTGGGTGTCATCCATTTTTGGTGGCTGGTAAAAAAGGACATCCAGGAACCATTGATCTTTGCCCTGATCTATCTAGTATCAATGATGGTCCGCTATCTGAAAAATCGAAAACCAGCCACGCGGGGAGCCGAAACTCGTTAAAGCCATCAGCGGGCCACTCTCGGGTCAGATCAATTCATTGGAGTCGCAGGGTATGCGTTTCAAGTCAGACATTTCAGAAAACCAAGTCACACCGAAAGACTTATTTGAAAGTCGTCGGGATTTTATGCGGAACACTTTGGGTGTCATGGCTCTCGGCGGCACAAGCCTGATCAGCGATGAAGCTTTTGCGGAAGGCTTGTCCAGTACTCCTAACTCTTCATTTCGTTTGAACGAGATACCGACTCCACTGGAGAAGGTGACGACTTACAACAACTTCTATGAATTCAGTACGGACAAGGAAGAGCCACATCGTCTTGCTGGGTCCTTGAAGACCAGACCATGGACCATTCGAGTAGACGGTGAAGTCAACCGGCCCAAGACCTTCGATATTGAAGACATCCTCAAGCTGGCCCCACTTGAGGAACGCATCTATCGATTCCGCTGCGTTGAGACCTGGTCGATGGTCGTACCCTGGATTGGATTCCCTCTCAGCACTCTTTTGAAAACAGTAGATCCCACTGGCAATGCAAAATTCGTCGAATTTGTAACGCTCAACGATCCTGAGCAAATGCCAGGCGTCAAACGGGACGTCCTGGAATGGCCCTATCGGGAGGGTCTTAGAATTGACGAAGCCATGAATCCACTCACCCTGGTGACCCTCGGGCTTTATGGTGAATTGCTTCCCAACCAGAATGGGGCCCCGATCAGGCTCATTGTTCCCTGGAAGTATGGTTTCAAGAGTGCGAAGTCGATTGTTTCAATTCGGTTATCTCAAACTATGCCCACCACCAGCTGGATGAAAGCGGGACCTGACGAATATGGCTTTTACGCCAATGTGAATCCGCTGGTCGATCACCCACGATGGAGCCAAGCCAAAGAACGTCGCTTAGGTGACTTTCTTAAACGTCCAACACTGCCCTTTAACGGTTACGGGGAACACGTAGCAAGCCTTTATCAAGGGATGGATCTGCGGGCAAATTTCTAAGAGCGATCTAAGCAAGGACTATCCCTGCTTAAGGCTTGTATCACTTAGTCGGCGACGGTCCATTTGCTGTTGAACCGCTTTCCCGCCTGGCGACGCTTGATGATTTTTGTAATTTCTTGCTGGAAAAGCCTGCGCTGTCCTTCCGCGTCCCGATTGAGGCAGGCTTGATACATC
>CAYQOJ010000196.1:0-5868 GCA_964419105.1 uncultured Methylococcus sp.
CTATGGCCCATCACCTCTACGAGGCGGGCTTCTTAAAAAGCATTTACAACCGGAATCCTGAAAGAGCGAAGGGTTTCAGCCAGGATCATCCGGACGTTTTAATTGCGGAATCCCCAAGGACTCTGGCAAGTGCCGTCGACGTAATTTTTCTGTGTGTTTCGGCTGACAGCGATGTACTTGAACAAATCCAAAACATGAGACCGGCTATTCGGCCGGGACATCTTGTCATCGACTGCTCCACCGTAAGTCGGGCGACGGCTATCGAAGCCTCAAATTGTCTGAGAGCTCTCGGTGCGGAATTCTTCGATGCCCCAGTCACTGGTGGGGTCGAAGGAGCCCGTAATGGCGTCCTCTCTGTGATGGTTGGAGGGGATAAGGCCCACCTCGCATCTATCGAGCCTCTCTTGGCTGCCTTTTCGAGTCGGCAGATTCACATGGGTGAAGTGGGATCCGGCCAGGCAGCGAAGGCCGTCAATCAAGTGATGTGTGCCGGGATCAATGAAGCCGTGACCGAGGCCTTGGCTTTCGGCGTCAAATTGGGTCTCGATATTGAAAAGGTCATGGATGCGATTCGCGGGGGTGCCGCAGGTAATTGGTTCTTGGATAAACGCGGATCCTCGATGACACAGGGAAGGTTTGACCCCGGCTTCAAACTTGAACTCCACCAAAAAGACCTGAGGATTTGTCTTCAAATGGCAGATGAAATTCAGCACGACCTTCCGCTGACAAGAACCACCTCAAGCCATTACGCCATTCTGATGGAGCAGGGACATGGAAGCCAGGACATCTCCGCCCTCTATCGCCTCAAGAGGCCCAGCGCTTGAAGGAGCCTAAAATCAAGCCGTCGATGCAAGGGGACGGCATTGCCCATTTCGCACTCTCGGGTGACTGGCGCATTGACACCGAGCAGCCAAACTTGGATGAAATTACGGCCTTTCTCAACCGAGAGAGGCCAAAGCGCGTCAAGTTCGTCGTGCATAAACTGGGATCATGGGACAGCGCCTTACTGACCTATCTCATTCGACTCGGCCAGCTGTTGGATCAGCGAGGTATCGAGCGCGATGATGGGACGCTACCCAAGGGGGTTTTGGGGATGATTGCCCTGTCCAAAGCCGTCCCAGAACGTCAGGATGCGATCAGGGACCAAACCCCAAACGATTTTCTGACGATGGTCGGGCATCATGCCATATGGTTGCATCAAGACTTCTTCAGGCTGGCCGATTTCATTGGTGAAATCTGTATTGCCTTCGGACGGCTGCTCTGCGGTAAGAGCCGAATGCGCTGGTCGGATGTCATGACTCAACTTCAAGAGTGCGGTCCGAATGCTCTTCCGATCATCAGCCTCATCGGCATTCTGATGGGCATGATCCTCGCCTTTGTCGGAGCAGTTCAACTCAAGGTTTTTGGTGCTCAACTCCTAATTGCCGACCTTGTTGGTCTTGGAATGGCACGCGAAATGGGCGCCATGATGACCTCGATTCTGATGGCGGGCCGGACCGGTTCTGCATTTGCCGCAGAACTGGGTTCGATGACGGTCAACGATGAAATTGACGCGTTGAAGACCAGTGGATTTTCGCCTGTCGAGTTTCTGGTGCTTCCCCGAATCATCGCGATGTTTCTCACCATCCCTTTTCTCTGCCTTTTTGCCGATATTTTAGGAATTTTTGGTGGCTCCATCGTCTCCGCGGCGCTGTTTGATGTCTCCATTCCCGAATACCTGCAACAACTCAACGTTAGGATGCGCCCGATCGACTTTGAGGTCGGCATCGGTAAATGTGCTGTATTTGGCATTCTCGTAGCAGTCGCAGGCTGTTTTCGAGGGCTTCAGTGCCAAAGAAATGCCGCTTCCGTGGGGCTGGCCACGACCTCCGCGGTCGTCACCGGGATTGTCTTCATTGTGATCTCGGATGCCGTCATGACCATGATGATCACCGCTCTCGATCTCCTCAAAAGATGAGCCAATCAACCCCGCTGTCAGTGACACCAGAATTCGCCAGAAGGGAAGAGCCTCACATGGAGGTCAGTGACCTGACGATGGCCTACGATGGATTTGTGATTCAAAAAGCCATGAACTTTAAGGTTCGTCGCGGCGAGATTTTCATCATCATGGGTCCGAGTGGCTGTGGAAAAAGCACACTTCTAAGGCACCTGATCGGGATCAAAGCGCCAAGCAGTGGGTCCGTCCGGTTTGATGGGCGGGATCTTTGGGCCGTGAATGATGAAACAAGGAACGATCTTCTCCTGAAGATGGGTATCCTCTATCAGAGTGGCGCGCTCTGGAGCTCAATGACCTTGGCCGAAAATATTGCGCTCCCCCTCAGCGCCCACACTCGCCTCTCTCGAAAGGAAGTGATGGAGCTGGTCTCCTTCAAGCTCTCTCTCGTGGGTTTATCCGGCTTTGAAGATTACTATCCCGCAGAGATCAGTGGGGGGATGCAAAAAAGGGCCGCCTTGGCGAGAGCTATCGCGCTGGATCCTGAAATTCTTTTCTTTGACGAGCCCTCTTCGGGCCTTGATCCCATCAGCGCAGGCAGGCTAGATGAATTGATCGTGCATCTGACAGAGAGCCTCGGGAGTACTGCCGTCATCGTAACCCACGACCTCGCCAGTATCTTAGAAATCGGGACCAATTCGATCTATCTCGATATTGAGACAAAGAGCATTCTTGCAGAAGGCCCCCCCGGGGACCTTCTTGAAATATCATCAAGCCAAAATGTTCGGGACTTCTTGAGCCGGGGACAAAGCCCTAAGCCCAGGGACTACCTGCCCAAGGAAAATAGCCCATGAAGAGCGTTGCGCACCCAAGGCTGATCGGCCTTTTTGTCCTTCTGGGGCTCGCCCTTTGGACTGTCATCATCATCATGTGGGGTAGCGGAAGCTATTTCAGTAGCCTCCCCCGCTATGTCATTTATTTTGAGGGGTCCGTTAACGGCCTGGCTCCAGGTTCCGTTGTCCGGCTCAAGGGCGTCACGATTGGCAAAGTCCTTCAAGTCAAAGTGAGCTATAACCCAGAATCGAATCAACTCCTGACCCCCGTCATTGCTGAGATGGATTTCGCAAAAATGGTCGAAGCCCATTCGAAACAGAGTCCATCACCGGACCTAGCGAATCTGATCCAACACGGCCTTCGTGCCCGATTAGGCGTACAAAGTCTGGTGACCAACCAACTTTTCGTCGATCTTGAGTTTCTGCCCAAGACCAGTCCACATGCCATGGGTGCACTCGAGGCGGGGCTCCCTGAGATTCCGACCGTCACATCGACCAAAGAGGAACTGGAAAAAACCCTGGAACATACAGCGAAGGAAGTGCGTGATCTTCCTCTTCGTGAAACCCTGGACATGGCGCTTCAGGTCTTGCGAGATACCGATCGCTTGATTGCAAAACCGGAGACCAGTGCGAGCATTGATCGCCTTAATGACAGCCTGACCGAGCTCAAACAGTTGATCAGACACCTCGACGGGGTCGCACAGGATGGTAATGTGATGATCAAGCAACTGAATGGACAGCTGCCACCACTGGTCACCTCCGCCACCGAAACCATGAAGCAGGCTAAATCCAGTCTGGCCTCGATTGGCGATCTCACCCAATCCGATTCTGAGCTAGGACAAGCACTGCACGATGTCTCGGAGGCTGCGCGCGCAATACGGCGTTTGGCCGATACCCTTGAACGCCATCCGGATGCCGTCCTCTATGGCAGAAAAGCGACCGACCAGAAGTAGGAATTCCTCGAAGTCACCGATTCTTAAGCCTTCAAGAATGGCATAATGTCTGCATGGGAATACAGAACACCGTGCCTTCCTCTGCTCAAGGTGAATCAGGCCATCCGCGCACCGATCTCCTATGCGCCTCTGCCCGAAGAGTCATCGAAAACGAGGCTGCTGCCGTTCTTGCGCTTGGTGAGCGTATTGACGAACGATTTGCCAGAGCTTGTCGACTGATTTTGAGTTGCAAGGGCCGAGTCGTTGTCACTGGAATGGGCAAATCCGGTCATATCGGCGGCAAAATTGCAGCCACCCTAGCGAGCACGGGCACCCCCGCCTTCTTTGTGCATCCAGGTGAAGCAGGTCACGGGGACCTTGGGATGATTACCCGGGAGGATGTCCTTCTCGCGCTCTCTCATTCCGGAGATTCATCAGAAGTCCTGACCATTCTCCCAATGCTCAAGCGACTTGGAATTCCGCTGATTGCAATGACCGGAAAAGCCGACTCGCCACTCGGAAGACAAGCGGATGTCGCACTGGATACAGCCATTCAAGAAGAGGCCTGCCCTCTAGGTCTGGCCCCAACCTCGAGCACCACGGTAGCTCTTGCTTTAGGGGACGCGCTGGCCGTGGCGTTGCTTGAAGCGAGAGGCTTCAGCCGGGAGGATTTTGCATTTTCACATCCTAGCGGCAGTCTTGGCCGAAAACTCCTGATTCGAATCATGGATGTCATGCATACCGGAGATGACATTCCACAAGTCACTGCAGATGTCGCTGTTCGGGATGCGCTCATTGAGATGACGGCCAAAAAGCTGGGTATGACCGCAGTGACTGATCTGGACGGCTCTCTCCTTGGCATTTTTACTGACGGCGATCTCCGTCGACTTCTTGAGCGCAGTATCGATGTGCACAACACCCTAATCCGAGACGTCATTCGGGTCGGTTGCAGTACGGTGTCTCCCGAATGCCTTGCGGCAGAGGGCGTGCGAATCATGGAAGAAAAACGAATCAGTGCGCTTTTGGTGGTTGACGCGAACAGTCAACTCGTTGGGGCTCTTAACATGCATGATCTACTTCGAGCAGGCGTTGTCTGATGTTTGAGAAAATCCCTACTGAGGTGGTTAAGCGCGCCGCAAAAATCCGCCTTCTTATCTGTGATGTCGATGGCGTCCTGACCAACGGCCAGCTTTTCTTTACCCCTACCGGTGATGAGCTTAAGGGTTTTCATGCCAGAGATGGTCATGGCATCAAGCTGGTCCAGCGAGCCGGGATCGAGACGGCCGTGATCTCCGGACGACGCTCACCGGCTGTCGCGCTGCGGATGGAGAGTCTTGGGGTTCGTCATGTCTACCAAGGACATGAGCACAAGCTGGGCGCCTTTGAAGAATTGATTGCAAAACTCGAGGTCCAGCCAGAAGAAACCTGTTTTATTGGTGATGACCTTTTGGATCTCACTTTACTGCGGCGAGTAGGACTGGCTGTTGCCGTAGCCGATGCCCACTTCACCATTCAAAATGCCGTTCATTACACGACACGATTCTCCGGTGGTTTTGGGGCTGTTCGAGAAATCTGTGATCTGATCCTGTATGCGCAAGATAAACTGGAAGCAGCTGTCCGCTCATATCACTGAGGCAGTTTCATCCCTGGGAAGCCATGGCCGTACTGCCCTGGCCATCCTGGTGATGCTCCTCTCATGGTGGTTGGCTGGGACATTAGGGCCTCATGAAGAGGATCACAGGAAGGCCAAGGCAGGGCGCGTGGATTACTACACAAAAGGACTGCGCAGGACCGTCATGGGCGTCGATGGCAACCCAAAGGAATATTTGGTCTCACAAGAAATGGTCCACTACGAGGAAGAAGACACGGCTGAGCTTTACCGCCCTGTCATCACCCTGTACGTAAAAGACGGCCCCCCTTGGGTGATAAATTCTGAAACGGCAAAAATTCCGGGCAATAGCGAGTTCATCTTTCTTAATGGCGACGTTCTCGTCGAAAGAGATGCCAACAAGGATGGGCGGACTATGCGAATTGAAACCACGAATGTCCGCACGATTCCTGACAAGGACTATGCGGAAACGGATGAATATATTCGGGTGATTAGCCCACCGGACTTCATGACCGGTACCGGAGCGACCATTAATTTTGGTAACAATCTCAACTATCGGAT
>CAYQOJ010000197.1:0-4427 GCA_964419105.1 uncultured Methylococcus sp.
TGTTTCTATCCTATCGTTAGCTGACTGAAACTCCACCAGAGCTGCCTTTTGTGATTCCATAGAGCGTGGCCGAGGAGTATTGAGCAAGGTTTGTGGTGTTGAAGTTATTTATTGTGAGCGAAGTAATTGCAGCGGTTTGTGACCACAGACCAGCTTGAATTGTCTGATGTGCTGTAGTTGCATTATTCTCCCCTACACCATCGAGCGACCAAGATTTATTAGTGCTACCTGAGTAGTTTGGAATGTATATTTGGTAATTTGCAAATGTATTTGCAGTTTCGCTAGGCCCACTACCATAGCTTATGTATGTGTCTGTTCTGGCCTCAGATGCGGTTGCAGCTCCGTTTCCATACAAAATGCGAGATGTAATGTTTGACGAACTTCCATTGAAGTTGATTCCAAAAAAACCGCTGCTTGCCCCTCTTATCGAGAGAACTAACATTAGGTCAGTATAAGTTCCGGGAATACTGCTAAGTGTTATGGCACTTGCACTTCCTAGTTCTGTGTGTGCGATTACTGTCCATGCACTCATAGTTAGCTCACTATTCCGTAAAGGGCAAAGGTTGTGCCAGTTGCAAACTGATTGTTGTTTGTATAAACAGCAAAACTTGTCATAGCGTTGGTGCTTCCCCACCTAGCCGCAAAAGCACGAACATCGCCAGCCGCAATGCTTGACCTGCTAAGAACTGTTTTGTGTTTATCAGTAGCCGCATAATCCATAATGTTTATTACTATCATGCTCCTAGCAGTGAACATTGCCCCACAGCTTCCAACAGTCGTAGAATTTGAAATTGTTGTAGACCCTGTTCCAATCATTTGAACATAGCTCATGTCAGTAGTAACGCCATTCATTTTGAAATTAACAGCATTATCACCAGCGGTTGATGTGCCTTCAATTACTACAACCAAGTCTCTGTAGGTGGCAGGAATAGAAGAAAAAGTAATTTCCTGTTGACCTGAACTCAGGGTCAAATTAGCAAGAGCAATATATGTTGCAGTAGGCATTAGGCAGACCTCAATCCATATAGGGAGAAGCGAGAACCAGTTAGGAAGCTGTTTCCTCCTGATGGTGTGATTGTCATAGAGGTCAAGGCCGCTGTGTTGTTCCATAGACAACTACTCAGAGCAACAAAGTTATCTCCGCCTATGGTTCGCCCATGCAGGTTTCTAATGACCGTGTTTTTATTAGTGTTGAAAGCGTCAACAAAATCCATGATTCCACCCGCAAACGCACTTGCAGTTGCGGTGTTACCAGTTCCTTCAATGGGAATACCACTTCTTGAATAGCTGTCGGAAAAGACTGTTGAGCCATCGCCTCTCAAATTGTGGTCACGATAGTTTGCAGCACTATCTCCATTCAGGGTAATAAAAGCTGCACCAAAGGCATTAGACCTGCCATCACGAAATAAATAACGCAACTGCAATGTTTCATAAATGCCGTAATTTGTATTTAGATTAGAAAATGTGACAGATGCCTGAGTTCCTGTCAGTATTTGACTTTCAAGCCACTCATAAGCCGCACCAGCACCTGCCGCTCCTGCTCCAGCAACAGCAAGAACCCCTAATGGAATAGGCATTATGCAGTTATCTTTCCAACTACTCGGTAGGTGTTAGCTGCTACCTTTTGGACAGTTGCAGCATTGTAGGTTTGGTCAATCTTGAAGGTCACAGCCGTTCCTGCTGTTCCTGCACCTGCCCAGTCGGTTACGCCTGTTCCTGCGGCGATGGTTACAGTTCCGCCAGCGTTTCTCCAGACTGTGATCGTGTCCCAGGTCTGTAGAACATCTGGCACTGTGATTGTCACGGCAGCGGTTCCGTTTACCCAGATTGTGCCGTTCTCTAAAGCTGAGGTAGCTGTCATGGATGCCGTAACAGCAGTTCCACCGAAAAGAATTGCTGAGCCAGCAACCGAAGTAACGGAAGCTGGATAAACCTGCTGCCAAGCAGAGCCGTCATATACGGTCACGGTGTTGCTATCGGTCTGGTAGGTGGTCATGCCTTCTGTTACGGCAGTGCCTAGGGCTGAGCCTCTAGCTGCCGTTCCGGCAAAGACCATTACGGCTTGCTTCATTAGATAGCCGTTTACATTGGCGGCGGTTAGAACCTCACCCGCTGTGAATACTTTGTAGCCAAGACCTGACATGATTTCCTTACCAGCTCAAACTGTATGTATCTAGCTTACCAAACTCGGCATCATCCAGAATTAGGTAGGCAGTTTCTACCGACTGGAAGCCGAACTCTATGTAGTGCGTCTGTGGAGTTACCGTGTGGTTTATGGAGATAACCTGCACGAAACGCTGAATTGCGTCACCTATGCCATTAGGCGTAAAAACGACTTTTGCGATAGAACCGAGTTCTAGGCTTAGAACCGAATCCTGCTGAGTTGGCGTTAGCTTATGTAAACCAACCTCTAGTGAGCTAAAGCGGTATTCGGGCTGTGAATACTGCTGAGCTAGGACTAGGGCTAGTTCTGCTAGGGCTAGGTCGGTGCTGAGGAGTAGCCCGCTCTGAGTAAGAATCCTGAGACCGTAATCTGTGACCGATTGCGTGTCTGTGGCAGTTGCAGTGCCTCCGCCTACTCTGTCTAGGACTACTTGGTTATAGAGGTTGTCTGATCCGTAAGACACATCTAGGCTCTGGAACGGAATAGCTGTTCCACCGAATGTCACTAAACCTTCTGAGGTTGGGCTTTGAGCACGGTCAATAAATGTCAATCTTCCAAGCTTGTCTACGAATACCAAGCCTGGCTCCGACAATGCAACTGTCTGTAGGTAAGACATAGCGTTTGTGTTGGCATCAATAACTGCCGTGCCTAGCGTTGCCTGACCGACATCAATGTTTCTTGATTCTGGAGACCAGTTGATTTGGTCTAACACATAATCAACTCTTGAGCCTGTTAGCTGAGCTGTCGGTGTGCCTAGGGCAAGTGCCTGACCTGAGAGAATGCTTGTAGCGTCATAGGCAATAGCCTCAGCGATGGAATCTCCGTCTGGTGTGTAACTGAATGCCCAGTCATCAATCCATCCACTGTATTGAACCGAATCGGCAGTTGTGACCTTGATTTCACGCCTAGGCACAATGTTGCCAGCGTAGGGCGAGCCTGAGTAAAGCGGATCAAAGGCTCTGTCGTGGTTATTGAACTCCACATTTAGCTGACCTGCTGGGAAGGCAGCAAAGAGGCTTGAACGACCCCTAGAGATAGAGAACTGCCTTACCCTGTCGGTAATGTCAATAAAGGTCAGTCCGGCTAACGGGAAGCTTGTGTTGTCTAGCTGACCTTTTACAGGGTCATCAAGAGTAAAGAAGTTACCTGCACCCGAGAAACTTGTATCAAAGCCGACCTCGACCTTCTCGATAGGCATTGCCATTAGACAGCCACCTGGACATTGAATGCACCGTTCACCTGACCGAACTTCTGCAAGCTCTCTACTACAGCCTCTCCAGCCTTAGCACCGCTTGTTCTGGTGTCGGCTGTGACATTGACATAGTAGTTGTTTACAGTTGTTCCACCAGCGGCAGTTGCAGCAGCAGCTAGTTCGGCAGTTGTCATACCTGACTGAATGCCAGCAAGATTGATTGCTCTACCTGCCAGAATGTCTTGCTCAAGGCTTGTGTAGATGTCACGCTTGACTAGGGCTCCTGCTCGCTTTGTAGCATCACCAATGTTTGCGATGTAACGGCTTGCCTGAGCAATCAGCTCACGGATGCGAGTTAGAGCAGCTTGGTCAATCTTTGGAGGCTCTTTGAGGGCTTCTGGAACTGGGATAGCGTCAATTTGTGCCTGAGCAACTTCTCGAGCGGCATCTGAGGCAGCCTTGGCAGCGATGTCTACCTGGACATTCAAAGCACCCTGGAATGCACGGTTGAAGGCTTCTGCCATCGTGCGAGCTTGGTTCTCTAGCTCGTTTTGCTTTGACCGAATACCCTCGAGTAGCCCATTAGCTAGGTCAATGCCCGTGCCGTAAAGCGAGACAGCTACTTCCTCGCCTAGTGAGCCACCAATAGTCTCGATGTCTTTGAACAGCGAATTGAGCTCATTGATTGTCTCTGAGCCACCCTCGACTAGGGCTTGGGCCGTAGCACCACCAGCGTCAATACCAGCGTCAATTAGTTGCTGGAAGAGTGCTGGGTCAAGACCGAGAGCACGGAGCCTACGAAGGTTCTCACCGAATGTTCTGGCCTTCTCAGCCATGTCTCTAAAGCCCGTCAGGATGCTCTGAGACTTGTTCTGGATGCCACCGATGGTTTCCTCATAGGTAGAGGAGATTGTGACCTCAAACTCTCGCATAGAGCCACCTAGACGCATTAGAGCACGGCTTACGGAGGTTACGGTGCGGGTTTCGGTCTCTTCCTTGAGCTGACCGAATAATGAGGTTAGATCTAGGGCAGCGGTAAAGGCCCGCTTGTAGTTGTCAATCAAGCCCTTG
>CAYQOJ010000197.1:4437-5854 GCA_964419105.1 uncultured Methylococcus sp.
AAGCCTGAGCTCTTGCTGAGCAAATGCCCTGAGCTGGTTGTAGCCACCTTCAAGGATGTCCTTGTTATCAAATGCAGATTTTAGAGCCTGTTCAATGCTGAAAAGCTGTCCTACAATTTCTTGCTCAAACTGACCAATTTCACGCTGAATAGTAGGCAGGATGCTAAAGCCACTAAGTAGGTCGGCAAAGGTTCTTTTAGCGTCATCTGCCTTGTCAGCAATTTCCTTGAGTGTCTCTGCAAGCTCGTCATTGATTCTCTTGACAGCTTCTTCGTATTCTTTGATATCCTCGGCAGACTTCTTTGCTTGATCTGCAAGTTCTTTAGCTCCAGCAGCGGTTCTATTGAACTGCTTTTGCAAGTCCTCAAGAACTACCTTGCCTTGCTTGATGGAAAGCCAAATCTTCATCCATTCATCGGAGCCCAAGATGGCATCAATCAAGCCTTCGGAAGCACCACGGAGTTCTAATTGCTGACGAGCAACCTCTTTTTGAACATCCTCTTTTAGCTTGTCAAAAAAGCCCTTGACGAACTTTTTGCCAGTTTCCTTACCAATCTCTTCATCAAATGGCAAGATTCTAGGCTCTTGTGCAAACTGTTGTCTGAGCCTATTGAACCTATTTTCCTCACCACTATTCGTAGTAAGGCGTAATTTATTGCGTAAAAGATTGGTTTGATTTAGCTCATAGTTGTATTTATTTTGACCTTCTTTTAGATTCTTGACCAACTGAAGGTTTGTGAGTTCTCTTTCAAAGTAAGCATCCCAATCAGATAAGAACGAATCCCAGTCCAAGCTAAAGAGTGCAACCATACGCTCTTGGAAAACTCGTATGCGTAAATTGAGATACTCAATCCAGTAAATAAGACGAGTAACAATGTCTATAACAAAAGACAGAACCTTACCTAGAGATTCAAAAACATTGACCGTATCTGTCGCTGGCTGATTGCTTGCAAGAGTATCGAATAACACTTCAATTTGAATAATTAGGCGTAAAACAGATGTGCCAAGTTCAGTTGTTGGATCAATGATTGGCTCTATAACTTTTATCAAGTTATTGAAAGCTGTCAGTGTTTTTTCTAAAGCATCGGTAAGGGTAGGTATAAGGATGTTACCCAAGTCATAAAGAACTGGCTCTATTGCCTCAAAGGATTCTTTTATTTTCGGCTCTATGCCTACTAGGGCTTCCCTAAATTTCTGAGTTAGTAATCCGATTGCTGGTAATAGATTGTTAGCAACCGTGTCTCGCATATTGCTAAAGGTGGCTTGTAGCTTTAGCTGTTCTACGGCCAATGTGCCAGTTCCTCTTTGGAATGCACCTTGAGCATCGGAGGCTCGCTGGAAGAGAAGCTCTACACGAATTTGCTGTTCTTCAAAACGCCTTGCAGCACCAGTAAGGTGGTCTAAACCACGAGCAGCC
>CAYQOJ010000198.1:0-5847 GCA_964419105.1 uncultured Methylococcus sp.
ATAAGCTCGATATCACCGGTCGCGTTGAGCGGATTGAATACGATCCGAACCGCACCGCGCACATTGCGCTCGTTGTCTACAAGGATGGTGAGCGTCGTTACGTCATTGCGCCCAAGGGCATCGTGGTAGGTCAGGAAATCGTGTCTGCGGAGTACGCACCGATCAAGACCGGTAACTGTCTGCCGCTGCGAAATATTCCTGTGGGTTCTGTTGTCCATTGCGTCGAACTGAAGCCTGGCAAAGGCGCTCAGATCGCACGTGCTGGCGGTGCATCGGTGCAGTTGGTTGCAAAGGAAGGTACTTACGCGACGATCCGACTGCGTTCGGGTGAAATGCGTAAGGTTCTTGCAGATTGCAAGGCTGTAATTGGTGAAGTATCCAACCATGAACATAACCTTGCCTCTCTGGGTAAGGCCGGTGCAAGCCGTTGGCGCGGTGTACGTCCGACCGTTCGTGGTGTTGCCATGAACCCTGTTGACCACCCGCATGGTGGTGGTGAAGGTCGTACGTCAGGTGGACGCCACCCGGTATCACCATGGGGTACTCCGGCCAAGGGTTACAAGACCCGTAATAACAAGCGGACCGATAAGCTCATCGTCCGTGGCCGCAAGAAGTAATAATTAGCAGAGGTATTGACCGTGCCACGTTCGATCAAAAAAGGACCGTTCATTGATCATCATCTCCTGAACAAGGTTCTCGAGAGCAATAACAGCGGCAACAAGCGTCCAATTAAAACTTGGTCGCGCCGTTCCATGATCCTCCCGGAAATGATTGGGTTGACGCTTGCCGTGCATAACGGTCGCCAGCACGTTCCGGTTCTGGTCAGTGACAACATGGTAGGACACAAGTTGGGTGAGTTCGCGCCGACGCGCACCTACAAGGGTCACCAAGCAGACAAGAAGTCCAAATAATCATCTTGTCCAAATTTTGAGAGCGAAGAACGATGGCAACCACAGCAAGATTGAACACGGCAATGGTCTCGGCACAAAAATGCCGATTAGTCGCCGACCAGATCCGTGGCCTTAAGGTTGAGAAGGCAATCGATATCCTGACCTTCAGCCCGAAGAAGTCCGCGCGCATCATGAAGAAGGTTTTGGAGTCGGCAATTGCAAACGCCGAACATAACGATGGTGCCGATATCGACGAATTGCGTGTCAATGCTGTCGAGGTTGGTGAGGGTGCAACGCTGAAGCGCATGTCGCCACGGGCCAAGGGCCGTGCGAACCGCATCAGCAAGCGGACCTGCCATATCACTATTCAAGTATCTGAAAAACGCTAGGTTTCATAATGGGACAGAAAGTACACCCTACAGGAATCCGCCTTGGCATCATCAAGGACTGGACTTCACGTTGGTACGCCAACAGCAAGGACTACGCTACGTATCTTCATAAGGATCTCGTAGTTCGTGATTTCCTGCGCAAGAAGCTGGGACATGCCTCGGTGAGCCGCATTCAGATCAATCGCCCGGCCAACAATGCCCATATCACCATTCACAAGGCACGTCCGGGTCTGGTGATCGGCAAGAAGGGCGAGGACATTGATACCCTGCGTCGCGTGGTTTCCGAAATGATGGGTGTGCCCGTCCAGATCAGTGTTGAAGAAATCCGCAAGCCGGAACTTGATGCACAGCTGGTCGCAGAGGGTGTAGCCCAGCAGCTCGAAAAGAGAATCATGTTCCGCCGCGCAATGAAGCGGGCTGTTCAGAACACCCTGCGTCTCGGTGCTGAAGGCATCAAGATTAGCGTCGGTGGCCGACTGAACGGTGCTGAAATCGCCCGAACCGAATGGTATCGCGAAGGACGTGTCCCGCTGCACACCTTCCGTGCGGATATCGACTATGGTTTTGCTGAAGCAAAGACCACCTATGGGGTAATCGGTGTAAAGGTCTGGATCTTCAAGGGTGAAGTTCTTCCCCAGATCGCTGCCGACACCAAGCTTGCCTCTGCAGAAGCCTGATTAAGAAGGTCATAAGCTCATGTTGCAGCCAAAAAGAACCAAATTCAGAAAGCAGCACAAGGGACGGAATACCGGCCTTGCGCAGAAGGGTAACAAGGTCAGCTTCGGCGAATTCGGCCTGAAGTCTGTCGAACGTGGTCGCATGACGGCCCGTCAGATCGAATCCGCTCGTCGTGCGATTACTCGTCACGTTAAGCGCGGTGGAAAGATCTGGATCCGCGTTTTCCCGGACAAGCCGATCACCAAGAAGCCGCTCGAAGTGCGTATGGGTAGCGGTAAGGGTAGCGTCGAATACTGGGTAGCAGAAATCAAGCCCGGCACGATGCTCTATGAGCTCGAGGGTGTCAGCGAAGAGTTGGCGCGTGAAGCATTTGCTCTGGCGTCAGCGAAGCTCCCCATGAAGACGACCTTTGTCGTCAGGACGGTCATGTAATGAAGGCGAAAGAAATCAGGGAGAAGTCTGCGGCTGAACTGAACGAGGAGCTGCTTAATCTCCATCGCGAACAGTTCAATCTGAAGATGCAGAAGGCAACCGGTCAGTTGGCCAAGCCGGATCAGATTCTGAAAAACCGCAGAACCATCGCACGGATCCACACCATCCTTGCTGAGAAAGAGGCCCAGGCATGAGCGAAGTAAAGACGGTCCACACCCTCACCGGGAAAGTGGTCAGCAGCAAGATGGACAAGACGATTTCCGTGAAGATCGAACGCGTAGTTGCTCACCCGCTCTACGGGAAGTTCATTCGTCGTTCAACCAAGTTGTTGGCGCATGACGAGAACAACGAATCACGGGAAGGTGATGTTGTAACGGTATCCGCCTGCCGCCCAATTTCCGGCAGGAAAGTATGGAAGCTGGAAAGGATTGTAGAACGGGCCAAGTAAGGCTCGCTGAATAAACTTACATTCAGGTAAATCGACATGATTCAGATGCAAACCAACCTTGATGTCGCCGATAACAGCGGTGCCAGGAGGGTCATGTGCATTAAGGTTCTTGGTGGTTCACACCGTCGCTATGCGAACGTGGGTGACATCATCAAGGTCAGCATCAAGGAAGCAATTCCTCGTGGCCGCGTCAAGAAAGGCGAAGTCTACAACGCAGTTGTCGTTCGTACCCGCAAGGGCGTTCGTCGCAGTGATGGTTCGCTGATCCGCTTTGATGGCAACGCCGCAGTATTGCTGAACAATCAGCACCAGCCGATCGGAACGCGTATTTTCGGGCCCGTGACTCGTGAGCTTCGTTCTGAGAAGTTCATGAAGATCATTTCACTTGCACCTGAAGTGATTTAGGAGAGACACGATGCGCAAGATCAAGAGAGGCGACCAAGTGGTCGTCATTACTGGACGCGACAAGGGTAAACGTGGGGCCGTTCTCGGTATCCCTTCGGAACAGAAGTTGGTTGTTGAAGGCGTGAACATTGCCCGTAAACATCAACGTCCGAATCCCATGAAGGGCGTCTCTGGTGGAATCGTCGAAAAGGCGATGCCGATTCATATCTCCAACGTCGCTTTGGTCAACCCTGCTACCAACAAGGGCGACAAGGTAGGTTTCAAGTTGCTCGCAGATGGCCGGAAGGTACGGTTCTTCAAGTCGAACAACGAAGTCATCGACGCATAATCTGTGAATAACATGGCCAGATTGCAAAAACTTTATAAAGACGAGATCGTCGGATCCCTGACCCAGCAGTTCAGTTACAAGTCTGCGATGGAGGTCCCCCGACTCGAAAAAATCACCCTCAACATGGGTGTGGGCGAGGCGGTTGCCGATAAGAAGATCCTCCAGAACGCTCTGGAAGATCTTGAAAAGATCAGTGGACAAAAGCCTGTCATCACGATTTCAAAGAAGTCCATCGCAGGTTTCAAAATTCGTGACGGAATGCCGATCGGTTGCAAGGTAACGCTGCGTCGTGACCGTATGTATGAATTCCTGGATCGTCTGATCACCATCGCTATTCCGCGTATCCGTGACTTCCGTGGACTGAATGGCAAAGCCTTCGATGGCCGCGGCAACTACAGCATGGGCGTGAAGGAGCAGATCATCTTTCCGGAAATCGACTTTGATAAGGTCGATGCGGTTCGCGGTCTCGACATTACGATTACGACCAGCGCAAAGACCGATGCGGAAGCTCGAGCTCTGCTTGAGCAGTTCAAATTCCCCTTCAGGACCTAGGATATCCCATGGCTAAGAAATCAATGATCGCCCGCGAAGTTAAGCGGCAGAAGCTGGTGGCCAAGAATCACGCTAAGCGTGTGGAACTGAAGGCTATCATCGTCAGCCTGACAGCGAGCGAAGAAGAGAAGATCCAGGCGGAGTTGAAGCTGCAGAAGCTTCCCCGCGATTCCTCTGCATCTCGTCTGCACAATCGTTGCAACCTGACCGGTAGACCGCACGGCTTTTATCGTAAGTTCGGCCTTGGCCGCAACAAGCTGCGTGAGTCCGTAATGCGCGGGGATGTTCCCGGCGTAACCAAGGCCAGCTGGTAAGGCGCGTCACAGAGAGATATCGGAGAGAGATATGAGTATTACAGATCCCTTGGCTGATCTTCTGACCCGCATCCGTAATGGTCAGTCAGCCAATAAGCCAACGGTTTCCATGCCGTCATCCAAGCTGAAAGTTTCAGTGTGCCGCGTCCTTAAACAGGAAGGCTATATTGAAGACTATGCAGTCAAGGAAACTGAAAACAATAAGTCGGTACTCGACGTTTCCCTGAAGTATTACCAGGGTCAGCCGGTTATCGAATCGATCCAGCGCGTGAGCAAGCCGGGTCGTCGCGTTTATAAGGGTGCCGATGACCTTCCTAAGGTCCTTGGTGGTTTCGGTGTGGCCATCATTTCCACTTCCAGCGGTCTGATGACCGACAAGGAAGCACGCGAAGGCGGTCACGGCGGCGAAGTGCTCTGCACCGTTTCCTAAATTGCAGGTAAGTCATGTCTAGAGTCGCAAAAAATCCGATTGTTCTTCCGAAGGGGGTCGAAGCCACCATCGGTTCGAACAGCATCACCGTCAAGGGCGCTAAGGGCACTCTGTCGGCTGCCATTCATCCTGATGTCCCGGTCGTTGTTGAAAACGGCGAGATCGTCGTCACCATGGACAAGTCTAACCAGAAGCAGGTTGCCCTGGCTGGAACGACCCGCGCGAATATCGCGAACATGGTTACCGGCGTTACGGCGGGATACGAACGTAAGCTGACACTGGTCGGCGTAGGTTATCGTGCCCAGGCGCAGGGCCAGAAGCTCAGTCTGAGCCTCGGTTTCTCGCACCCGGTTGATTTCATGGCACCGGCAGGCGTGACATTGGAAACGCCGTCGCAAACAGAAATCCTCGTGAAGGGCTGCGATAAGCAGGTCATCGGCCAAGTCGCGGCGAATATTCGGGCATATCGCCCGCCGGAGCCCTATAAGGGTAAGGGTGTTCGCTACGCAGACGAAGTCATCATCAAGAAAGAAGCCAAGAAGAAGTAGGTCAAGATGGACAAGAAAGCGGCAAGGCTCCGTAGGGCTGCTAAGACACGGGCCATCATTCGCAAGCTCGGCGTAGATCGACTGACGGTATTTAGAACACCGCGTCACATCTATGCTCAGGTCATTACTGCCGATGGTGCAAAGGTGCTTGCAAGCTCCTCCACTGTCGAGGCAACTGTGAAGGCAGGCCTGAAGCAAACCGGTAATGTTGATGCGGCTAAGGTGATCGGAAAGCTCATCGCTGAACGCGCTCTCGCAGCAGGTGTAACGACCGTTGCTTTTGACCGTTCGGGTTTCAAGTACCACGGACGGGTCAAAGCCGTCGCCGATGCGGCCCGCGAGGCCGGTCTTAAGTTCTAGGAGCGGTCATGGCAAATCAGAATGTTCAGCAGAGCGGCGCAAACGATGGTCTGCAAGAAAAGCTTGTAGCAGT
>CAYQOJ010000199.1:0-5846 GCA_964419105.1 uncultured Methylococcus sp.
GGGTGCCTAATACATCCTTCTCAAATCTTATTGAGTACATTGACACACATCCACCTGAGACTAACAACAGTGGGCTAGTAAAGCAGAAATAACTAGCTAGTAACCAATCCGGGGTCAGTCCGATTTCAGGGATCAGTTGTTTCAGCGCTTCTTCCACTGAGGCCACACGTTTTTCGGTGGCTGAAAGCCGAAGGTAGGAGGGACAGCGGACGTGAATCATGATCTGACCTCCGGTCTTCGACATGGGGGGACGCTATCCTATTGATATAAATGGGATCTCTTTTTGAAAATTGTCACTACAAGGCGGGTTCGACCTCCCTTTCATCCGGAACCGGCAGTTCACAGGCCTCAAACAGGTCGAGCTGTTTTGGGTTAAGGCGGCTCACGCCCTTGATCTTTTCTCCCTTCGAAAGGGAGACTTCATGCCACTGAATACGACCGGCCATTTCCAGCGCCCGCTCCGGGCTTAAGGTCGACTTCTTATCCTTCAGGCGCATCCTAAGGATGCGATGCATGATCAGCGCAAGAAAACAGATCATCGCGTGCGCCTTGATTCGTTTCGGCAAACGGTGGTGCATCGGCACAATGTCGAGTTCGTTCTTGAGCACCCGGAACCCGCGTTCAATATCGGCCAGAGATTTATAACGAGCCACCACCTCCTCGGGCTCCAAGCCTTTGGCGTTGGTGACCAATAGCAGCTTGCCGTCCATCAGGCACTCCCGTGCGAGAGCATCCTCATCCACGTCGTAGGTGAATACCTCGCTGGTCAGGCTGACCTTCATGATTTTGCAAAGCCGCTCATCTCTGACGGCGTTGTAAAACTTGGCCGTTGCGCCGCCGTCCGACAGTTTGCGGCCTTTGTGCTTTTTGCCGTCGTCCTGATCATCCAACTTCCCAGCCAGCTTTGCTGCCAGTGCCTCTAATTCTTTAATTCGTTCGTCCCTTCTTGCCAGCGATTCCGCTGCCATCTCCGGGTTGTGAGCAACGATCAAGCGCTGATCCTTCCACGTAAACGCATTGAAGACCTCATCCTTGGCCAGCAGGCAGGTTTCCTCATGCCATGGCTTCATGATCTCCTCAAAGTCGTTATAGCGTCGCCCCGGCACTGCGAGGATGAACTCCAGAGGAGAGCCGTCATCCAGTTTGGTTTCGAGAAGCTCTTTGAGATTGTCGAGCGAGAGCAGTCCGCGGTCGGCTACCAGAATCAGGCGGCGAATACGATAGCGCTTGAGCACCTTGCGAAACGTGGGTATCAGCGTTTTGGTTTCAGACTGATGACCGCTAAAGACTTCGTGATAGATCGGAAGTCCATCAGCCGTCTGAACGATCCCCAAGAGGCATTGTCGACGGAAACCGCCCTCCTTGGAGATGCCGTAATGCCGAAGCTCATCATTTTGCTGGGAGGTCCCCTCTGCCCGTAAGGTCGTCAGATCATAGAAAACGATCGACAACTCCTGGTCCAGCAAGGGTCTGAGTTGGTCAGCCAAGCGCTCATCCAGGCTGTCTCGAGCCTCCTCGATGCTATCCATCGTCCGCAAGAGTCGTTGATGCGTCACCTCTGCAGCGGGAACGCCGGGCATCAGGGTGGACTCTAGCCATCGCATGATGCCGAGCTTGGATTCGGGGTCACATAGCCGATTAAAGACCATGACCTTAAGGAGCGCTTCGGCATTAAAGCTCGGATGGGCGCGTTTGAGCGCGGGGAAGAACACCGCCGTAAAGCCCAGCTGATTCCAGAGGCTGTGCAGTAACCAGGTTGCACCAACGGAAAGTGCGCTATTGAATTCAGCGGCAACCGGATCAAGGGCCTCGGCACCGAAGCACAGCTTTTTCATGCCATTGCCGAGAGCGCTATCGGGAGATTGAATCGCATCAACGCGACCCAGATTGGCGATGATGCGTTGCCGACTGATGCCCTGCTCATCGCGGAAGGCTTCTGCGAGCTTCGCGTAGCGTCTACCGCCGGATTCGGTTATCTTGATGAACATGTCCATACGATATCATCGTATCGATATACCCATCAAGGTCTAGAAAATCTATTATTGTCCCTACAAGGATTTTCTAGAAATCGCCCCAAAAAACCGCTAACCCCTTGTTTCTACGTTACGAATCCTAAACGCTGGGGTCGAAATTAGAGGTTTTGGGCAGCATCATGTCGAAGACCGGTGACCTGAATCCACCGAGGGAAAGAACTCCTGTCCGATCAGAGGGGTGAAGCCCAGGCTTCCGACAAAGAGAAACAAGACAGCGGCTAGAACCATGATTCTCCAATCAAGGCACCAGGTCAGCACGGCTTCAAACTGTTTTTGCAAAAGACTGAGGTACCCTCCAAGTGAATCGGCGGGCCCCTTTATCAAGGCAGTCCAGAATTCAGAAGGCTTGCCGGATTCCAGGATAAAAAGGTGACGCACATCATGGGCACGTAAGTGCGAGAAAAAAAGAACGAGGCCAGCATGGCGAAAGCAACGGCCTCCGCCAGAGGCTTGAAAAGAAACCCACCGATTCCATCCATGAGCGCCATTGGCGCAAGGACAATGAAAGTCGTAAGCGTTGATACGATCACAGGAAGAAAAACCTCACGACATGCATCCAGCGCTGCTTCCACGCGGGTTTTACCCATGGCATAGTTTCGATGATTATTTTCAAGCTCCACGATGGCATCATCCACAAGAGGGCCGATTGCAAGAGCAAGCCCCGAGAGCGTCATGGTGTTGATGGTGTTTCCGGTGAGATAGAGACCTATGACCGCTGTGAGAATGGCGAGTGGTATGGATGTCGATGCAATCAAGGTCATCTTGAAGTTCGACAGGAACAGTAGAATCATCCCGGACACCAGTAGAGCCCCAATTACTCCTTCAAGGATCAGGGCATTTAAAGCGGATCGAACCGCAACGGTTTGATCCATTACCAGATCCAGGAAAGTTCCTTTGGGAAGTTTTTCTTGAATAGATTGAAGCTGGCCCTTGACGCCATCTACAACGCTCAGGCTGCTCGAACCGATCTGTCGGTAAATGGGAAGGTAGACTTCACTAGCCCCCGCCACTCTGACGCTTGAAGTCTGAATGGCTGCAGCATCTTCGGCGTGACCAATGTCCTTCACCAGAATAGGTGGCATCACCCCTGAACTAATCGGAAGCTCATTGAACTCACGGACCTCCGTGACCATCGCATTGTTATCGAGCAGGAGCTGCTGATCCCCAAAATATGCTGTACCAGGCGATACCATCAGGTTTCCGTTCCGCAGCGCCGTGACGATATCCATGGGAGCGAGCCCCCTGGCATCCATCTTTGCAGGATCAAGGTAGACCATGACACTTCTATCCTTACCACCAACAACAACCGGCGCAATAGTTCCGGGGATCGCACCCAGCATATTGCGAACCGTCACGCGCGCCCAATCTTTCTGAATGGAATCATCGAGGTGTCGGTTGCGGACGGTGAGAATCCCAACAGGGAGTGTGCCTGTGGCATCGAAGGGCAGTGCGACCGGGGGCAAGGTGTTGGGTGGCAAATTAGGCAGCGCACCCAGGGCCAATGAATTGGTCAGCGTCAATGCTACGTTTGGATCAATGTCGTCCCGGAAGTAGACTTTAACGAGGCTAACGCCTGGAACGGAACGCGACTCAACGAGACGAGCGCCGGGTGCCTGATTGACCCATCTTTCGATTCGATTGGTGATGGTCTTTTCAATCGCGCTTGCCGGCATGCCTGGATAATAGGTCATAACCTGAACAGCCGGACTTTTGAAAACAGGCAAAATGTCGACGGGTATCCGTCCTGCTGAAAGTACACCCACCACTGAGAGGATGATGATGAGGGCAGCGATCAAGTAGGGATTGTATATTGCTAGCCTAACAAGCCACACAGTGAATCATTCCTGAAATTCGAGGGTTGAGCCTATTTCATCGGTTATCGCTCTCACGCCCCAATCATAGCGTTCTGATCCGGACTTGTCGTAATGCACCTTCATCCATGGTGTTCAGAAGCACCAAGCAAAACTCGATTTGGGATATTGATTATGTTACGTTTGCTACCGCTGACTATTGCAGTAAACGGCAATTCATCCTCATTCTGGGATTTCTAAGTAGTACTCACTTCTACGCTCTATGGATAAGCCGAAGCGCTTGGATCCCGACCATTGGTTTAGGCGTTACCTTAAGCCGCTAACGCTGCTCCTCTGCCTGATGCTCAGTGAGGCCTACGCCGGAGATCCTGACGTTCTGAATCCGGGACCCCAGTTACCCACTTACCCAACCAATACCGGAACTCTTCCTCAGGGCAATGTTTACTTGGAGTACACCCCGTTTAGCTATGAAGGAGGAACGCCCGGGAGGGCAGATGGATTCGCGAAGGGGCAAGGCAAGTTTTATAACCAGTTTCTAGCCCATATCGGCGTAACCGACTCGCTGGAGGTTCGCGCATACGGCTCAGGGTTCAGTTGGAGTGAGGGCCGTCCGAGCAATACTTCCTTTGCGCCCTTGAGCTTTTCCGCGGTATATCGCTTCTGGGGCGAGGGGGAGTTTTTTTCGGAAATGCCCGCCTTTACCGTGGAGGCATCCGTCAACACTCAGTGGCTTGGAAATTCGACACAAAACGGTGGTACCAACCCTGGCATTCAATTCGCTTTCTCAAAGGATCTTTGGTTCGACACCAACCTCAATATCAGTCTTGGTCCAATGCGCAGCCTCTCAAATCCTGCGATCAACGGTGTTGAGGTTGGCCAATATCATTGGGATTTTCTTTTCCAATGGGCACTTCAGAGAAACATCATCGAGAACGAGCTGGCCATTTTTGCGCACGGGTACTACAACGGCACTCAGGCAGCATCCATCCCACCAGAAGATGGAGTTAACAACAAGCCACTAAATAGTCAAGGTAAGGCCGTCATTGGTGGTGGTCTTATTTGGACTGTTACGGACCGGATTTCCGCATTCGGTCAAGTCAGTGGAGGCCTCAATAACGTATCACCCGCCATGGTTAGCTGGACTGGCTTTGCGGTGGCGTTCTAGCCTTTGTTTTCCGGCACATCAAAGCAAAACTAGTCATCATCATCGTCCATTTTTTTACCTTTGAGGGTCAAGCGTTGGCCTGATGCTGAATATTCCGCCTTAATTTTTCTGCGCCCTTCTCTAAACTTGACTTCGTAGATTTTGACACCATCGTCTGAGTCCATCTTGAACCGAACGGCATGAGCACGAGGAAAGTCTTTTGCGAAAGCCTCCAGAACTGCCGCGGGGACTTGATCTTTGCCAATCTCATCGTCTGCCCCGACCCGCGATGCAAAGCCCAAGGAAATAGAGAGAAGGAGTACGAATTCTTTCACTTCTGAGTCTCTTCTAATTCAAAGCAACATTTTCTGATTTTGCAGGCTATTCCAAGGATTGCTGGACCTACTGGACATCTGCCGCCTGCGTTCCGATCCTAGGCTCTGTTTCCAATGGCTGCAAAGGTGCCCATCGCATCGCCTTCATCAATCGCACCAGCGTTGTGATGGCCTCAGCGAGCCGCTGAGCCAAATTCCAGAGAATGTGTACTATCAGAACAGTCGTTATGAGGATCGCGGGAATCACCAAGACAATTGGAACTTCCACATACGCCCGCAGCTCCCCTGCACGAACGGGATAATGCCCAGCAGAATCACCCATCCGGTAGCAGAGAAGAACACGGTCAAGAACCTGTGTACTCACGCAGCGGTCCCGTACTTCAGCTCTCCCAGGAGAGACTTGACCATGTCCTCGCCAAGCTCAGATTGAATGGCAACATCGATGGGCTTATCCCCTTCAAGCATCGGGTGCGGTCGATCCCGGAACGATCGCGCAGCGTCCTCCGTTTTCCATACCTCAATC
>CAYQOJ010000200.1:0-5797 GCA_964419105.1 uncultured Methylococcus sp.
ATGCCGCGTCGTATCCCTGATTACGCGTTGCAATTTGCTGAATTCAACGCCTGGTCCAGTGTGGGCGCGTTTATCTTCGGCTTCTCTCAGCTGATTCTTTGCTACATCGTCGTGAAAGCGATGAAAGGTGAAGGTGAGCATGCGACCGATGAGGTCTGGGAAGGCGCGCATGAGCATGGCCTTGAGTGGCAGTTGCCTTCTCCCGCGCCGTATCACACTTGGGAACACTCGCCGCACATTCATTAATCAGGATAAACCGGGAATGGCCCTGAATACAGGGTAATTCCCGGGACTTTGAAATGAATCTGAAGCAAAAAAATCTGTTGACGGCACTCTTTCTGGTCACCGTAGCCGTGGGCCTTTATGTTTGGGCCATTCGGCAGGTGATAGAGAGTGTAGGTCACCCGTGACAGAGTCATCCAAAAAGCCTGCGAATCGCCGAATCATATGGCCAGTCGCGTTGTTTGTGCTCGTCATGTTTGCTTTTGGATTTGCCTTGGTCCCCCTGTATGACGTGTTTTGTGAACTTACAGGGCTGAATGGAAAGATCAAGTCCGAGGCGGTCGCCGAGGCTAGCTTTAAGCCGGATCTCAGTCGTACGGTTTCTGTGGAATTTCTGACGACAGTGAATGGGGCGATGCCGCTCCAGTTTCGTTCAGAGGTCAAGAAGTTAAAGGTGCATCCGGGTGAATATCACACGGTAAAGTTCTACGGAACAAACACATCAGGTTCTGCGTTGGTGGGGAGAGCGATTCCGAGTATCGCGCCGGGTTGGGCGACTCGGTTTCTCCAAAAGGTGCAATGTTTTTGCTTCGACGAGCAGTCCTTTGGGCCGCATGAGGAGCGTGAGATGGACGTTAGGTTTGTGATTGATCCGGCCTTACCGGGGACGGTTGCGGACATGACGCTGTCTTACACGTTTTTTGATATTACAGCCCCGAAATAGGGCTAACCTCGAACTCAGTTAAATTCAGGGGAATAGCGATGGCGCATGGTTCTTACTATCTACCTCACAAGGCCACTCAGCCGATCCTCGGATCGATTGGTCTTTTCGTGCTCCTTTTTGGCTTTTCATCCTATCTGAATGGTAGCGATGTCGGCGGTACGATGATGATCGTTGGCGCTGCAGTTGTGATCTTGATGATGTTTCTTTGGTTTGGTGAGGTCATTCGAGAGAGCGTCGGGGGCTTGTACAACGATCAGGTGGACGTGTCCTTCAAGATGGGCATGATCTGGTTCATTACCTCTGAAGTTTTCTTCTTTGCTGCGTTCTTTGGCGCTCTTTGGTACGCAAGGGTTTTGGCGTTACCCTGGATGGCAGGGGAAGGTTCAGGTGAGTTTACCCACCAATACCTTTGGGACACTTTCCAAAATGTATGGCCCACGAATGGTCCCGATCGAATTGGCGGACATGAAGGTGGTGAGTTCGAGCCGATGGCCGCTTGGGGTATTCCGGCACTGAATACATTGATTCTTTTGACCAGCGGCGCAACCATCACTTGGTCGCATTGGGGTTTGTTGAAGGATAATCGTCGGCAACTGATCATTGGATTGGCGCTGACGGTGGCTCTGGGATTCCTCTTCGTCTTCTTCCAGGGCATGGAATACCATGAAGCCTATACCGAGATGGGATTGACTTTAGGTACTGGGATCTACGGTTCAACCTTCTTTATGTTGACTGGCTTCCACGGTTTGCATGTCACCATTGGCGCGATCATGTTAACGGTAGTCCTAATTAGAAGTATCCGCGGTCACTTCTCCAGTCAGCATCACTTTGCTTTTGAGGCCGCCGCTTGGTACTGGCACTTTGTTGACGTGGTCTGGCTGGGCTTGTTTATCTTTGTATATTGGCTGTAAAAAGCCCGCCCACTTCCAAAAAACGCAGCTTCGGCTGCGTTTTTTATGCGATTTTTAATGGTGGCGAGGGTGTGGATGACGTGCGGTTGCTTTGTCGTTGTAGAGCGCGCCGATGTCGACCTTGTCGAACCGGTACAGCCGGTTACAAAAATCACAATGGACTTCGATGGCGCCTTCGCGCCTCAGGACATCTTCAATTTCTTCCGAACCGAGAGTTAGAAGCACAGCCTCAATGCGTTCGCGATCACAGCTGCAGCGAAAAAGTACAGGTTCAGGATCAATGATCCGGACATCTTCTTCGTTGTAGAGCCGGTAGAGCAGTTCCTCTGATGGTAGTTCGCGAAGTTCCTCGCGGGTCAGGGTGTCGGTCAAATGAAGGATACGGTTCCAGTCGTCCGCCTTTCTTTCTTTTTCAGGAAGAATCTGGAGGAAAATACCTGTCGCGGCATCATGGTCGGCGTCCAGCCAAAGTCGGGTGGGGAGTTGTTCTGATTGCTGAAAATAGCCTTCCAAAGTGTCCGCTATGGAATGCCCATCCACGGCGACAATCCCTTGGTAAGGTTCGCGGTTTTGGTTCTGGATGGTGATGACTAGCCTCCCATCAGGCACAAGATTCTGAAACGAGTCGGAATCCAGCTCCGGGACCCAGTGGGCAAGACCTCTGACTGTCCTTTGGTGGGTGGTTTGTGCAACGATCGTTTTCACCGGGCCAGGACTTTGAATCTGCAAGATCAGTGAACCCTGGAATTTGATTGTTCCGGAGAGCAGTACGGTGGCACAGAGGGATTGGCCGAGCAAAGCAGCTACAGGTTTTGGGTAGGCGGTAACGCCTTGGGTTTGCTTCCAAGATTCATTGAGCCGCACAATTTCGCCGCGGATACCCAAGGATTCAAAGTAAAACCGTTGAAAGAAATCGCTTGATGCCATTGAACTTTAGGGTTGGAATTTTGCTGAGGGCGTCGAGTCTACACTAGCTCCTGTCATGAACGTACGGAGAGAGAAATGTTTGGATTTAAGGGGTTGGGATTCGGGCAAACTCGTGAAGCGCCGCAAGGAAGAAACGCGCCAATAGACATCAAGGGACAGCATTTGGTGCTGGGCACTGAACTATTGCCGCCCTTTCCGGAGGGTAGTCGGGAGTTGATGTTGGGGATGGGGTGTTTCTGGGGGGCTGAAAGACGCCTCTGGCAGATTCCTGGGGTATATCTCACCATGGTAGGTTATGCCGGGGGAATTACCCCAAATCCGACCTATGAGGAAGTTTGTACCGGAAGAACGGGGCATGCTGAAGTGGTCAGGCTGATATTTGATCCTGATAAAGTCGCTCTGGATACTGTCCTCGCGGTTTTCTGGGAATCACATGATCCGACACAGGGAATGCGCCAGGGTAACGACATCGGGACTCAGTATCGATCCGCCATTTATTTGGATCGAGAGGATTGGGTTGAGGTTGTGAATGCGAGTAAGGCGGCCTATGAGTCGATCATCCGCGGTAAAGGAGTTCAGTCAGCGATAACCACGGAAATTTTGCTGTCGCCGGTTTTTTACTATGCGGAACAATATCATCAACAATATCTCGCTAAAAATCCTGATGGATATTGTGGTTTAAGGGGTTTAGGGATTGCCTATGAGTGCAATTCAGCAGGGGTTCAGGCATAAAAAAAGCAGGGTCATTAGCCCTGCTACATATAAGGAGGAATGGTATCCGAGAGGAGTGGATACCGGCTGTCAGGTGTTGCTCTGAACAGTGAATTTAATTTTATCGATGGCTTTGCATTTCAGGAATGTGGCAAATTGACGCATGATTTGTTAAAGCCCAAAGAAATAAGTGTCGCCGGCGTATGAATACAGAACCCTTGCCCAATATACCTACACCGATTCAGCCGGAGAATGACGCCCGGCAGAATTTGCGGTGGCTGTTTGTGTTAAGAAACCTCATGATCATCGGTGAGGGGTTGATCATCTTTATTAGTCTATATGGTCTAGATATACCGCTGCGTGAAGTTCCCCTGTGGGCGATTTTGACTCTTTTGTCCGTGTTTAACTGGTGGACTTGGTTGAGGTTGAGTTCGCGGGAGCCCATCTCAGAAAACGAACTCTTCATCCAATTGTCCTGTGATGTGCTCGCCATTACCGCGATCCTCTATTTCACGGGAGGGGCAACGAACCCAATTGCCTGGTTCTTTCTGTTGCCTTTGATTATTGCGGCCACGGTGTTGCCCCAAGAATACACATGGTACATGGTGATGTTTACCACGGGCTGTTACACGATGCTGATGGCCTACTACCAGCCTTTGCCGGACATTCAGCCCTTTGATGATGGATTACCCAAAGATCATGGATTGCGGGCCATTCACGATATGCACTCGACAATGTCTCGCCATGAGTTGGACCTTCATGTTTTTGGGATGTGGTTTGGATTTGTCTTCAGCGCGGTCATGGTGGCTTATTTTGTGGTGGAGATGGCCAAAAATCTGAGGGCCAGAGAACGGAGTCTCGCAGAGGCGCGTGAACAGAGCCTTCGCAATGAGCGGGTCGTAGCGCTTGGTACCCTTGCGGCCGGTGCGGCTCATGAGATGGGGACTCCTTTGGGAACGATGGCGATCCTGATCGGAGAAATCGAGAGCGAATGTGATCCTGTTGAGGAGAACGAGCTGGCGACCAAAATGAGAATTCTGAAAGAACAGGTTTCTCGATGTAAGCAGGCGCTGTCGGTGATGTCAGCTACGGCAGGCGAAATTCGTGCAGAAAGTGGGCACCTGATGCCATTGACAACCTATCTTGATGACGTGGTGAGGAGCTGGAAGCAGCAACTCCATGGGGCCAAGTTAGACTATCGGAAGGCAGGACCGGAACCCATCCCTGATTTCCTGGCAGAGCAGACTTTGACGCACGCGTTGGTCAATATTTTGAATAATGCAGCTGAGGTTTCAACCGAGGGTCTATCGCTTCATGTTCGCTGGGACTATCGCGTGGTGACGTTGAGGATTCTGGATACGGGGCCGGGGATTCCGCCGGATATTTCTCGTCAACTGGGAAAAGAGCCAATCTCTACGAAGGATAATGGCCTCGGGGTGGGTTTATTTCTCGCGTTTTCGACCATCCATCGGTTGGGTGGGGAGATCGAAATGACCGCCAGGGAGAGGCACTTAGGTACCTGTACGAGAATTGAGTTGCCCGTCGTGGCGCAAAAAAGGATTTAAGAGGTTCAGGATGAATGAAGTCGTATCCCAACCCATCGATTTGGAGCAAAAGCCAACGCTGTTGCTCGTCGACGATGACGTTACGTTTTGTGGCGTGTTGGCTCAGGCATTGAGTCGCAGGGGATTCGAGGTTCATTCCGCCACAGACGTGGATGACGGCATTCGATTGGCTGAATCCGTCGATCCTGAATATGCTGTGATTGATCTTCGAATTGGTCAGGAGTCGGGGCTTCTTCTGGTCAAACGGTTGCACGAAATCGACGCCAATACCCGCATCGTGATGCTCACAGGATTTGCCAGCATTGCAACGGCCGTTGAGGCGATTAAGTTGGGTGCTATCCACTACCTTGCAAAGCCTGCGGACGCGGATGAGATTGTTTCTGCGCTCCATAAGGATCAGGGCGACGAATACGTCGAAATCAAAGAAAAACCGCTCTCTGTTCGCCGGCTGGAGTGGGAGCACCTCCAGAAGGTTCTTGTCGAGCATTCGGGCAATATCTCCGCTGCAGCCCGAGCACTGGGTATGCATCGGCGGACTCTTCAGCGCAAGCTTGAGAAACGTCCAGTCAAGGACTAGCGCTCATTCAGGCTGTTTAGGGATAAACACCACCCCCCTTGAAAAGGGGGGTGAGCATCCCGATATCCTCGTCATAGGTCGGTTCATGCCTTTAGGTTCGGCTTGACAGATGAGGGGCGCTCTTTATGATTGGCACTCTACTGGCTAGAGTGCTAACAGT
>CAYQOJ010000201.1:0-5775 GCA_964419105.1 uncultured Methylococcus sp.
ATCCCCTTGCTGGAGAAAGGGATTTCCAAGATGAAACAGGAAGATCTCCTGAATCAATTGATGACTCGCCCGGCCACCCGCACCATGAGCCAGCGTAATGGCCCCAGCGATAGGACGTTTCATCGAAAATTTCTCAGGTTGCGGCCATAGGTGAAATGGGCGGCACACGCGCCTTCACTCGACACCATGCAGGCACCGAGCGGGGTTTCAGGCGTACACGCCGTGCCGAAAACCTTGCAATCCAAGGGCTCTTTCTGACCCCTAAGGATGGCCGCACACTCACAGGCCTTGTGATCAGCCACCGTCTGATAGGAAAGGTCATAGCGGCTTTCGGCATCCCAGTTCGCAAAGGATGACCGAATCCTCAGTCCGGATTCGGCAATGCTCCCCAGGCCTCGCCACTCGAAGCTTTCACGGGTTTCAAAGACCTCCCGCATGGCCATGAGGGCTCTTTGGTTTCCTTCAGGGACGACAGCGCGGGTGTACTCGTTTTCAACCGCATGGCGAGCTTCGTTGACCTGATGGATCAGCATGAGGATGGCCTGCAGGATATCGAGGGGTTCGAAGCCCGCGATAACGATAGGCATTTGGAAGTCAGAGGCAAGGGGGGTGTAGGGTGAAGAGCCAATCACCACGCTGACGTGAGCAGGACCTACAAGACCATCGAGACGCGGACCTTGATCAGGGCCCTCGAGGATCGCGCGAATGGCCGGGGTCGTGAGGACATGGTTGCAAAGGACGCTCACCTGCTTAAGGCCCCTTCGCTGGATTTCAAGGAGGAGGTGTGCTGTGGGTGGAGTGGTGGTTTCAAAGCCAATGGCAAAAAAAACCACCTCATTTAGAGGCGATTGTTCGGCGATGGTCAGGACTTCAGTGGCCGAATAGACCATGCGAACGTCAGCACCGTAAGCCCTGGCCTTTTGCAAAGAGTTCCCCGCAGATCCTGGAACGCGGAGGGTGTCGCCATAGCAGCAAAGAATCCCCCGGGCTTCATCGCCAGTGCAATGGCCATATCCAGCCGGCCGATGGGCAAGACGCAGACGGGGCATCCAGGTCCATGAATCAGCCTGACATTGGGAGGCAGGAGCCCATGTAGACCGAATCGGGAAATGGCATGCGTGTGTCCGCCACAAAATTCCATGAATCGGTATTCCCGGGAGGGGTCCACGGACTGATGGATTCGCTTGAGGAGTCTCTCAGCCGCCTCGGGATCGCGGTATTCCGCATGATGTTTCATGGAGGGGGCTGTGCTTCGAGTTCCTGAAACAATGCCAGTGTCTTTTCGGCTTCTTCAGGGTCGAGGACCCCAATGGCATAGCCGACGTGAAGGATGACGTAGCTTCCGATCTCCACAGGACCCACGAAGGCTAGGGAAATGTCCTTTTTAAGTCCATCCAGTTCCACCCGGGCTCTTTGGTCCGGGAGAAGTTCTGTGACCTTGCAGGGAACCGCTAGACACATGATTGGGGTCTCAGATGCATTCTTCTGGATCCCCTTTTGGCGTTTCGGTCGCAGGCTTCCTTTGAAGGAGCCAATGAATCCATGCCGCCATGCCTTCGCCGGTGGTCGCTGAAACCCGGATGCAGGCAAGACCCGGATTGATCCTGCGGGCAAAGGCCAGTGCGCGATCCGGATCAAAATCGACATGAGGGAGGAGGTCGATTTTGTTTATTAAAAGTAGATGGGCCTTCTGGAACATGTCAGGGTATTTGAGGGGCTTGTCTTCGCCTTCAGTGACAGAGAGGATGACGACCTTTGCATCCTCACCCAGATCCCAGAGGGCAGGACACACGAGGTTGCCTACGTTTTCAATGAAAAGCAGATCAACATCCCTGACCTGATGCCAGGTCAGGCTGTTCAGCGGGATTGAGGATACTCGGGAGTGTCCGCGTGTGAGGTCGTGCGTGTGATCATGGGTGTGAAGTTTGGAAAAGGCTTCGGCCACCATGCGGGCATCCAGATGGCAGCCCTTGCCGGTATTGACCTGAACCACCGGAAAGCCCGTTGCATGAATGCGTTCGGCATCAAGACTGGTTTGCTGATCGCCTTCAATGACGGAAATTCGGGTAGTGGGTGTGATGGTTTTCAGCTGCTGAAGGGTTTTGCAGAGAAGGGTCGTCTTTCCAGAGCCTGGACTTGAAAGCAGATTGAGTGCCCGGACGCCGTGGTTCTTGAAATGAGAGCGATTCTGTTCCGCAAACCGGTTATTGGCGTCAAGGATATTCCTTTCAAGTGTCACGGTACGGGTCTGACTCACGCCCGGGAGGCTGGCGCCCGCAGGGCCCTGACCAAAGTCAATGGTCTGAGGCGGCGCACTGGCTCCGTGTTCTTCACTGCTGCATCCACAAACCGTACACATTGTGAGTTCCTCATAAGTTCTTTGAGGATTCTAATTCACCTCAAGATCCCGAATTCGCAGTTCAGTTCCTTTGACGTCGGTAAGGGGTTGCTGACCACAGCGCGGGCAAGGGGACAGGGCAAATTCAAGATCGACGCGCATGGCGCAGTCATCACAGAAACCGCTCCCGGGAACCGGGATCACGCGAATCAAGGCCCCTTCAAGCAAGGTCTCCGGCGCCATGTGCGTTAGGGCAAATTCAAGAGCCTCGAGTTCGACACCGGCCAGATCACCGATTTCAAGTGTCATGGTTTTGACCTTTGAAAATGGCGTATCGAGGGCAGATGATTCGATGATCCGGAGAATTTCTTCGGCAAGGCTGACTTCGTGCAAGGCGCATCTCCCGACCGGGTCTCAGAGCGAGGATACACCGAAGAAATGCATCGATGCACACCGACCCCGAGGCTTTGAGTCAGTGCGTCTGACTATGCTGTGACCGCTGGCCTAAAGTCCACTCGTAATTTCCCTTGCAATTACCTACCAAAATGCTAGGTTATAGGTGCTGGCCGGCAGACCTCTAGGAGGGACTCGATCTCCCCCACCTCTTTCGAGCCCCAACCCATCCCCTCGAGATTTTTGTGGGCCAGCACCCTCTCATTTATCCCCGCAACTTGGGTCAAACTCCCTGCATGAGGGGATTTAGTTATTCGCAGACTCCTTTTCACTATGTAGCCTGAGTGATAAAACGATTCTGTGCGATTATTTACAGTGGTGTGTCAGAAAATAAGGGAATCAGAGACCTTATATCCTGGACCTCACTTGTCCTTCCTGCGTAATCTCATAGAATATGTAGCTCAATACATAACGAACCATTATTCCGAAAGAAAAACGTGGTGGTGGCTTCGTTTTTTTCTTCGGGGGAATTCTCATGCGACATCTCGTTTTTTGGGTTCTTTTCTTCTCTTTCATCAAAACTGGGACGGCACATGCGGGGAGTGTTCAGGTTGCGGTTGCGGCAAATTTTGCGGGTGCTTTGGATTTAATCGGTAAGGATTTTGAACAAGAGACCGGTCACAGGCTCGTCATGGCTTCTGGTGCAACCGGAAAGTTTTATGCCCAAATCAAGTCCGGTGCCCCTTTTGAGGTTTTTCTTTCGGCTGATACGGCAACCCCTCGGAAACTCGAGGAGGAAGGCCTGGTCGTTCCCGGATCACGTTTTACCTATGCCATAGGTCGTTTGGTGCTTTGGAGCAGCAAGCCCAACTATGTCGACCGTGAAGGCAAAATTCTCACAGGCGGCAATTTTGATCACCTCAGCATGGCCAATCCCAAGACAGCGCCCTATGGTGTAGCTGCCATGGAGATCCTCAAGAAACGAGGGGTGGATGCTGCCTTAGCACCTAAATTGGTTCAGGGTGAAAATATTGCTCAGGCCCATCAGTTTGTGGTTTCCGGGAATGCTCAACTGGGGTTCGTAGCGCTCTCCCAGGTATACAAGAATGGTCAGCTCACTTCAGGCTCTGCATGGTTCATTCCTGATACGGAATACCAGCCGATCAGGCAGGATGTGGTCATGTTGAGAACTGCAGAGGGAAACCCTGCAGCGACAGCGCTTTTGGCTTACCTTAAAAGCCCCGCGGCGCTTAATGTGATGGCCTCTTTAGGATACCGACACGAGTGAGGTTCGGGATTTGGACGTACCTGCACTCCTAACCTCCGATGATTTGGTGGCTTTGGCTCTGACCGCAAAGCTTGCGATCACTGTCACCCTGATCTTGATGGTACTTGGTGTGCCATGCGCCTGGTGGTTAGCTCGGACGCGTTGTCGCTGGAAGGGTGGCATTGAAGCGCTAATCGCCTTGCCCCTCTTTCTTCCGCCATCTGTGCTTGGGTTTTATCTTTTGCTTTCCATGGGGCCCCACGGTCCCATTGGGCACCTTACTCAATGGCTCGGAATGGGCTATCTTCCATTTACCTTCGGGGGTTTGGTCGTCACCTCGATCATTTATTCGTTGCCCTTTGTCGTTCAGCCTTTACAGTCGACCTTTAAGGGAATTAATCCACGCCTGATCGAAGCGGCGGCAACACTGGGTGCCAGCCCATGGGACGCTTTTGTGACGATCGTTCTGCCTTTGTCGCGATCGGGCCTGATGACGGCAGCGGTTTTGGGTTTTGCGCATACCGTTGGTGAATTTGGCATTGTGCTAATGATCGGTGGCAACATCCCTGGCCAGACCCGCATGGCTTCGGTCCAGATTTATGATCATGTCGAGGCAATGGAGTATGTGCATGCCCATTGGCTGTCTGGAATCATGCTGCTGTTTTCTTTTCTGGTCCTGTTGGCCCTGTACACCTTAAACGCTGATCGCCGGGATCTATGGGGGCGTTCGTGATGGCCAATCGATCGGTGATAAGGGTTGATCTGACCCGAGATTTTGACACCTTTCGTTTGAAACTTGATCTCACGCTTCCTGGTCAGGGAGTCAGCATTCTTTTCGGTTCATCAGGCTGCGGAAAAACAACACTCCTCAGGGGGATCGCGGGCCTCGATCCTGAAATGCGGGGGTTGGTTTCTGTCAATGGTGAGGTTTGGCTCGACACGCGATTATCTTATCGATTACCTACCTGCCGTCGGGCTATCGGCTTTGTTTTCCAGGATGCTGCGCTCTTTCCTCATCTGAGGGTCAGGGAAAATCTGGCTTACGGAATGCAGCGAGCGGCAGGGCGGCAAGAGGGCCCAGGGTTCAAGCATGTGTTGGAGCTTCTGGATTTGGAGCCGCTTCTTGAACGATTCCCGGAAAAGTTATCTGGCGGTGAAATGCAGAGAGTCGGCATTGCCCGCGCTCTTCTCTCTCAGCCGAAGCTCCTTTTGATGGATGAGCCTTTGGCCTCCCTGGATGCGACGATCAAACGTGAGTTTTTACCGTATCTTGAGCGTCTGCATCAGGAATTACAGATCCCCGTGATTTATGTCACGCATGCGCCTGATGAGGTTTTGAGGCTGGCCGATTTTGTTGCACTACTTGATCAAGGTGGTCTTATTGCATCTGGATCATTGGAAGAGATGCTTCCGGTCCTCGCCATGAAACCCGGATTTGGCGATGGCGCGGGGACCGTTGTGCCTGCCCGGATTGAGGCACATTACCCTAAAGATGGTGTATCCGAACTTCGCTTCAGGGGAGGGCGCCTTTGGGTGCCGCTCCTGTCTATGAGTGAGGGGGCTCATGTGCGTTGCCGGATCTTTCCAAGCGATGTTAGCCTCTCGGTTCAGTCGCCGGTACTGTCGAGTGTCCTCAATGTTCTTCCTGTGACGGTCGACTCTGTGTCGGAAGTTGAGGACAGTGCACGGGTAATTGTTCGCTTGAATCTCAATGGCACGGTTCTTCTTGCCTCGGTAACCCGAAAGTCTTCACGAGAACTTGATCTTCGTCCGGGGC
>CAYQOJ010000202.1:0-5761 GCA_964419105.1 uncultured Methylococcus sp.
CGCATCAAGATACGCTTGCTAGCGCACATGCAGAAGTATTCGCGCATGAGCAAAGGATTGAACGCTTGCTTGCGTGACGTATTGCAAGCATACAAGCATGATGTCATGCGTGGTTGCGCTAATGATGCAAGCATTACCAAGGTTCGTATGGTTATTAGAGCAATACTAGAAACCAATGCAACCGTTGCACGCATGCAATCGTTTTACGCAATCTATCGCTTGCGTGCATCCGATCAGTTGATGCATCGAAAGTTGAAAAATAGTATTGACACTACCAGGTAGCATGCTATCGTCGTATCTGTTGAGAGTGATGCTATGCCCGCAGTATGCAGTTGCAACACTAGTAGCAATACTAGTGCGCGATCGCTTGCATCGGTCATGCAACATCGGTTGCACGCAGCGCTTTCAACACTCCTAACCCAACCCAAAAAAGCAAAAAAAGCAAAACACATGTGCAAACTAATAGCCATGTCCACCGCTGGATGCAAAAACGTCCGGCAAGCATCACGACTAGTCATCAAAATGCGCACGCTGCTCGCAGCCTCGCAACGCGATGGCTTCGGGTATGCTCTCAATAACAACGGTCAAGTATTCGTGGAACGCCACGTTGACCCTAATACGTGCGATGGTCTCGGAACGCTCAAAGCGAGCCGTGACATCCTTCCCGCAACGCTACATACGCAATTGACGTATGGAGTCGATTACAACCAGCACGGCACTATTCCTACCAAGGGTAGCGTGCGCGGTTGCGTCATCGCTCACGGCAGAACCGCCACTTGCGGCAAGAACATTGCTAACACGCATCCTTTCACCGGAGAGGTGGACGGCAAGCGTTGGACTATTGCTCACAATGGCGTAGTCGAGTGGAATGGTGAGAAACTACCATTGCAATCGACCTGCGACAGCGAGCATCTGCTCAACTGCTACCTCTACAAGCAGGGCGAGCAGTCCTTCCACGAAGGCATCGCTGGCTATGCTGCCATTGTTGGCATCAATCCCAATAACGAGATGTTCGCGTTGCGTGACGATCGCGCACCGCTGTATGTCACGCTCATCAAGCAACTGAATTGCTACATCCTCTGCACGGACAAGACCCATTGCGAGGACATTGCCGATTTGGTCAGCGATTTCAATGGTCTCAAAAATGCGACCATTACCAATCCTATGATGATTGCGCCATACGTAAGGCATACGTTCCACGCATCCGGCGAAATCTCGTCGGAAGCGTTCCCGCGTTTCACTAGCACCATCAGTTATGCTAGCACTTCGAGCGTTTATCGCAGTCTTGGTAGTGCTGGCGCTCCTGGCTATGCTAGCAGCGCATGGGATGACGATTACACGCCCTACTCCCCTTCCAAGGGTTCTAGTGCGTCTGCTCCTGCGTTTCCCGCTAGCACTACCAGCACTCCTGCCGTCACCAGCGGTGACGTAAGCGAGCTGGACGAGCTCCGCGAGCAACGCCTTACCGAATACCGGCGCCACCGCAACCTCTCCCACAAGCCGTGGAAGCAGGGCAACTCCAACAAGTAATGCCTCGCTTCTATTCGCTGAACACTTACGGGTTTCACAACCCGTGCAACCAACCCAACCCAAGCAACACCATGTCTCACGACATCATCGCTGGCAACGCCAGCAACCCCACGGATGCTATCGAAGATAGCATCATCACGTCTGCTCGCAACAATGGCATGCAACTGTCCAACCGGTGCAAGCTGAGCAAGCGTCAACTCAAAGCGTTCAACCTCATGCGTGCTAGCACGCTGTTGAATTGCGTAACCAAGCAGGTCGCTATCACGTGCTGGAACAGCATGCCTAGCAACGTTCGCGAACATCCGACGCTCATCACGCTAGCCGTGAAGTCAGCCTCGTATTACGCGGAACGCCGTGTTTGCAACATTACTTCCGAGAATGTCAGCAACAAGGTGCAAGCGTGCTTGTCGGCCGATGCTATCAAGTTTGCCAGCAAAGATGGCAAGCGTGAGACCACGCTGTTCAAGTTGTTCGCGCAACACTCCGGCTTCATCTACCACAACTATCGCTACGATTGCCTCGCTTTCTGCGATTGGTTGGACAATGGTTTCACTATTGTCAATGACGTCCGTGTTCCGCACGCATACGACGTATCAAAAGTCAGGCAAGCGATTATCGACGGCTGGGAACAGTATCGTCACATCACTACCTACTTCAATCGCATCCGTAACCATCGTTGCGAACGGCGCATTGATCGCAATGTCAACGAACCTAGCATGCGTCAACGCTTGCAGGACAGCATCAACGGCATCGCTTCCGTGCGACCCATGCATTGGGTGGTCTCGCTGAACACCTTCCAGCAACGCTTGGCTTCTCGCTTGCGTCCGGATGGTGCTTGCGTGGGCATCGAGCTTGAATTCATCGCTAGCCGTGGTAGCGAGATTGTAGATTGGGACGACGACGATTACCCGCAAAACACGTGGCACTCGTTCAAGCACGATGGTAGCATCGGTGCCGCTAATGACAGCGAAACCTGCGCTCGCTTCCAAGAATACACCTGCTTCATCAACGCTGACAGCGAGAGCGATTGGCTCAAAGTTCGCAATACTCTCAAAGACATGGTTGAGAGCGGTGCGCTTATCAACGGCACTTGTGGCAATCACGTCCACATTGACATGCGTCACAAGTCGCAGGCCACGTATTATCGCATCGCTGGCAGACTGCGTGATGCGTTCCAAACGTGGGCGCATCGAATGGTATCGCATCGTCGTTCCGTCAATCGCTACTGCGGCGTGTGGAACGATCACCACAACAACCGCTATACTGCTATCAATACCGCTTGCTGGAACGAGCATCGAACGCTCGAAGTGCGCGTAGGCATGCCGACGCTCAACTACCACAAGTTGTATCAATGGACGCAGTTCTTGCGCTACTTGTGCAACAACCCTAACCGCATTGCTACACTTGACGAGTTCATGTCAGGTGACGCACCGCTTTCGATGAAACTGTATGTCGTAAAGCGTATCTTGAAGTTCCAACAGTCCTACATCAATGCCGGCAAACCCGCATTGGAAGGCTTCGACAAATACGCGCAACAAGTCAATGACTTGGGGTGCTTGGACCCCCAATTATACCATCAAGGCACTAGGGAGTCCTAACTAATAACGGTTGTTTTGTTTTTTAAGGGGGGCCTAAGCCCCCCTTTTTTTTGTGCATAGGTTGCACCAATTGTGTGCTAGTAATTATGTCAATGTATCAAAAAACGCGGTTCCCGAATCACAACCGGTCAATGCACGGAAACTATCGTGTTTATTGATGGATTTGTAGGATGGGTATCAATCCAAGACAGTCAAGACTTCTGAAAACGGAATCATTGATAGCGCCAGGAGTAACGGTTGTAAGCGCTTAGTGCAAGTGCTGGGGGGTTGAGGACGTGCGCGATTGCGTGTTTGGAAATCAATAGCGTCCAAAATGTAACGGTTGTAAGCAAGCATTGCTTGCGCTGGGGGGTTGAACGATTGCGCGATTGCTAGTTTGGAAACTAAAACAAGCAAACTTGTAAGGGTTGTATGCTTGCAATCATAGGATTGGGGGGTTGACCAACAACACAAACCTATAAATGAATTTAACAAACTGACCGTGACTATTCTCACCGGCGACCGATCTTCTGCCCGGCGCGGGATCCGCCAGGCGCTGAGAGCTGAGAAAATGGGCACAAAAAAAGGGCCAGCCCGTAGGCCAGCCCTTTGAACTATCCGTGGTACCGGATTGACACCCGATCGAACCCACGCTTCTTGTTATTGGACCGCCTGGGGTACCACCACAAGCACAGCCATTTCTTGCAGCGCTTGGGCTCAAACCCGCAGGTGAACCTAACGTTGAAACGAAGGACGATCGAGTAATCATCCTCTGACACCACCACTCGTCGAACGCGATTGTTCGGTTTCATGGTGAAAAGGGAAAGGGGGTGCTGTCACCACCCCCGTGAACAGGTTACTTCTCGTAGGGAGTATCCTGGGGAATCTTGCCGTGGAAGATGGCGAGTCGCCAGCTCATGATATCGACCGCTTTGCAGAGGTTCTGGAACTCATCACCATCTCTGGCAACCTCGAGCATCGCTGTCATCATGTGCTCGTCGACAATCACCTTCCCAAGCCGTGCGTCGTATCCGACTTCCGCAATCATCTGGATGAGTGCGTCACGCAACAACTCGGGGTTTGCATCTTCGGGCAAGACAGTCCAATTTAACTTCATGTATTATCCTTCCTATTGACCCTTGGCTTGATTGCCTTGGGAAAGAGAAGGGGGTGCTGTCACCACCCCCGCGATAGGCTAGTCGGTACGACAGGCCTTGAACTCATCAAGAGTCATCTTCCACTCGGTAGCCAGACGCTTCTCGGCTCGCTCGTGGTCGTGCATGTAGAACGTGCGGATGGCGACCATCGTGTTGTGCTCAATCTTGTAGAACCGCCACTCGAGCTCCTTACGCTGGTCAGCAGTCATCCACCGCTGTTCACCGCAACAATGACAGGTGATGAGATACTTCTTCTTGCTCATGTTTGTCCTTTCTATTTACCCTTGGCTGGATTGCCTTGGGAAAGGGGATGATTGCTAGGCCGGACCTAGGTCGAGGACTTATTCCCCCGCCCCGACTCTAACCCGTGTTTCCGCACGGGGTCATGCTTCGTCCGCCTAGCAACCAAAGGGAGGCAGGGTGGGCTCGCCTGTTCAACGAGGTAATGTAGTGGAGGCATGAGCCTCACCCGTGCCAAAGTAGAGGCAGGCAAAAACGAGGTGCTGTCACCACCTCGGACTACCTTCTAGCCTGGGTTACTTCGCGGACAGAAACCGGAGCACCACATTGAGCGACTTGCGAGCTTTGGTGAGCTTACGCACTTCGCGGTTCAACGCGGCGTACTTGGGTTTCAGCGACCGAAGGTATTTGGCCCAGGTCGCCAACCCCTTCTTATCGGAGGGGCCGGTGACTAGAACTTCGCGGATGATTTGGCGCTCGAACTTCGCCTCCGGATTATTGCGAAGCTGGCGGATTTCTTTCCGCTTCTTACGCAACTCGGAGTCGACAGCATCGATAGCCTGTTCAACCACGGCCTTGGTATTCATTTTGCCTTGCCTTTCTATGCTTTCGTGGCTGGATGCCACTACTCACGAAAGTGGGAGGAGAGTCCAGAGTCTGGCTAAACAAGGGGTGGTTGACTAGGCCACCCCTTTCCATTCATCCGTTGTTTACCTTGCGGTCGCTTGACGGATTAGGGTAGGGAATAATCCTTACTTCTTGGTTGCCCGCTCGATGAGCTCCTTGCGGTCGATACCCCACACCTCAACTCGCTCGAAGAAGGACTCCTCGCTTTCGTGAGGGCCTTGCAGGATAGAGTAGGTGGCATGGTCGGCACCGAGACCGCGGGTCAGCTGGGACTTGGTTAAGAGGGTCACGCCCCACCGCTTGCCACCATTCTTTTCACGCATGGGGAAGGCGCTAAGGACAGCACCGTCATTCAACAAGGCCCGGCACGCTTCCAACGCCTTCTTTTCGAGGGCATTGTAATCGTAGGACTCATTAGCGATTTCAGACAGTTTAGCCATTGGCTGGACTCTCCTTTCTATGACATTCACAGCAATTGCCTGTTAGTATTCTGCGGGACATACCGCACTACCCTTGTCATGGTCAAAGTGTCCTGCGTATTGCTACGCAGGTAGAAAGGTCGGAAGATGGTTTACTAGACTCCTATCAATGTCCAAGTCTTACTACGGTTTCGTCCCTTCCATGCCTAGT
>CAYQOJ010000203.1:0-5480 GCA_964419105.1 uncultured Methylococcus sp.
CTTTCGAAAATATGGCGGGGCCGCCATTACCCTGACGCAATCGGTCAATGATCTTTACCGATCCTCTGCCGGAAGGGCCATCGTCGAAAACTCCGCACATCTCCTCCTCCTTGGACAAAAGGCCGAATCCCTCGATCTACTCAAGCGCGAGGATCGCCTCTCTCTGGGAGAGGCCGGATATGCGCTCCTTAAATCGGTTCATACCCTCCCGGGACGATATTCCGAAGTCTTCATTCACGGCGAGACCGACTGCCATGGCCGCCTCGTCGACCGCTTCAGGCCTACAAGCGCCTCCTTTTTTCAACTCGACCCGATGATGTGGCCGCGATCCGGTCCCTGCGGCTCAAGGGCCATGATCTTGAATCCGCCATCAAGACGCTGCTCAAGAGTGAGGACAGGGTCGCATGAGAGTTTCCGCCCTTGAGCATTTACGTTCTCTCGCGATGGGTCTTGCAGGGGGGGCGATTGCGGCCGCTGTAATGCTTCGGATCGCAGAACCCCCGTTGCTTCCGATCGCCATCCTCGATCGGGGCGCCTTGCTCAAATCCTTGGACGGAACCCGCTCAGACGGCGATCAGGCGGGTCGGATTGAACACTTTGAATCGGTCGCCCGGGTCCGGGGCTTTTACATTATTTGAATCGGTCGCCCGGCATCTGGCCGATGCAGGCTACCTCGTCATTGATCGCGGCTGGGTCATTGCCGCACCGGAGGATTTATATGTCGATATCGCATCATCAGCCCAACGATAGCGAACGAATCACACCCCTGGTGGTAGATCGTCTCCTCAACAGCGTCCTGATTTTTGTCCTTCTCCATGCCCTTTTCGCGTGGTTTTCCCATCGATTTGTCGTCGGCCATGATGCGCAGAAGTTCCTCTGTCTCGACGGTGAGCACCGCTGGTACCTCATCGATCGCGGCCAAAGATCCCCTGAACTTGGGGACCTTGTCGCCTACCGATCCGATGAAAAGATGGCGCCGCAAATCCCCTTGGGAACGCTGGTTGTCAAAAGGGTCGCGGGACTTCCCGGCGATTCCGTGGACCTTGAACCACAGGGACTCCGAATCCAGGGAGAAATGCATCCAGCCCGCTATCCCCATCGATTCCAGCTGATGGAGCGAGCCCTCCCCGTGGGTGCGCGGCTGATCGTCCCCGAAGATGGCATCTGGGTCATGGGGGATCATCCAAAATCATTTGATTCCCGCTACTTTGGACCCATCGAGGATCGGCTGATCATTGGAGTTGCGCATGCCTTGCCGTTCTAGGGTAATCGGCAGGTTGGCGCTGGGACTCCTTTTGATTGGCCTCTCAGAATGTGAAGCCTCGGTGACCCGCTATGTCTCCTTTGGGATGCCCAATACCCTTCTCAAGGATCACTTCAAAACTGCAGGACAACATCCGAATGAGAAGATTGTCTTTCGGGGACTTCCGGAGCAGATGGGGTATACAGGATTCATTCAAAGCCTGCTGCCGCTCATGCGCGATCTCCCCCGGGACAAACGCCCGCCAATCGGCATCGATCCCGACGCCTTTGATGCGGCAGGGATCGTCAAGGTGCCGGTGATTCAAGAGGATGGGCGTAAGGATGAAAGGGCTGCGATATATCCCGTCACTGAACCCGATCCCAGAATCCGGATGCGAATGGCGCTGACACGGTTATCGCTTCCTGAGTGGGAGGCGGCACTGATGCGAAAGTCTCCCATCCCTCAAGCAGCGCCCTTCCCTCGGGCCACAAAGATGTCGTGCCATAGGATTGAGCCTTCGTTCCATCTCCCAAGAAGCCTTCAAAATGCCGAAGGAGTCGTCCTTGCGAAGGCGGGAGCAACACTTAATCCCCTGACCCGGCTTCCGATAGGCGTATCCCTTTTGGTCATGGAAGTTGGAGAATCAAAATCAATCGATGCCGTCCGAGAACGATTCAAGGATCTTCAGGGGCATGCACAGATTCTGGTTGCAGGACTGAATCCTGGAGAGGTGGATCCCCGGCTCGAAGCGATTAGCCGCCTCTTTCAGGGCCCGGCCTATCCAATCCCTCGTCGATGGCTCGATCAACTGAGAATCACGGGTTTGCCGGCGGAAGTCCGATCGGTGGGAACTGTCCTTGAGGTCTGTCAGTGGCCTCCCTGAAAATTCTTGGATTGCTCCTGAGTCTTGGCCTTGGCATGCGACCCGCCATCGCCTCGATAGACTGTGTCGATGCAGGACTCATGGGAGAGGCGCTGCTCCAGAGCTTTTGCTTTGACTGCCTTTTCCCCTTGAGGATTGCGACCGTTCCCAGCATGCCTGAGCCCCTGCCGCCCAATGTAACGACGACGGCGGTTTGCAGTTGCGATGGCGAAAGTATCGGCGTCACCGTCGGATCATGGCACCCGGTCCGCATCATTGAAGTCGTCACAACGCCGGGATGCTCTCCGCTACTCGGCGGGCTGACTGTCATACCCGGAATGACCGCCTTTCGGGGGACGGTCGGTAGCGGTGATCCTCTTGAACATGGCCATGCCTTTTTCCATGTGCACAGCTACCCGTTTCCCTTTGCAGCAATCCTCGACCCCTTCGGCAATACGCCTTGCCGGAGCCAAAATGACAGTGCGCCACCTTACTTTTCGGAACTCGACCCCAGCTGGAACCTGAGCTTTCTCGGCTGGATCGATAGCCCGGAATCGCTGTTTACCGGGAATCCTCTGTCCGTTGCCGCCTGCGCTGCCGATGCGGCAACGGCCAATCTCGATCATCCCAATGATCTGCTTTTTTGGTGTGCGGGCAGTTGGGGACTCATTCAACCCTTGAGCGGCCAAATGCGATCAACGCTCGGCACAGATCCCGCTCTGACGAGTCTTGCGGGCATTCGTCACCAGGGAATCCTGCACCGGCGAGGACTTGGGCTTCAAACAACGGGAGATGACAGCCTTTGTGGAGGCGTCCCGACGCCTTTCATGCAGAAATCCCAATATCGGATGAGCCGCATCTACCCCAGCCCAGAGCTTTCTGGAAACCATGCCATTGGGGCTCATACCAGCCTTTGGGCAGCCTCGCCTCCGGTCCAGGTGCCAGGACAACCGACCCTCTATGTCCTTTGGCGATGGGAAGACTGCTGTCTTCCCATTCTCTAGGCCTATTTGATTTCAACGCGGGTCGGCTGATATTCCGGATTCTTCGGAACCGTGAGTTCCAGTAATCCGTGCTTGAACGAAGCCTTGGCCTCCTTGGGATTGACCCTGGCAGGAAGCTGGATGGTTCTTTGAAACGCCCCGTGATGAAGTTCACGCCGATAATAGGTTCCGGTCTCCTCCTTGGATTCCTTTTTCATGTGAGCATGGATGGTCAGCGTCTCATCATGGAGCGTCAGGGTAAGATCGTCCTTGTCGACGCCCGGTATTTCCGCGCGCACACAAAGCTCCTTTTCACGCTCAATGACATCAATCCGAGGGCTTCTCAGAATGAACCCTGTCGGGATGTTGGGGGAAAGATAGGTCCTTGGCCCCATCAGTCGGTTTTCCAGTTCCTCAAACCAGTTTTCAACGGTCTGAAGGGGACTCAAAGGGATGGGGGATAGTGATGATTTTTCGATGTGGGTCGTTGACATGCCAGTATCCTCGAATGGTTTTTGAATGAAATGACTCAGAGCAACACGTGCTCGCCTGTTTTTTCCGCGTGCTTTTGGTTTACTTCAGTCTCGGCCTTGAGCCAGTCATCCAGTGCATGATCCCCCTCAAATCCGCGCGACTCGGCAATGAAGTAGGCCATTTCAGCGATCCGTTGCTCCCGGTTTGTCGCATGTTCGGCACTCCGGATCGGGTTGAAGCCCCCATTCGAACGAGTGGATTTTGATTCGGCTTGACGCATTGGAACCTCCTTTTAGGGTTTGAAACGGATCTTCCCGTTGGAACCCCTGATCCTAGAGAGTCCCTACCTCGACCTGAATGCGTATGAATCGCTATGCTTTGGGCTGAATCAGAAAAACAGAGGCAACAGTCCAGCGGGTATTGGACTGGGTTTTGCTTCATGAGACGCTCGATGAATCCAAATCATGAGGGAATATTAAGGTCGGTACGTCATACTGACCCAGCGATGCACAGCCGGATGCTTGGGGCTATATGTACAAACACGATGGATTCTGTGTTCCACCTGCAGTTTGATTGAAGAAATGGATGATCGCTGTTTGCTGGCAAACATGCCCTTTTTACGACGTCTAAAGAAGGTCTAGCCCTTAATGTAATCGGATGACTCATAACGGATCTGATGATAAGCATCGACTCGCTCCGATGTGCCCTGAAAGCTTCGGCCGATGTTCCGCCCGCTGGGAATTCGACCTCGAAACCCGGCAATCTTTTTTAGGTGATGCGTTCTTTCATGCGCTGGGAAGACCGATCGTTCCTTCCCCGCTTCCGGCCCATTTCAGTGAAACGCTGATGCATCCCGACGACTGGGACATCGTGCGACAGGAAATGGAGCTTGCCGTGGGCACGCAACACCATCCTCCGGAATTCATCTGCCGCATGCAGCACCTCTCGGGTGACTGGATCCCATTTCTGTGCCAAGGCGAATGGATTCAATCGGATAAGGACAAACCCGGGCGCCTCGTGGGTACGCTCACCCCGTTACGAAATGAGACCCTGGCCTTTCTCGCCTCAGAGAACCATGCCGGGGTCACAGGCGTTTTTGACGCATCCAAAACCCACCTGAATGATGATTTCTGTCGCCTCAAGCTCGCATTAAAGAATTCGGGCCTTGGGACCTTTGACTGGAATCTCAAAACCCAAACCATCATCTGGGATGCTCAACACGAGACCTTATGGGGATTGATACCAGGAAGCTTCAAAGGTCACCTCGACGATTTCCTTCATTCTCTCCATCCCGAGGATACTGAACGTGTTGAGCACGAGATTCATGAAGCCAAGGTGACTCATCGTTCATTTTCAAGTGAGTTTCGGGTCATCTGGCCAGACGGTAGCGAACACTGGATCCATTCCTCCGGTGATTTCACCTACGACCGAATGAACATTCCCCAGCGCATGGTTGGAACCGTAGCCGATATCACCGAAAGCAAGATGGCCATTGGGCGAATTGAGGAGAGCGAGAACCGATTCAGGACGCTGTTTAATCATCTACCCATCGCTTACCTGTCTCTGAATGAGAGCGGAAGATGGCTCGACGCGAATGGGGCCATGGCCAAGCTCCTTGGCTATCATCATCCCGGGGATATGATCGGCCAAACCTTTCTAAGGCATCTGCCAGACGATAGCCTTGGAGGATTTCAAACCTCCTTCGAGGCGCTGAAAAATACTGATCATTTCGAGAAGGAACTCAATCTGATCCGCTGTGACGGGGAACCCATCGTAGTGCTCTTGTCAGGACGGATCCTGCACGATGCAGAGGGTCGTATCAATCGAATTCACTGTATTCTCATTGACCAGACTGAACAGCGCGGAATGCTCAAGGCAGCCGAGGCCGGGAAGGAGGCTTTGGAGCGCATGGTCAAGG
>CAYQOJ010000203.1:5490-5761 GCA_964419105.1 uncultured Methylococcus sp.
TGAGTTTCTCGCCCACATGAGTCATGAAATTCGAAATCCGATGAACATCATCGCCGTGAATACGCATCTACTGGAGCGAACCCCCTTGAGCGAGCAGCAGGAAGGGATGGTATCGCGCACTCGGCGGGCTTCCAACGTGATGCTTTCTTTTCTAAATGAGGTTCTCGACTATTCGAAACTTGAGGCCGGTGAAGTGACTCTTGAGGCGTCCCCCTTCAGCCTGAATGAACTCATAAAGGGAATCATACTTTTGCAGGAAGGGGCCGCGCAG
>CAYQOJ010000204.1:0-5708 GCA_964419105.1 uncultured Methylococcus sp.
AGAATCCGATGGCCGCGCGTGGCGTTAATAAAGTAATTCTGGTGGGTAACCTTGGCGCAGACCCTGAGGTCAGAACCTCCCCCAACGGCAGCAGCATTGCCAATCTGAGAGTCGCCACAGGAGAAGCATGGCGGGATCAGCAAGGCCAGCTTCAAGAGCGAACTGAATGGCACCGCGTGGTGGTTTTCGGTCGCACTGCAGAAATCGCCAGGGACTATCTCCGTAAAGGCAGCAAGATTTATCTTGAAGGCCGCATCCAGACCCGAAAGTGGCAAGACAAGAACGGTCAGGATCAATACACGACCGAGATCGTCGCTCAGGAATTCCAGATGCTGGACCGAGCCGGCGGGGAAGGTCAGTCCATGGGTGGTCGACCCCAGTCGCAAGCCCCGAGCCGCAGCAACAATGACTTTGACCAATCTCGAGGTCAGGCTTCCGATGCAGGCTACCCCGCAGCAGCGAGCGGCGGTAGCAATGACATGGACTTCGACGACGACATTCCGTTTTAGAACGAGCCTTTTTCAGGACCCTTGATCGTGTTGGGCCCTCTTGGACCCAACACGCGCTATCGGAGACCATCGGTGATGCCTCAGTGGACGAAGGATGGCTTTCAAACCCTCCGGCGCAGTCTTGTTGCTGCGACTGTCATCCTCACGCCAAGCCTGGGTCACGGCGCCGAGGAAGTTCATGGATACGATCAAATCACACTGGCAGTCAGCACGGAAACCCGAGTTCCTCGGGATATTCTGATTGCTAATCTCTACGCGCGAAGCGAGGGTCCGAGCCTTGAGGCCGGAACCACTGAAGTCAATCGCCAAGTCACAGCGGCACTTGAAACCGTCCGGAAGACTTCTGAGGTGAGCGCTCAGACTCGGGACTACCAGACTGAACCCAGCTATCAAAATCAAAAACCGACTGGTTGGGTGGTTCAGCAGTGGATTCGACTAGAGTCCCGCCAGCCAGAACGTCTCGCTCGGCTCTTGGGCGAACTTCAGAAGACGCTCAAGCTTGCGGGCATCGACTATGCCATAGCCCCGGAAACGCGTAAGGCCGCAGAGGACAGACTGATCTCAGAAGGCATTAAGGCCTTCCAGAACCGAGCGGAACGGGTCACCCATGACCTTGGCCGGAATCGCTATCGAATCGTTAAGATCGATGTGGGCAGCAACCCGCCGCCCTTCCAAACTGGGCGACCCCTCTTGCGCGCAATGGCAGCCGAAGCAGTTCCCGCCCCGCCGCTTGAGGCCGGAGAAACGACCCTCTCCATGACGATCCAAGGCACCATCGAACTTCAGCCGAACTGATCAACCCCCGAAAACGCTGGCGATTTGTGACTGGACACGCAAGGCCTCCTCCCGGGGGTTTTGTGCATCACGAATCGGACGACCAACGACAATGTAGTCAGCCCCGTTCTCAAACGCCTGAGGGACAGAAACCACTCGCTTCTGATCGTCCTGGGGACGATTCTCTACAGGACGAATTCCCGGTGAGACCACCAGGAGCTTGTTATCGACTTCTCTTCGAAGCGCAGGCACTTCAAGCCCTGATGAAATCACACCATCACAACCCAGCTCGAGGGCTCTTCGGGCTCTTGAGAGGACCAGTTGCGGGACATCGCAATCAAACCCAAGGTCCTTCATGTCACCCTGGTCAAGGCTCGTAAGCACCGTGACCGCCAGAACCTTGAGATTTCCTTTTTCTCTTGCCGCCGCCGCCATGATCGAATCGTTTCCATGAATCGTCGCAAAATCGACCCCATGATGACTCAATGAGCGAATAGCCCGGGCCACGGTCTCAGGAACATCAAAGAATTTAAGATCCGCAAACACGCGCTTTTCACGTTCACTCAGCCACTGAATCAATTCAAAGTAGCCACCCGACATAAAAAGTTCGAGACCGACCTTATAGAAGACCACCGCGTCACCCAGAGTTTCCACCAGTTTTTTAGCAGAATCCACATCGGGAACATCCAGCGCCATGATGAGTCTTTCATTGGAGGGGATGGGTTTGTTGGACAACAGTGAGCTCATGTTTGTGCACCGGTAAGCAAAGTGGTGGGGCGAAATGCATGGAATGCCTGATCCAGTTCAGACTTCAGTTCTCGCCGAGGGAATCTTGTCTGGCATTATAGATCCCCTGCCCTAATTCTCATCGCCTAATCCATCGATATTCTGTAACCCAGACAGAGGCATTCAGACGTGAAGAGACCCACTGTAGAAATATTGTCTCAGGGTGATGAAGTCATCGAAGGGGCTGTCATTAATACCAATGCGGCCTGGCTCTCTCGAAAGCTCGTTGATATGGGTTTCCATGTGGTTCGTCACACGTGCATCGGCGATGACCTCGATGCATTGGTAATCGCACTTCATGAAATCTCGGAACGCAGCCAGATTTGTATTTCCTCAGGAGGGCTTGGCCCCACCATCGACGACCTGACCGCGGAGGCCGCAAGCATGGCCTTTAAGGCGCCGCTCGAATCCGATCCAGAAGCCCTTCGGCAAATCGAAAGTTGGTTTCAAAAATCAGGACGCCCCATGGCCGAGATTAATCGTCGTCAGGCGCTTCTTCCCAAAGGAGCCTTAAGGCTCGACAACAACTGGGGGACCGCTCCAGGCTTTTCGATGCATCACGGGATCTGCCAATTCCATTTTGTGCCGGGTGTTCCGCGCGAGATGATGGCGATTTTCGAACATCGGATCATGCCCCGATTGAATGAATCATTTCCTGCCATTCGCCCCAGTCGGCTGACTTTTCACACCATTGGTGTCGGCGAATCAAGTCTTCAGGAGAAACTCATGGCGCTTCATCTCCCTCAGGGAGCACGGCTGGGCTTCAGGGCTAAAGGCACGGAAAACGAAGTCAAGATCACGTTTCCAGGACTTCTTTCACCCGGCGAAACGGATCCACTGATCACGCAAGTCACCGCTCTATTGGGGGACGCCGTCTTTCAGGTCACCCGGGATGATCAGGGACACGAAAACCTGGCTGCATGCGTTGGTTCAACCCTCAGAGAAAGGGCATGCAGCATCCTGGTGCACGAAAGTCTCTCCGGCGGAAACTTAAGCCGCTGCCTTACCCTTGAGGGGGCATTGGCCGTCGGCGAGATTCACCCGTCGAGTACCCCACCCCTGTCCATCGAAGATGCCTCTGTGATCGAGCATGAACTCCAGAGCCAAGCCGACCATTGGCTCAGAAAACATCCAGGCGAAGGCGTGATCATTGAACGGTGGTATCCCGAGGCTGAAAGTGTTCCAGGCGAGAGAGAGAAAGTCATTTTCTGGACTCTTGCAGCCTTGGAGCATCATCGACTGATCGAGCGATACACGCTCACGGGCTCTAGATCCCAGCTGGCTCTCGCAGCAACGATTTGGAGCCTGAATACTCTGAGAAGAGTCCTCGCGCTCTAAGCTCAATCGAGCTAAATCCAACCTTTCTTCCGAAAAAAGATGAGCATACCGACCGCTATGCTCAAGCAAACCCCCCAGAAGATAGGATAGGCAAAAGCCGACTCATTCTCAGGAATGGGCATGTTCATGCCATAGACTCCCGCGATAAAACTCAGCGGGATGAAGATAGTACTGATCATGGTCAGTACCTTGACGATCTCGTTCATACGATTGGAGATGACCGACATATAGGTCTCGGTCAGCGAGACCGCGATTTCATGATAGGTCTCATTCAGATCCAAAATTTGAACGCAATGATCGTAAACGTCCCTGAAATAAGACTGGCTTGCCGGCGAAAGACACGCGTGACCATCTCGCTGTAATTGCGACACGACCTCACGCATCGGCCAGATCGTTCGTCTGAGCATCAAAAGTCCCCTTTTGACGGCGTGCGCCTTGGTGATCAACTGAGGTGAAGGCTCCGCGAGAAGGCCCTCCTCGATTTCGTCAATCCAATAGGAATAATGCTCAAGAACAGGGAAGTAGCTATTCACGACCGCATCCAAAAGCGCATGACACAGAAGACTGGCATCGGTCATCCGAATGCGGGTATTGTCAAATTCAAGGCGCTTGTAGACCGGATCAAGGACATCCGTGAACCGGTCCTGGAAGGTTAGGAGCGTATTTCTCCCGAGAAAGAGATTAATCTGACTGCTGCGAAGGATTGCATCACGCATCACCAGCTCTCTGGCCACGATAAAAAGGCGGCCAGGCGCCTCGACCGATTCAGGGAAATCTTCAACTTTAGGCCTTTGATCCCCGGAGCAAAGGTCCTCAACCGCCAAGGGGTGAAGGTGATACTTCGTGGCCAGCGCCTCAAGAACCGTGTCCGGAAGTTTTCCCTGAACATGGATCCAACGAATCTTTGACCAATCAGGCCTGTGGGCGAGGATCAATTGATCTGGTTCGCCGATACGGGCAGTCACGACCCGATCGCTCGAGAGGTCCGTTAAGGTGACACGATAACCTTCAGCAACATCGTCCCCATTTGAGAACGTGTCGGAAAATGCCATGGGGGCAGGACCTTGATCTGGCGATCCGGAAACCGGGGGCCAAATCGTTATTGTCCCGCCCAACTGCCGTGCCCTTTGACCGATTCGGTGCACAAATCCCCCCGAACGCTAAGCTAAATCCCGTTCAAGCGATCGCAAAATCCCATCGGGCTCGCAAATCCCCAGGGCGGCAATGCGATCTGCACGCTCTTGTGAGTCGGCTACAGCGTAGATCCGAAGTTCATCGGCATTTCCCGAGGGACGCAGATGGGCAACATCACCACCCTCAAAATACACTCGGACCCCGTCGGTGTAATCGATGCCAGAGACCGGCCCGAATCCCTGTGCCTGCGTAAAGTAGGTGGCAAGCAACGCCAACAAATCCCGGTATGCTGGATCGTTTGCGGTCACTCCCTCAAATCCGACCCTTACCTGGTCTTCAGAAAGTGGCCTCAGCTTTTTCAATATGTCCTGGCTTTTGGCTCTTGGAAAGTTCTTGAGGAGTGCTGCGCGACTGAATCGAGGTGGCAGCTCTGAAAACAGGGCTTCGAGACGCTTCTCTTGGGCAACCGAGCTTGCAAGGACCGCCAAGATGGGAAGGACAGCATCGCGGGTCGGCAAAGGCGCAAGGCTACGCCCTGCCAAGACCAGCTCACTCCCGGTCAAGAAACCCCCATTGGCCTCCCAGCCAACGACTTTTCGGCGCCCCTTCTTCAGGGCCTCCAGCATGCCTTGGATCACAAAGGGAGAACCGATGCGCGTCTTGGCCTCAAGCGCCGGCACCAAAGATCCGCGATCAATGGCATCGTTGGTACTGATGGGGACGACCACGGCATCAGGCTTGAGATAGTCAGCTGCAACCATCCCGACGAGGTCCCCCCCGAAAAATCGGGCCTGCCCAGTTTCAGGGTTCACCCCAAGAATCAAGGGCCTGTCACTATCGCCATCGGTTGAGACCACGGCGTCAAAATGGTGACCCTCATGACGCAAGCTATCGAGAAATCCTTGAATGGTCTCAAGACAGGAGGCGTCAATATTTTCCGTATCAATCGGCACGAAAATTTCGCTGCGCCCCGCCACCTCAACTTTGGCACCGAGTGCTTCCAGGATCGAAGGCACAAGATCACGCCCCACAGCCGAGTGTTGGTAGACCAGGACATGGAGTCCCAAGAGCGCATCCTGGCCAAAGAAAGCGAGATATCTTGAAAGATACTCTTCCCGCGCCGCAACCAAAGGTTCAGGCAATGGAGCACTGCCTGACTTGAACATA
>CAYQOJ010000205.1:0-5610 GCA_964419105.1 uncultured Methylococcus sp.
GATCACCGTCCAAGGGCCCGGCCGGGTGTGGTGGTTTGCCTGTCTGGCGGCGTCGCAGCTGGGCAACTACCTCTACGCCATCCAGAGCACCTACGTCTTCCGCGTGGACCTCGACATGAATGCGCAATGGGACCTGGTGTACCCGTCGTCGTCGGCCACGTGCGTGGTGGAGGACGCATCCCAGCCGGAGAACCCGCTGATCTGGATCGCACAGCTGGACGGGGTGCGCTCGATGAATCCAGAGCAGGCGCTCGTGGTCAACAGCTACCCGATCACCGGCAGCAACTACATCTGTCTGAGCCCCGTGGACACATCCAACCTGTATGTGACAGGCTCCTTCGGTCTGAAAAAGGTGAGCAAGACCACGGGAGCGCAAACGAATCTCCTCGCCGGGGCTGCGTACACGGTCTGTCGCTTCACACCGGACGGCCTGTTTCTCATCCTGGCGAACGCCGCTTCCAAGACCGCGTGGGCGTACTCGACGTTCGACGGCGCAATGACCAAGATACTCAACAACGCGGCCGTGTCCGGGATCCTCACGGATGCCAGCACCCTCGTCTTCGGGGTCGACACCGTCGGCGTGCGCAACGTTTCGTACGAGGAGAAGGACTCCGCCACGTGCAGCCCGGGCAAGTACAGCCTGTACTCTGGTCTACAGTTGGAGTCGCAGTGCAACCTCTGCCCGGCTGGGAGCCTGTGTCCCGGCGGCAGCAACATCACGCAGTGCGTGCCCGGCACCTACTCGACGTCCACCGGCCTCCGCGAGCAAGGGCAGTGCATCCTCTGTCCCCCGGGCTACTTCTGCACCGGCGGCAACGCACGGCAGATGTGTCCGCTGGGAAGCTACTCCCTGCTCACCGGCGTCAGCGCGCTTACAGACTGCGCCCAGTGCCCCGCGGGCTTCTTCTGTCCGAACACGACGGGCAAGGTGCAGTGTCCGGCGAACACAATGTCGGCCGCGGGCTCGAGCGATCTGGGCGAATGCCTGTGCGCGCCGGGGTACAGCTGCATGATGGCAATGGTCGTGCACGCGGAGATTCTGCTCCCGATCGTGCGCACCGAGTTCACGCCGGAGATGCAGAACCGGTACATCATGGCGATTGCGCTGGCGGCGGGCGTGTCGGCGGACAAGGTGCGCATCGTGTCCATCAGCGAGGTGACGATGGCAGGAGGAGGAGGAAGGAGACGATTGTTGCTCGGGGCGAACAACGCGGTGGAAGTGCACACGTCCATCTACGACTCGCGCAACGAGGGGGTGCCAGATCTCAACGCGCATCTGATGAGGCAGGGTCTGCCGGCGCACCGGGGCATCCGGATCTCGATTCACAAGGAGGTGATCAGTTCGTTCAGGCTTGCGGGGTGAAGATGTCGTCAGGATGATGATGACGTGGCGATTTTTTAGTACTAGTAGTAGTAGTAGTAGTAGTGGAGTCTGATGTTATACTGGGTATAATTTTTGATTCCAAGCAGAATACCTACTACTACTACTCTACCTACAAATTGACAATAAAGCTGGTTCTTGTCTATCATCATTACTTTTTTATTATTGGAATGACTCCTCCTCCTCCTCCAGCGTACCCTGAACTCCTCATAGCATGCGATGTAGTGCTGTGCGTGATGTTAATCCTCCTGGGGTACTTCCAAAAGCGGTATCTGGACCGTTTCTCCATCGCAGCGGTCATGCTCCTGTGCGCGAATGGAGCCTGCGCCGTTGTGCTCTACAGGGGCACTGACCTCTTCCCTGCCGCCACGTTCGGCTGTGCGGTTCTCCTGCTCATCCACGGAGCTATGGTACATTTCCCACTGACCGCCGAGTGCACAGATCAACCAATCACAGCATCATGCCCCGCGTTTCGCTTCCGGTGCGTGTGCAATCACGAGACGTGGGTGCTGGTGGCGGCGACGGCGGGGTTAGTATCCGCGTGTCAAATGTGAAAAAAAAAATTCAGAGAAACAAATTAATGAAATCATTTTCATTATTATTTTTTTCAGGACTGCTGTAATACTGGAACTACAGTCTGAAAAGCTTCCGCAGCCTCAGCTCATCCAAACTCATGCCTGACGCCAGACACCGCATGTCGCGCGGGGCACGGGGAAAGTACTTAGGATCAGCAAAGAAGCCCTTGCACGCCAGTCGCATCGAGAGCTCAGTGAGCCGCTGTCCAATCTGGTTTTTAGGCCCGCACGGCTCCCCTGGTCCCTCTGCAAGCGTCCGGATGTGTTCCATGGTAGGGTTTTTGGCGCACAGATGCAGGATAGTGGGCATGGAGTATCCACTTGTCAGGAGGTGGAGCCCAAGGAGGGAGTCTATAGTAGTAGTAGTAGTAGAAGTAGTAATAGGAGTTGTATTTGTTGTAGTTGAAGAAGTGGAAATCATGGAACCGCCTCTGGCAACGTAACTACTTTTGTTGAGATGATTATAATAAACATTCATGTTACTGTTATTATTATTATAATCATTACCATGATCTGAATCCTGCACAACCACAACGTAGTCAGGTTTATACCCCAGAATCTGAAGGAAAGGCCTTGATATCATCTTGCAGGCCTCCTCGCAGGTTGGCTTGATCAACAGCAGCTCCCCAAAGGTCTGTCCCCTGTTTGTGATCCCACTGGCCATCAAGCATCCACGGATAAAGGCTACGTGTCTGCCATCTGGAAGCACCCACAAAACATACTGACTGCACTGGCTTCTGTGCTCCACAAAGCCATCCTGTTTTTTGCACTCGCACAGGAGTGGAAATGATACTGACAGTGGGGTTGTCATCATCATGAAGTGGCATAGGTGTCCTTCCCGTGTCAGTAAGGGATGTAGAAAGAGAGAGTTTTTACCCCCTACTGCTGAGTCGTACCTTAAGATTTGTTATTATTATTATTATAATTATAATTATTATTATTGTAAAGTATTTATTCTTCGAAACAACGGGATATTTTACGCATTCCACAAAAAGATCCACGTGCTCTTTTTTCAGAGAGTGTCGCAGAAGATTTTTAAAACGCGTTTAACATAGTTTGACGAAAAAAACACACATCCCCACCACTACCAATGCAGTCCTCCTCCACCACCAATGACAACAACAAGAAGAAGAAGCATACTTCCTCCTCCTCCCCCATATTCAAGCTCACTCACCGGCTCCGCAACGGCCACGCCTCTGTTGTTTGGCGATGCAAAGACTCAAAAAAAAGGAATACGGCGTTAGCAGTCAAGTTCATCACCGATGGCAAACAGGCCAGCGACGAGGTGATGCTGCTCCAGCGCTTCTGCCATCCCAACGTCATTGATGTTGTCGACTTCTTTCAACATGGCGATAAGTTTGGGATCGTGATGAACGCCACCGACATGGATCTGCGCCAATTCATGGAAACAGAGCTCTACGATTCGGCCACCGTCTGTGACTTTTCGAGGCAGTGCGCCCGCGGGTTGCATCACGTCCACACGCTCGAGACGCTGCACGCGGACATGAAGCCGGAAAACATCGGTATTTCGATCGCCAAACGGGAGGGAGAGAGGATTCGCATCCACGTCCGGATACTGGATTTTGGGTCCGCGAAGCTCATCCACGACATCAAGCCGGGCGACCTCATCCGCAGCACGCTGCACTACCAATCACCGGAGAAGCGTCTGGGTGTGTTTCACTATCCGGGTGACATCTACGAGCTCGGCGTCGTGTACCGGGAGGTCATTGATCACTCGGTCGACAACGCAGTGTCAGACAAGCTGTACGGCGAACTGGTGTCGGATATGGTTCAAACCAATTTCCTCCTGCGACCCACTTCCCAGCAGGTGCTTGTCCGCCTCGAAGATCCGCAACAGGCATTGTGGGAGCGTCTGTGCGCGATTGCGTCGGATGGGACGATGACGAGCACCGACGACTTTCGCTTCCTCGTGGAATGCGACGATCCACTCACATTTCTGATGAAGGACATGCCCCTGCGCATGGAGTACATCGCAAAGCTGGCCGCCAGCGACAATACACAGCAGATGGAGAGGGCGTTTTTCTTGCTCTTCAAGACAGCACAGCATGAGGTGAAGAAAGTATGCGGAGACGGTGATCCTTATTATTGTTATGACCATTCCTATTCAGTCCTTCAGTCGATTCACCGCTTCCATGGGACTGTGGACACCACCTGGTGGACCAAGCTGTTTTACTGCATGACGATCGACGAGCTCAGCAAGCTGCGGTACTTTGCACTGAAGGAAGAGGGTCATCATCATAATAATGATATTGTCAAGATCAAGCTCTGGACGTTCTCCAGTGTCCACGCCTGCGAGCACCATGTGCGGAATGTTCTTGTGAGATGCATGGTTGAAAACGAAGATCTGCTGGGGTGGTGCCTCGCGCGTCGGTGGGGGCATGACAGTGCGTGTTTTGCCGAGTTCATCGGTGGGGATCCCGCAAAAGCATCAGTTATCAAAGTTCAGGACATACAGGAATAAAAGCAGACCAGGGGGCCATCAAAGCAGAGCATGGTGCACATCTTTATTGCCTGGTGTGTTGCCGTGTCCTTCTGCGTCTGCTTTGCATCCTTCGCCTTCTGCTACACCTTTTGGCCTATGGTATCGATCAGGAAGAACGGGCAGATGCGCAGCTTATCTGGCATAATGAAAGGAGGAGGCACAGCCGATTGCAAACCCTATTTTTGCTTTGTGATGGGATGTCTTGGCGGTTCACTTTTTCTGGCAACAGGAATGCAATCGTTAAACGAAGAAACCTCAGGATTCAGACGGAATTTTGTGCTTCTTCTGTCGCTAGGGATGTATGTCTGCTTCCTTGGATTGGTGAACTACGACTTGGGGTTCAGTAAAAAGATCCATCTGACGTTTGTCCTTGCGTTGATAGTGATTGGCTATGCTTTTAGTAATTTTGTGCTGGACTACAGTAGTAATAATAGTAGCGCTGACAGTAATAATAATAATAATAATAATAACGATACTAACTGGGAATCAATAGCGTCAGCTTCCTACAACTTATTCACATCACTGTTTTTGATAGTCTTTTTGTACAATTACTACATTCAATCCCAAGGCCTCACGGATTATCACACCATACAGACGTGGTTCGAAATCGTATGGGTCCTAAGCCTGATTTTTATGCTGGTGGTGTATGCGTTCAATAATAATAATAATAATAATAATAATAATAATAACCATGACGGCAATGACGATCATCATCATAATAATAATGGTCATCGCATCAATCACCGCCTGCTACTTCGAAGACTACCGAACCCAACCATGAGACCATGCCATAGCATGACACACATAGTAGGCAGCCATCCGTTCTATCCATGTGGATATGGAGAAGGTATAGCATAACCCCTAGGCAGAATATAGACGGGTGCCAAGCCGTAATACACTGAAACGTGTAGCGTCGTCATCATCATCAAACACCATCGTCACCAGTTCGCTTCCAGAGTCGTCATAATAATAATACGCCACTGGCTCATCCCTTGCCACCAACACAACCTTGATCATCGACTCCCCATTGTCCACAAGCTTAAAAGGTCTGGGCTGAGCCATCAGCGGAGAAAACTGGACCATTCTGCATCATCGTCGTCCTGCTACTTCGAAGGCTACCAAACCCAACCATGAGGCCATGCCGTAGCATG
>CAYQOJ010000206.1:0-5562 GCA_964419105.1 uncultured Methylococcus sp.
CGTGGAATGGCAGCCCGCAGGGTTCTTCCTATTAGAAGGAGAACCAACCGTTACCGAAGGCCGATGCGAACACCAGACTGACGATACTCATCAGCTTGATCAGGATGTTCAGCGAAGGACCACTGGTGTCCTTGAAGGGGTCACCCACGGTGTCACCGACAACAGCGGCCTTGTGAGCATCAGAGCCCTTGCCACCGTATTCGCCAGTTTCGATCCATTTCTTGGCGTTATCCCATGCACCACCGGCGTTGGCCATCATGACCGCCAGGAGGAAGCCGGAAGCCGTGGTACCGACGAGCAGACCCGCCAGAGCTTCCTTACCCAGGATAAATCCAACCGCAATCGGAACGATAACCGCCAGTGCGCCCGGCAGGATCATTTCGCGCAGAGCACCTTCCGTACTGATCCCGACGCAAGCACGATAATCCGGCTTGCCAGTGCCTTCCATCAGGCCCGGGATTTCCTTGAACTGACGACGAACCTCGAGAACGATGTCGTACGCAGCCTTACCCACCGCCGTCATGGTCAGTGCCGAGAAGAAGTACGGCAACATGGCACCGATCAGGATACCCGGCAGCATGGTGGGGCTCAGAAGGTTCAGAGACTCAACCTTAGCCGCTGTCACGTAAGCGGCCAAAAGAGCCAGAGCGGTCAGAACGGCAGAACCAATCGCAAAGCCCTTACCGGTGGCAGCCGTGGTGTTACCCAAGCTGTCGAGGGCATCCGTGCGATGACGAACTTCCTTCGGAAGGTGGCTCATTTCGGCAATACCGCCCGCGTTATCAGCAACCGGACCATAAGCGTCAGTTGCCAGCGTTACGCCGAGAGTACTCAGCATGCCAACACCAGCGAGAGCGACACCGTAGAGACCTGCGGTGATGCTGCCATCCGCCTTAATTCCCAGCCAGATACTGAGAAGAATCGCGACTGCAGTGATCAGAACCGGACCCAGCGTACTCATCATGCCCACAGCGGTGCCTTGGATGATGGTGGTTGCCGCACCCGTCTGACAGGCCTTGGAAATCGACTGGGTCGGTTTCTCGGTGTAGGAGGTGTAGTACTCGGTGACGTAAGCAATACCGTTACCAGCAACCAGACCGACGAGGATAACCAGCCAGTAATTGAAGCTCACGCCCGCCAGAATTACTGCAACGAGTGAGAGACCGAGGATCACGACAGAGGCACCCCAAACCGAACGGCGAAGGGCGTGCAGAAGATCTTCAAGGCTCGCCTTTTCATCGATCTTGTGGACGTACTTGTCGATATGCTTGGCCAGGCCCTCAGGCAGCTTGATGGATTCATCACCACCGATGACCATGTAGATCCCGAAAAGTGAAGCCACAACACCAACAGCTGCAACCAGGAACGGAAGGCCGATGAAGGCCAGAGCGTTCTGTCCAAGGCTTGCACCCAGAGCGGCTGCAGCGATGATGGAACCACTGTAGCTTTCGAAAAGGTCAGCACCCATACCCGCGACATCACCGACGTTGTCACCAACGTTATCAGCGATAACAGCAGGGTTACGGGGGTCATCTTCAGGAATGCCCTGCTCGACCTTGCCCACAAGGTCAGCACCAACGTCGGCAGCCTTGGTGTAGATACCACCACCGACACGGGCGAACAGCGCGATGCTACTGGCACCAAAGCCGAAACCGGTGATGTAGGTGAGCTGGTTGGGGTCGTTCTTGAAGAAGAAGTAGAGCAGCGGCATGCCGAGGAGGCTGAAGCTGACCACGGACATCCCCATAATCGCGCCACTACCGAAAGCCACGCGAAGACCCTCATGGAGGCTCTTGCTTGCGGCTGCAGCCGTTCTAACGTTGGCACGAACGGCCACGTACATCCCGAGGTAGCCCGCACCCGCAGAGGCGATCGCACCAATGACAAAGGACAGCGCAGTCTGCCAGTGGAGGAAGGATGCAATGACCACCGCCACGATGGCGACGAAGATCGCGAGAACCTGATACTCACGGTTCAGGAACGCAGAGGCCCCTTCCTGAATCGCGGCGGCAATCGCGCGCATGGTCTCGTTGCCTTGATCGTAGCTGAGTACTCTTTTGAACTGCCAGAGGACATACCAGACCCCGACAAGTCCCATCAACAAAGCGATGGTGACTGATGCATTTGCTTGCAACACGTTAATGCCTCCCTAACTTACTAAAGTATTTATATTTTTTTCTAAATTCTTGGCCATTTCGGGCGTCCCGTCCCGGACCCCAGACACCACGAGGGGCCCCGGCGGGACCCCTCCGTTTCACCGATGTTGAAACACCATTTGCTATTGGCTTCGATTCTGCCCGTGGAGGTTACTCAAATTTGAGGACAAGCTCAACACAAAAAGCACGATTGCTTCAAAACAACGGGAAAAAGTTCCCGTTTTTTCAAAATCTTCCCGGACTCTCCCTGCCGATAGGTCAGGATTGGGTCGAATCCTGCAACTGGATCGTCCAGGGCTCCGGTGAGCCTGGCGCAATATGGAAGGCGAGACTGGCATTCTTATGCAGAAGCCCATCTTCACCCGAGGCATTGGGGTTGAGCTGTCCTTTTTCGAGAAAATCGACCATGCGCCTCAGGTTGTAAATCACCAAAACCCGATGCGCGTTGCGATAGCTGTAGACCAGATAGCCGACATTTCCCTCACCCCAGTGCGGAATTCGAGCAAAAAGCTCGTCCAGCCGATTTGCATCCCCTCCAGAAAGATTGCGAAGCGTCGAGCTTTCGCGGGTTTTCATCAAATGGACTAACGTTTCCGTCAACCGGCCTTCGCACTGGGTCAACTGCAGCTCGGCAATTTCATCAGCACTCAGGGAAAAGGTTTCTGCGACCAGATAATGCCGATCGATCTTGCCGTCATTGGCAAACAGCGACAATTTATCGAGTGCCGTATGCTGGAGCGCATCCAAGAAGGTCCCCGGGGCACGGATGTGCTTGTCAACCGCAACAACCCAAGGCAGCGCCCTGCCGGTCCTTTCAAATCGATCCTTGACGCTCAAAATCGCTGCAACGCGCGGCAGCTCCTCTTCACGACCACGGGGTTTGACGATGAAGGCGTCAATCCCTGCAATCAATGTTTTGAAGCCATCCCGTTTGAAGGCCTCGACGATTCCTGAATACCTCGGAATATAGGGAATGCTGGTACCGTCATAAAGCAGGCTGACCTTGCGATTACGGGCTTCTGCCGCAACCCAGTCACGAAGCGTATTGGCAAAAGGCTCAACGTAAATGTAATCATCACTGTGGTGATTGGCCGCCGTCATCACCAGATAGAGATCGCTTTGCTTCCTGAACTCATCAAGGCTAGCAATCACAAAGTTATCCCCGCACTCAGCGCGGGCAATCTCTTCGACCGCAGTTTTTCCTGCGCCTGCTCCACCCATGCACAGAAAGAGCGAAGGCAGATCCACGGGGGTCTTGTCAGCAAATATGCCCAGCTTGATGCGATCCAGCTTACTGGCGATCGCACTCAGATGGTCATAGGCAATTTCGACCCCACGCCGAAGTCGCTCATCGCCTTCGGCCGCAAGGATCAGTTGGTCGCGAAGTCCTGCATTGTTGGCCAGATCAAAAATCGGGGTTTTTTCACCCAAGGTCTCTTTCACGAGTTCCACAAACTCGGTATGACTGGGTGAGCGAAGCCCCGTCAGAATATTGACGTCAAGACAGAATAGCGGCGCCTGCCCATTGGGCCCGATCGGGATGCCATCGATGTAGGCTTTCCCTCTCAGGCTTTCGGTTCCTGGAAGATAGCCAACCACGTTCTCGGTGAGAGACAGCGGGTAGTCAGCAAAGTGCACACCGAGAGGAATCTGATCCTCATGAAGGCTCGAGAGTGGAACCAGCCCCCCATTGACAGTGACAAGGCAATCCAGCCCCTCTGCCGTTCGATGCCGAAGAAAAGGCATACCAAATACGAAGGCCTTCTGTTCAGGCCAAACCCCATATCCATTCGCCTTGTTCAGGAGGCAACGAGTCCTCGAGGGATCCATGGCATGAACGAAAGCTTGGCGAACCTCTTCCAAGGAACTTTTGGAATCATGGAGGATATCGGCATCCAAAGGTTCGAGCCGGCGAAAATCGATGCCCCGCTCATACACGCTGCTAAACGCCGGAAGATTGCTCAAGGCAATCATGAAGAAATCCAGCGTGAGTTTATTGCCATATCCAAAGGGCTTGATCGCGCGCATCGCGTGGTAAAAACGCGCCAAACGATCAGCAATATTCTCGGTTTTGATGACAAAACCGTTGTTGTCGAAAATCGCCGTGTCCTGATTCTTGTCGTCATAAAGAACGAGGCTTTCGATCGTTTCACGGAACAACTTCCGATCATCCGCGCTGGCCATGGTGCCGGGACGGTCCTGGGTAATGGCCTGCTCTTTCCAGTCCTCGAAAATTTCGCGATGGATTCTTGAAAAAAGCTCCGTCAGGTAGGTGACGCGCTTGGCCTGGTCATGGGAAATCGTCCCTTCCGCTTCTTTCTGGAAGGTCGCGAGCAGTCGCCGACAATGAATCACGGCGAGGGCGTTACGCAGCTTCTTGAGCTGACTTCCACCGACTATAAATTTCTTGGAGGGGGTTTGCATGCAACTCGAAAATTGGGCCTTTCCATTGACGCTCAAGAGAGTCATCGAGCCACCCTGCCCTTGCATCCGGAATAAATACTCGGAGCAAAGCCCTTGCGACGTGAAAGACGCAGCAAGGCGACCCCGTTATTCTATCCGTCTTCGGCCTTGACTGCGAAAACTCCGCGCCAACGCCAAGAAAAGAAAACGCCGAACCCATTGCGAATTCGGCGCCGATGTGGCCAAAGGCCATCAAGTCCAAGCCAACACCTGTTGAGCCCAGCTCCCCCCCGGTTGCCGGACTCCCGCCCTCAAGGCTTACTGGCAAGCCTCACAGGTCGGATCGTCGATTGAACAGAGCTTGGGTCCCGGTTCAACCCGGAGATCGCTTGAGGCGACCTCCATCGCAGCAAGCGAAACGGCTCCGCCCGCCTCGCTTTTGACGGCATTGAGCTTGCCGTCGAATGCCGTGCTCTTCTCGACGTGGGTCGCACCCATCGTCCGGAGGTAGTAGGTGGTCTTAAGGCCACGGAGCCAGGCAAATTTATACAGTGAATCCAGCTTCTTTCCTGAAGGCTCAGCCAGATAAAGATTCAGCGACTGGGCCTGATCGATCCATTTTTGACGTCTTGAAGCAGCTTCGATCAGCCAGCGCACATCCAACTCAAATGCGGTGGCATAACGCAGCTTGATCTCCTCTGGAACCCGCTCAATGCGTTGCAGGCTGCCATCAAAATACTTGAGATCGTTGATCATGACGGCGTCCCACAAGTCGTACCTCTTGAGTTCAGCCACCAGATAGGGGTTAACCACGGTGAATTCGCCTGAAAGGTTCGATTTCACAAACAGATTCTTGTAAGTCTGCTCAATCGATTGGGAGACTCCGCAAATATTGGAGATGGTCGCCGTTGGTGCAATCGCCATGGTGTTGCTGTTGCGCATACCGACGCTTCTTACCCTCTCACGCAGGGCGTCCCAGTCCAGCGTTGTGGAATGGTCCACC
>CAYQOJ010000207.1:0-5559 GCA_964419105.1 uncultured Methylococcus sp.
CAATCAATTCAAAAAAAATAAGACCTAATATTATCATTGCTCTATCTGATTTTTTGGTATTGTATATACCATTATCAAAAATGTATAAAACACATAAAAAATAAATAATTGCAACAATTAAATAAGGCTGGAATTTTTTCATTGCTTTTTTTAGGTTTAATATTAAGAAATTTGTTTTGGATCTTTTTTTATTATTTCAGTACCTATTTCTTTTTTAATTATTTCAGCTGTGAATTGCTGATATTTTCTTATTTGATCTGCTTTAAATAATTTATTACTATTTATGTATACTAATTCCGCATATTTTAAAGCATAAAGCGCGTGATCTGTCCGGCCTTCTCTATGTTTCCAATTTTTTCTACCTATAAACCTATAAGCGTATAAATTATAATTGTAATCGAATGCAGAAAATGCAAGGCAACAAACCGCGCTGGCTATACCTGTATGAATTGTATATCCTAAATTGTTAGTACATATTTCATTTGCTAATCTATAAGCTGAAATATATTTTTTTCCTAGTGTTATTTTAGATATTTCATTATTGCCATACTTTTTTGAATATTCAATTGTTTCTAAAAATATTTGATCATGTATAATATTTTTGATCAATTCAATACAATGTGATGTTGCTAATACTATTTTTCTGTTTTCAATATTTAATCTTATTGCCAGCCATAAAAGCCAAAATCCGTTTTCGCAATAATTTACTATTTCATCAATTGTTTTATCTTTCGCCCATATTTTAAAATTTGCTGGCGCTTTGTGCTTATCTAAAAAATCATTTATATTTTCCATTGCTTAAAATTTTATAAATCCGTTTTTATCCTTTACTAATTTTCCAGCTTCAACCCATTTTTTTAATTTCATCTTTGCGCTGGTTTGTGATTTGCTTATATATTCAGCTGTTTTATTTACTGCTGCCTGATAAGCTACATAAACTTTAAAATTAGTATCAATAAATTCCTGATCCATTGCCACCGGATCCGGCGCCACCGATCCGGCTACCTGTATAAACATACCATTTTGATAAGTTACCGATACGGTATCTATATCGTCTGTACTTCGCAAAAACGTACTTTCCATATCTATAGTATTTTCTTTTTTGTTTTTAGTGATTTTTAAAACTGATTGAGATTTACGATCTAAAAAGCTGCCAATATGCCCGAGCGATAAACCTTCTTTTTTTCCTAAATGCAGAACGCAAAGCACTAAAATATTATACTTTTTGGTTACTAATTTAAGCCATTGTATTAAATAGAAACTTTGTTCCACATTATTAAAATCAGATAACAAATCTAGTATTCCATCAATCACAATACAGCTACATTGCGGCGTATTGTCTAAATAACTTACGATCATTGCTAAAATATCCGCTGGCGAATCTTCGCGCATTAAATAGGCGTCAAAATTAACAGGTAAGCTTTCCAACAATGTTTGTTTCCTGATCCGATCCAGCACCCTATAAAAATCGTATTCGCTGCTTTCTGTATCAATATAACATACGCGCGGCCTGTCTGCTGGCAGATTTAATTTCATATCAAATATGGAATAAGGCGTAAAGGCGCTGGCAATGGCTGATGTAATAAACAGGCTTTTGCCCTGTTTTGGCATACCCTGAAAACACACAATATTTTGCAAAGATCCAATAGGCTTTTTTTGAATAGTAAAAAGTACAGTTTCCGGCGGCATTAAAAAACCGCGCTTTGCGGCGCGGCTATTTAGTTTTTCTCGGATTTGCTGATTCATACTTTTGTCAATTCCGGTTTAATTTCGATTTGAACGGAATAAAAAAGATTTGCTGTAATATAAGCGGATTGTATAGCGCTTTGCAATTCTTCATTCAATTCTGTATCATCTTTATACATTCCTGATTCATGTTTATACCGTACTTCTTTGAATAATTCTACAAATAATTGAGCGGCTAAATATTCAACTTTGCTTTGTCCTGATGCCCATTGAATTTGTCCAAACTTATCTTGTACAGGAAAAATTGGAAACGCTGGTTGCGTGCTGTTGCTGTTCATTGTTTTTTGTTTTTATTGTTTAAAATGGAAGATCTGTTTTATCTGATTCAGTTACCTGCTGGGGATCATTTTTAATCAATTTGGCGTTTCCAATAATCGGATTTTTCTCGCCATCTTTTTTGTCCTTTATATCCTGCGTAATAAACGCGGCGTTTCCATATTGGTCAACCTCATCACGAATTATAATAGCACCGCTTAAATAGATCCCTTTATCTGTTTTATACAATTGATCCTTATTTAGCTTGCTTAAATTGATATTGTACAATAAAATGTCCATGATTAGTTATTTGTAGTGAATAATAAAATGAACGCTGTGATTATTGCCACCGCTATAAGAAACATGGCAGATAACATTTTCATATCATTTTTGGTGATGTGCCTCATTCTGTATCTGATTTAATATCTTTTAACATACCAGCGTGCGCCCAAAATCCCTGCTGATACAATCCCCTTGCAACTATTTGAAATCTCATTATTTGCTGATTGTCTAAAATAAAAGCACCTACATTAATACAATCAATAAAATAATCTATTGCCGCTTGTGCTGAATCTTCATTAAAATATTGCCTGTGATCATTAATAAATGATACACACCATTGATCAAAATGGATCAGATTTTCAATTGTTGGAACCATAATATAAAATTGAATTGATTACAGATTATTGGCGCCGGATTTAACCAGGCGCTTAAGCAATTGCAGATCTTTTTGAGCAGGATTTTTCCCCAGCGTTCTATAATGATAACAGGTATCAGTAATTAACCGCATATCTGTAATATCCTTGTGCCATTTTCTGCCTGTAGCTGGCGAAGTATAGCAAACAAGGTATAAATCCCTTCTAATAAATGTAAAAGTAAAATCCTGAATAGAAACGCGCTTTGTAGGCATTTTTAATCTGTTTTTAGCTTTAAGAATTGTTTATTGTTAGCGCTAAGATAGTGGAAAATACCATACCGCCAAATTTTTTATAAAAAAAATCCGACCTGTAGAAACAGACCGGATATTCAATCCCAACACATTATAATTGTGCCATTGCTTATGGAACTTATGAAAGGTACAAATCTTTTTCCAATTGGCGCCTATTTGTTAAGCCTCTGGATATTTCTCCCTTTATTCTATTCCAGCGTAAAAACTGATCAGCTACCTGAGCAGCTGGCGCCCCAGAATTGAGCAATCTTAAAAGCGTTGAACGCTGAAAGGCACCAATTCCAATATTATACGCTAGGCTAGTTAATGCAGATATTTGATTCTGTGATTGAGTCACCTTAAGCAATCGTACAACATTGCCTCTAAAAAATTTTATATGTTCTTCCAGCCAGCGTAGCGCCTCTTCCTTAGTAATTGTATCACCTTGCTGTACTTTTCTATTTGTAAAGGGATTGAACGTACTACCATAGCCAATAGTCCAAACTCCGGCCTGATCTTGATATGCCCGTAATTCCAAACCTTCAAACCGCGCAATTAATGATGTTAGATTCATACGCTTTGCAATTAAAAAAACAATTCCGGCACCAATAAGCGCCGGAATTACAAATTTATTCGACTTCATTTTGGTGATCTTTATCGTCTGCATCCTTCGCAAATAAACCTGTTAAAAACAGGCCTAAACCTGTAATAATAGTAATAGGATCTTTGCGGCTGGCGCCTTCAATTATTATAGGCAATCCGGTAAAGGATCCTAACAATGTAGTCTTAATGTTTTTGAATAATTTTTTCATCATTTTTTTTTTCTTTTAATGTTTCATCAATAATCTGCAAACTTTGAATGATTGCACCAACTTCACTTGTATTTTTATACACTCCGCTGGCAATTGCCGCGTTAATAGCCTGATGCAAAATGTTAAGCGCGCTTTCTGGATTCATTGTTTTATTGTTTTAAGTGTGATACTGTTTTTAATTGTGGAACGACAGCAATCATGCCCTGATTGCCGATTAAAGATACGCCAATCTGTGTTGCAACATAATCAATTGCATACGCGTTGGATCCGTTCCAATTGGCGTAATCTTCGCCCTGCATTGTTACGTTTCCTGATGCAATCCAATTTACGCCGCTTTCGTTATTGTTTTCATCAAATACAGGTATGCCCAGCAACCAGCAAAATTTTGCAATTCCTGTATTACCTGTTTGTAGGTTATCTTCTACAGAATAAGTATTAAATTTTGTTACGGTTTGATTTTTTCCGTTTACCCAAATTGTAAGAGGCTGAATGTTATACATGATTTTTATTTTATGGATTTCGTAATTCTATTTTATACTGATTCCCATTAAGCCAAATATTTAAGTGCTGGCCGCTTATGCTTCCAGCTGTACCGGAAAGCGTGGTAGTTAATTCCAAATCACCATTTATATGCACCTGCCTGGCCGTTACCGTTGTAGTACCAACTACCAATTTTCCAGCTAAATAATTATTGTCGCTGGCGCCTGTTTGGTACAATCCCCAACGGTTTGTAAGCGTAAAAGTATGAGAATAATCATTGAGATTATTAATTACCAAACCGTAAGCGTTGGTAATAGTAGGCGTTATAACGCCGCTATTTCGGTTATACAAACCTAGTATTTGCATGCCTGCAAAATGCGTGATAGTTCCGCTGGCGGATCCACCAAAGGTATTGAATATCTGATGCCCAGCAAACGCGCGCAATCCTGACTGACTAGCAGTAAGCGTTCCGGCGCCTGTAAAATCAATTTGCATTGTTGAAGCACCCCCTGCGTTAATTGTCGCATTTCCGTATGTATTGGCGCCTGATGCGCTTATTTCGCGGATATGCAATCCGCCCACGTAATAACCGGCGCCAAATTGATCTGCACCAGCTGTAAGCGTTTGGCGTAATCTAGCGTGTAATGTCCATGCGTTCCGGCTTGAAAAATCGGAAGTTGTAAGGTCTAATCTATCGTAATGATCTACGTTACCAACATCCGTTTGCAAAGCGATATGTTGAGATACTCCGGTCAAATTTGTTAAGGTAGGATTGTAATAAATACCCCTTAAAATTGTACCGGTACGTGTTGATCCGGTTTGATCATAAACCGGTCTTAATGCCAAAACATTTCCAGTTATATTATTGTCGTTTGGCAGACCAAAACCTACAATTAAACGTAAATTATCGACACTATTACCGGAACCAACGCCCATCGGTCTTGCGTTGTTATCGGTATATGAAAATCTAAATGAATACGCGTTTGCGTTTTGTCCTCGCTGATAAAATTCAAACGGCGTATTATTTGCCGCCACTTTTTCAATACCAACGTTTAACGATCCTGTAAAACCACGAATAAAAAACGCGCCGCTTCCGGATGTTGCCCCTACCGTAACCCCTCCGGTTGCATTTGTTCCAGCAAAAATATCTGTTGCAACGCGTAAATTTCCGTTAATATCTGCCAAAAATCCGGCGTCTGTTGTAGTACCAAAAAGAAAGCGTCCTAAGCTAGTAATTGTTAATTGTGCTGTACTTGAACCACCAGCGCCAAAACGTATAGAACCGCTACCATCTTGTAAAAAGTTTAATCCATTATCATTTGAATAAATATATCCCTG
>CAYQOJ010000208.1:0-5490 GCA_964419105.1 uncultured Methylococcus sp.
CAAGCCTGAAATGGCAATCAAGCCCAGTTACGCTTGATCGGTTAGGCGAATCTGCCGAAATTGACTCATACCTCTGATATCACCTTGGCCGTAAGAGACTTGACGTGGCTTCTGAGCGCTTCTGTGGAGCCAAAGGTCTTGAAACGACCCGCTCCCATGTCATCAATTCCAATTTTCACCGCTGATCGTAACGCCTCCAGACGGGAAGCCTCCTCTACTTCTCGCTTTTCAACGTGCCGAAGCCCTTCCCTAAGGACCTAGCTCGCATTTTCGTATCGGCCCAGCTGTTCCACGAGATCAACTTGATGGTCGGTAAGCACAACATTACGAGTAGGCATTTCACTCTCCTCCAGAGATTATTGGCATAGCCGGCCAATTCGAACTTATTCTGTCCATGATCTGATATTGATCAGCTAAAGCGTCAACTCGCCCTCTTCCGACCGAGCATGCCTCGCCCCTCAACGTTGGAAAACGTGCCCCACACTTCACTCGAGGTTAGAAGTTTAGCCTTGATGGTCACTGTATGAATCACAGTCGAGCCTCCGGCAAACCCGGGGCGGTTCAGACCGCCGTAAACCAACTCTTTGGCTGCAGGAATTACGGTGCTAACTCTGCGAGGCTCTTATACTTGAGCCTACAAGCCAGGATCTAAGGGCCAATCATTAGCGCGATCAATCGGGCGATTTCCTCTAAAATCAGCACCCGGGATTTGTCTTGATTATGGATAATCGTTCGCTAAAACTCGGCTCTTCAAACATCAACGCTATCAGAATCGATGCGACTAATTCTCCTAGCCCTCGCTCCTCTTTTTCTGACATCGTGTGCAACTAATGAGGCGCCAACACGTGAACTATTCGGGGCCTATTTTCCCGATTGGCTCCTGTACGGTGTTCTGGGTGTCGTGTTTTCGGTTATGGCGCGCGTTTTAATGATCAAGACGCAATTACACCAGCGCCTTCCATATCAACTCTTTCTTTGCAGTTCGCTTGGATTTGGGCTGGCTGCGCTACTTTGGCTGATTTGAGCGTCATTCTCGCCCATGACAAAACCGCAGATTACATCACTCCTCATCATTGGATCAGCCTTGCTTTTGGGACTCTTTATTTCCCGTTATCTGGCACGACATCCTTCTTCAGATGATGCATCCATAGATGCGGAAGTTGTTCACATTGCATCCACTGTGAGTGGACGGTTGCTTGAGCTAAAGGTTGAGGAAAACGCAAAGGTGAAAAAGGGGGATCTTCTTTTTAGGCTAGATCCAGAGAACTACAGACTGGCCGCGGAGCAAGCCCAAGCAAATCTTGAGATCGCACTAGCTGCACTTGATACAAGGCGCCGAGTAGTGGCGTCAGAAAGGCTCAACGCAAAAGTTGCCGCAGATCAACAAAAAAGAGCGATGACTAACTATGCGCTAACGCAGAGAACAACGGAACGATTAAAACCACTTGCAGGAAAGGCGTACGTCCCCGCTCAGGAGTTCGATCAAGCCCAGAGCACCCAAAGGGATGCCGAGACGTCACTGGAACAGGCAAAGAGTCAACGTGCGGCGGCTGAGTTCAATATTGGGAATGACCAAGGGGCTGCCGCTGCGGTTAAAGCTGCGGAAGCCGCTCTCGTCATAGCTCAAAAAGCGCTAAGAGATACGGAAGTCTATGCATCTCAGGATGGCCGTATTGTCGGTCTCTCAATCCTAGAAGGAGAAATGATCGTTCCCTCCCAAGCCCTTTTCACGCTTATTTCCACTGAAGCCTGGCATGCCGTGGCCAATTTTCGTGAATCCGATCTTCCGAACATACATGAGGGGGACTGTGCAACGGTTTACACCATGATTGATCGCAGTCGATCCATTCGAGGGATCGTGGATGGGATTGGTTGGGGCGTTATGGATACGGATCGGATCAACGTGCCGAAATCAGCCCCATGGGTAGAAAAATCACTGAACTGGGTGCGTGTGGCCCAACGATTTCCAGTGCGCATTCTTCTGAATGAGCCACCAGAAGAACTGATGCGTTTGGGCGCAAGCGCAGTCGTTCAAATCAAAAGCGGTGCCGCCTGTAAAAACTGAAGAATTCAAAAGTCCCATGAAGGCTCTTCGGCCCCCTTGGTTAGTTTCGATTGAACGAAGTGAGTTTGCCTTGCGGTTAGCCATCGCTGCAGGTTTGACCACCTACCTCGTGATGTACTTCCAGACGCCAGAACCCGCTTTGACGGTCTACCTGCTTTTCTTCATGAACAAGCAAGATCGCGTCTCCAGCATTCTGACTCAGGTGATCATGATCGCATTGATCACAGTCGTCATTGGCGGAATTCTGTTTTTGGCCACTTGGGTTATTGATTCACCGTTCTGGAGAGTCATCACCATAGTTGTGTTGTCGATTGGTCTTCTTTTTCTCGGATCTGCGAGCAAACTCAAGCCAGTTGCAGCTACTCTCGCACTCATTACTGGATTTAGCCTGGACCTTTTGGGGTCCGCCCCCGTTGGTGAGGCTGCCGTCCGCGGCCTTCTTTACGCATGGCTCTTTGTTGCCATGCCCGTGGTGGTATCACTCGTCTTGAACCTTCTTATTGGTCCGGCACCTGTTGCCTTTGCTCGCCGAAAAATTGAGGATCGCCTCAATATAGCCAAAGATTTTCTCGCAACCAATGATCCTGAACTTCAGAAACACTTAAAGAAGTTAGTGCTTGAGGGAAATGAGGGGATCAATAAATGGCTGAAGCTTACTGCGATTGAGCATACAGCCCCCAACCCTGAAATCGAGAGGTTACGAAGCCTTTCAAGGATAAGCTTTGAAATACTCACATTTTTGTTGATACACCCTGAAGACGCCGTCACACCTCTGCTCCGAACCCCCATCGAAGAATTGATTGATGCGTTACATAGCGAACTCCATAGTAAGCAGCCGTTGCGATCAATCGCCCTGCCTCAACAATTAAAGAACCTTAAGTCTGATGAAAAATTAGGCTCCTTAGCCAAGGGACTCTCGCGCTGTCTGAACGAATTCAACCTCCCAACCCGTCAATCGGATCATCTGACCAAAACTAGCGAGCCTTCTGGTTTTTTTCTGCCAGATGCATTCAGCAATTCTGCTCACATTCATTACGCCCTCAAAACCACCGGCGCTGCGATGACTTGTTATTTCCTCTACAGTTTGATGGATTGGCCGGGCATACATACCTGCTTCATCACCTGCTACATCGTCTCCCTTGGAACTGCTGCAGAATCCGTCGCGAAACTACGTCTGAGAATTGCCGGGTGCCTATTGGGTGCCACCCTCGGTGTGACCGTGATGATTGGACTCATTCCCTATGCAACGAGCATCGAATCACTGATCACGATCGTTTTTACAGGGACGCTTCTGGCGGGATGGGTCTCCGCTGGGGGGGCAAACATCAGCTATGCCGGCTTCCAAATCGCTTTTGCCTTCTACCTCTGCGTTCTGCAAGGCAATTCGCCGGAATTTGATCTATCTATCGCCAGAGATCGTGTCATCGGAGTTCTAGTTGGAAATTTTGTTGCCTATATCTTTTTAACGGAACTGTGGCCGGTGAGTATCGGTTGCAGCCTGGATAAAAGTCTTCTTGAATTTTTCAAATCCTTGGCGACACTGGATGAAAGTTCTGCGAGTCATTTCTACTCAGGGGCCAATAAGGTTCGTGCCGATCTGGCATTAGCCCGAATGGAACCCGCAGGGATAAGGCCACAATTACAGGAAATAGCGCTTCGAGAAGCGATGATTGATACCGGGTTAGTGGTGGCCTCGGGCATGCTCTCTTACAAAGGGCACAGATCGGAATACTCTGAAGCAACAGAGAGATTCCATCGAAACCTGGCTTTCACATTAGGTAGCCAATCAATGACTTCAAGAAACACGACAGAGAATGAACGAAAATCCCCCATTGACCTTCCTGTATTTCGAAAGCTGGATCAGCTAGTCACACAGATTCACCCACTCACCAAATCTGAATCTAATGCCTAAGATCATCATGACCTTTCTGGTCTTCACAGCTTTTGCGCAGGGTTGCGCAACAAGTTCGCTGGATCTTGCACCTCCGGTTGCCAATAAACCTTGGAGACCAAAAACCGATTCTGCAGGCAACATTCAACCTGGCGAATCCATTTCTGACCAAATTGATCGTGACAAGTCTTACACGCTGCCTAAGTCTTCAAACCCGTTAGATTTGGGTCATACACCTGAGATCAATGCAAATCATGACTACTCACTCCTAGAGTTGATTGATCTTGCTGAATCTCATAATCCCCTAACCGCGATGGCATGGAACACGGCAAGAGAAGTCGCTCTTGCAGCGGGAATTGCACGTAGCGCTTATCTCCCGAGACTCACTGCTGCAGCAGTTGGGGGCCATCAGTCTTATCAAGTCAAACTGTCAGGCCCCTCCCTCAGCGCAAACAATGGCACCCAAGGCGATGGTGTCATTACTTCTTTATCGCTCAACTGGCTCCTTTTTGACTTTGGTCAGCGTGACGCCTTAGTTGAAGCTGCCGATCAGGCCACGGTAGTTGCAAATGTCAGCTTTAATGCAGCACATCAAGAACTCATTCATGCGGTTAGCGTGGCCTTTTATGCCCATTCCGCAGCAGAAGCACGCGTCAAGCTCGCAGAGCAGTCCTTGAAGAATGCAACAGCGGTTCAGGAAGTTAGCAATGAACGGTTACATCAAGGTGTTGGTACGTCAATCGACGCTGCAAAAGCAGAACACGGCACCGCACAAGCAAAGCTCAATCTCGTTCAGTCACAAGGGGCTGCAAAAAACAGCTATCAGGCTCTCCTGACTGCCATTGGGATCTCACCCATGACGAAGTTGAGTATCGAGGATATAACGACCCGCAAATTTGATGTATCGATGAATACGGCTGTCGACAACATCATTGCTGATGCACTGTCGAGACGACCGGATATCCTCGCGGCTTACGCTGAGGAGAAAGCAGCAAAAGCGGCCAACGAAGCTGCAGAGGCTGACTTTCTGCCCAAGGTTTTTATATCCGGTACAGGCGCCTATTCCAGTGGAGGTCTCTATCTGACGCAAATCCCCAGTATCGGCAGTCAATCCTCGATCGGAAATTTTGGCAACAGCGGATTTGGCGCCACGGTCTTTGGCGGGATCACAATGTCTCTGTATGACGGCGGCACCAAGAGCGCGGTATTGGGTCAGACCTATGCCAAGGCGGAGAAGGCAAGCCTTAATCTCACTCAAAAACGAAACATGGCTGTGAAGGAGATAGTGATTGCGCAAAACACTCTGGAAACAGGCATCTCTACTTACGATGCCGCCTCCAAAATGGTTAAAGCATCGGAACTGACCTTTGATGGCGCGCTAACGGCGTACAAGAGTGGTGCCGGTTCAATCACTGACGTACTGACCTCTGAAATACAACTACTTCAGGCGAAAGTCACTATCACTGAAGCTCATAGCGCCACACTTGCTGCAGCAGCAACACTCGCACTTGCAACAGGATCCATGGATTCGATC
>CAYQOJ010000209.1:0-5439 GCA_964419105.1 uncultured Methylococcus sp.
AATTCGCTGGTTTGTTTCGGGATCTCTTGCCGTGAAAACGGTGGTTTGATTCTTGTTATTGTAGGTATACATTACTACCCCCTTTGGAACGGCACTTCCGGCAAGGGCCGCCGCTTCCCACCCTGAGCTTGGAGGGGGATCGAGCTGTGGGTAATCAGCTGGATCAAAAGGCCACATTACATTTTGAACTTGAGCGATAAATCCCCATGTATAGCCATAGGGATCTGTGTAAGGAGTAAGCGGACCTGCTGGGGCGCTTGGGCTGCCTACTGTGTTCGTGTAATTAAAAATCGCATGCCTTGGTGAATTCGGAATCCAGCCCGCAACAGCATATGACGAGAGGGACTCTGGAGGGATCGGATTAGGCTCAGCATCGATATAAACCTTCAGATAGCCTTTATAGTCTTTTCCAACACCAGAGAGGTCAACAATCTCTGAACCCTGACCTCTGCTAGCCGTCGATTTGTAGTTAGGGTCATTGGGGTCCCAGCACGAGGATGCGGGTTTGGCAGCAAGAGATGACTGCGACATGAATAAAAGTGCGGACAGCCAACCAAAAAACTTCAGTCTGTTCGCCATCTTTCACTCCAAGGGTTCTGGTCAATAATTGAAATTTCACCGCAAGGGCATGGACTCTGTGGTCCCGCCGCAAACCACCATACTCTCAATGCGAATCAAAGCAACCATGTGAAGAGGCCATTGAGCACTCTGGCGGTCCCAACTATTTTTATGTTCGAAGACCTATACACCACCAAGTCCCACCGTGCTACAGATCGGTCGTAGCATGCCTTGGTCTATCTATCCTTTGGATTTTCTGTCTCTCTGGCTTGAGCTTTCGCTTCCGAAGCTGGCGTAGCACTCTTTGATTCTGTTCGAGCTTGTTCAGCGTTACGGTAGAGGCGATTTTCGATGGTTACTGAAATTGAATTGGCTTAGATTTAGATGTCGTCGCCCGCTTCTGTTTCAACTTCACCAATCTCATCTGTCCTGTAGCTCTGTCGAACAAGATCGGTAGCATCTCGAAGGTCGCGTTCAATTCTTGAGAGCGTTGCGTTATCAGTTAACGATCCTGTCCCCACGATGGTCGTCAAATCGCTGAGCGCGGATGATGCGTAACTCAAAGCATCATTCAGCAGAAGGCTTTTGTCAGTCGTCGTCATAGAAAGATCCTCGAAGGTTAGGCTGATAATGCGGGCGGATGCTGTGAGATGTTTAGAAGACGTTTTTTCCGGACAAAGGCCAGCATGAGCAGGGAAACGATTAGTGCTAAGACGAAAATCCCAGAGAAGATTTGTAGCATGGTGCTGTAGCTTCCTGTGGATTCTCGAATAAAGGCAGCAAGTGATGAGCCGGAAATGCCAGCTAGTGCCCACGCTGTCAGAACGTACCCATGGATCGCGCTGACCTGTCGAGTACCAAAAATGTCACCTATGTATGCAGGCAGCGTTGCAAAACCACCTCCATAGCAGGTCATTACTAAGTAGAGAACGACCTGAAATATCAAGATATCGGTAATGTTAGGTAGCGCCAGAAAGCAACCGATCTCAAGAGCGAAGAACAAGACGTATGTTGCGGGACGTCCGATCCAATCCGAAATCGTTGCCCAACTGATTCGTCCAAGTCCATTGAAGAGTCCATTTAATCCCACAATAGCTGCTGCCATCAGTGCCGTGATGCCGGTCATCTCTTGAAGCATGGGGGACGCGACAGAAATGACAGCGATACCACAGGTAATGTTGATGAACATCATTATCCAGAGGCCATAAAACGGCATGGTGCGAACAGCCTGATTCGCATCCATCGGCATCAGATCCACTAATACTTGCTTTCTCTTATGAGCCCTTGCGTGAGCTTTGACTGGTGACCAACCTTTAGGCGGTGGCGCCAAGTAAAACGCTGAGATCGACATGACCAATAGGTACACGCCCGATAATGCATAGAAGGTGTGAGAAAGACCTATTCGTCCAATAAGCTCGCTAATGATTGGGGCGCCGAGGAAAGATGCGAAACCAAACCCCATGATGGCCATGCCGGTTGCAAGTCCTCGTCTATCTGGAAACCACTTGATCAATGTCGAAACGGGAGTGACATAGCCCGTGCCAAGACCAATTCCTCCCAAGATGCCGTATGACAGATACAGGAGGGGGAGACGATATTCGATTACAGCAGGATTTTCGGATACGGCGAGCCCAGATCCAATAAGTCCCAGACACCAGAAGAAAGTGGAGATGAAACCGCTAAAACGCGGCCCATTTCGCTCGACAACATGACCCATGATCGCGGCCGATATGCCCAAGGTAAAGATCGCAAGGCCAAAGGTGAAGTTGGTTTCTTTGAGGTTCCAGCCGAATGCGGACTGTAGAGGCTTGGAAAAAACGCTCCATGCGTAGACCGACCCAATACAGATGTGGATGCCGACGCTCGCAAGGGCAATTAACCAGCGATTTCGATGTGGGGTGTGCATTTTTTATATTGCTGACATTGCAAAATAGTCACCATCCCTATCTTAGCCGGGATTGGCTCAGTTATTTAAGCGCGCTTGCTTTAGGAGTCTCGCCATTTAAGAAATGTTGGATTGGCCTAAATAGTGTTAAGACCTAATGTGCGTCAAGATCAGGATCGGCAGTTTCATTCTCTGGGTGATGAATGGATTGGTCGCTCGAATTGATTAGCCTCTCTTGGAATTGGCGCCGGAGTGTCCGAGCTTTGCATTAAAGGGGCCTGATTTTCTTTTCTTGGACTAGTTTTTCGAGTTGTAGGGTGAGATTCCGATCCCCCTTGTCGAGAACGTCGAATAGTTCGCGTAACTTGTGGCGTCGACGTGACACCTCAAACCCGACCCACGTCAAGATAAAGAGCCCGGCAATCGCTGTGAGTGCATTAGTTACTTGCTGATTCATCGGTGCGTCTCAAAGAATGAATTAAACAACGTTCTTTAGGACTTCGAAGGCGCTCTGGAAGCCTTCTTTCTGGAGTCGCTTTCGAACTTGACGCTCGATATCAGTTGACGACATGTGGGTCACAATGAAGCGGGTAAAGGTCTGAAAGATCTCAAGTGCCTCGCTCTTATTGGTTGCTCGTCCCAAGGAAAGTCTGAAGCCATGATAGCCATTGGCGCCCTGCCCCCCAGAGGCGCGTTGATCAATGAGCAGCAGACAAGGATCTGTCCCCACACGGTCAGGATCCGAAAGAAGAACCTGCCGGGATTGCTCTTTGCTTAAGGCATAAACGGGAATAGAACCCATGAGTGACTTGAAGTTTTCCAGATTTTCTTCAAGCACTTCGCTGGCTTCTGATTGCCAGCCTGTGTTGACAATAAAGAGGCGAAAGCGGGGGGTGATTTCCGGAAGTGTGCTGCTCATTCGATGCTCCAGCGAAAAGTGAACCCATGGCCAGCCGCGGTCTTCGCGTTAGTGACCGACCTTAAGTCTATACAAGTGAAGAGGGTAGATTAGGGGCTTATGGTCTTGAGCCTCGATGGCGACTTGCAGTAAGGTTTCTGCAACTAAAAAAGGCGCCTTTCGTCATGGAGAGTTCAGGATGTTGTTTCAATTCAAATTCCAAAAGCCATACGCTCTATTCCTATGGGTTCTCCCGTATTTAGCACTTCTGGTTTTGGGCGGCTGCAGCCTTTCAGGTAAGTCCTCGACCAAGTCGTTAATCGGGGGCGTTAATGTGACAAATGAAAAACGTAATTTTGCCCCGGTTGAAGGCCCGTCTAAGATTTATGTCCAAGACTTTAAGTTGGATGTTAGCGACCTTAAAACCGACTCCGGTGTGGGTGGGTTGACGGATCAGGTTTCTGGATCTGGCGGTATTCTGGGTCGACTGAATCAGCGAATGTCGCGTGGTTCGATCTCAGGAACAGCCGAGGATCAGGTCCCTCAAATCACTCTGGCTATGTCCGAAAGCTTGATCTCGGGATTTAGCAAAAGAGGGGTTCCTGCGGAGAGGCTCCCTCTGGCTGCGAGTGAAATTCCCCGTGATGGGTGGCTGGTGAGAGGGCATTTTGTCGAGGTTGACGAAGGCAACCGCGCTCAGCGGGCAGCGTTGGGTTTTGGCTTGGGTGCAACGCAGATGGAGGCGCAGGTTGAAGTTGCCGATCTCTCGAGTAAAAACCCGAACCAGCCGTTCTTGATCTTTGGAACCAACAAGGAGGCGGGAATGAAACCCGGCGGTTTCAATCCATATGTCATGGCTGCGAAATTCCATATGGAAAAGAAGGCGACGGTTCAAGACATCCAGAAAACCGCTGACGAGATCGTCGCTGAGGTCCTGAAAAGTCGGGATCAAGCCAAATCTTCGAATTGATGGGATACCCTACGAGGTGTCCATGCCCCAGCGCAGCTATTTATTCTTTCTTGAGGCGCAGAGTGGTTATTGAAAACGCATGGGTCTTGGCCCGTTTTTCGGGGCTTTTGATTCTCTCAAATGTGTTTATGACTTTTGCATGGTATGGCCATCTCAGAAACCTGAGTGAAAAGCCTTGGTGGATGGCGGCCTTGATCAGTTGGGGGATTGCCGGAATGGAATACCTATTTCAGGTGCCCGCAAATAGAATTGGTTACGGCGTTTTAAGTTTGGCTCAGCTTAAAGTCACACAAGAAGTCATCACGCTTGTCGTCTTTATCCCTTTTGCGATGATCTACATGGGGCAGCCGTTGAAGCTCGACTATCTTTGGGCAGGGATCTGTCTCATTGGAGCTGTTTATTTTGTTTTTCGGTCGGCTTAGGCCGGAGTGCCAGGGAGGCTAGGAAGTGCAACGCTTGCGGTCAGTCGCAATGGGTCCTTTTTTCTTCGCCCGCTAGAAAGCTTCAGAAAGAGCCTTTTGTTTCTTTCGCACCCAAAATTAGTTTTGGAGCGGGGCTCACGCTCCCTTTTCTGGTGCCTGATTTTTTGCCCGCTCATTCATTGGCGTGATGAATGTTTGGTTTATCTAATCAGCATTGGACTCACGGCATGGCCGTCTCTATCGTGGCGACATGATTTCACATGCCTTGTTGGATTTGTTTTGGATTCATCAATGAAAAGAGGCAGGGATTTCGTTTCTTCGGTGAGCCATCCTGGCACATCATTTTTTTGTTCTAACTCTTGAGGAGGTGAACGATGGCCGGAAAGAACTTCATTATCGCCATGCTGCTTCGGTTCTTTTCCCTGATTTGCTGATCAGGGTCGAGGCGATTAGTCGCCACTTCAATAATTTTGGAAAACAAAGGGCGCTTCGGCGCCCTTTGATTTATCTGGCGGGCTAAATCCGCGCGCCAAATTCCACGCCACGCAGTTTCGAGGGAAAAGTCACTCGCTTTTTCCTGAGCCCTGTTTTTTCGAAATGTGTGCGGTTTGAATGAAATTTTGGGAGCAGAACATTAACCAAGACACGATTAACGTTGCTGAGTGTCACGCCAAATACGGTTGGCATCGACCTTGGCATCAAAGAC
>CAYQOJ010000210.1:0-5381 GCA_964419105.1 uncultured Methylococcus sp.
GATTCACCCAGAATCACCGCCAACCACACATCGGCCGCAATTCACACGCCATGACACACACGAACACACCCGCAACACCCCGGAAATGGAGCGCCTTTTCGTGAGCGACGAGATCATCAAAGTGCTTAAAGACCTCGCAAGATCGGCAGAAGCTCGTCCGGTTTCAGCCCGCCTTCGGGACTACATCGAGGAGATTGATGCCGCCATTAAGGCCGGCGTCAGGCCCGATTCAATCGAAAAGGCCCTGGCCGATTTTGGAATCGAGCTTTCACCCAACGCCCTCCGAGGTGCGCTCTACCGGTTTCGAAAGAAAAGAAAAACCCAAGGTGGATGCCTCACCCCAACGACTCTTTTTTCAAACGACATCACCGGGAATTCCCGGCTCTTTCACCCAGCACCCGAATCTTGTTCTGAGATTCGGGCGACTCCGGTCATCGAACCCAAACCCAGTGCCTACAAAAGTGACCTAACTCTGGAGGAAAAAGAAAGGCTTAAAACGCTCTCGCCCGTCGAGAAGATTGAGTTCTTCAGACAGCGCGAAAACCACATGAAATTCACCCATAACCCCACCCCGGAACGATTCCGTAATCAAGGAGAATAAACATGGCTGCACATTTCGTACTGCAAGGAAAAGGAGGCGTCGGTAAATCCTTCGTTGCCTTCCTCCTCGCTCAATACATCCGTGATCAAGAAAAGTTGGCCGGATGTTTCGACATCGATCAGGAGAATGCGACCTTCGCCCAATACAGCGCTTTGGGCGTCCAAAAGGTCAAGGTCATGGATGATTCGCGCATCATCGATCAACGACAGTTCGATGGCCTTCTTTCTGAAATCATTGAGAAGGCCCCTCAAGGCGACTTCATCGTGGATAGCGGAGCCAATACCTTCTCCCCACTCCTCGCCTACCTGATTGAAAACAGCATTCTTGCGCTTCTTGAAGCCACGGAGATCCAGACCTTCGTGCACACGGTGGTCGGCGGTGGCGATCTGTTTGATGACACCAAAAACGCCCTCGACTCCATGACGCGCGCCCTTCCCCCAAGCGTCAAACTGGTGATCTGGGAGAACGAACACTTCGGCCCCCTGATCGAATCGAACGGTAAAGCCTTCGATCCCAAATGGAAAGACGGCCCAACCCTCGCCGGTCGCGTCTCACTTCAAAAGCGAAATCACCAAACCTTTGGCGTCGATGTCCGTAACCTCCTTAAAAATCGACAGACCTTTGACGAGGCGCTGGCTTCCCCTGAAATCCCAATTCTCGAACGCCAACGACTCAAGATCATTCGGGATTCGGTGTACCGACAACTTGAAGTGATGCGGAGAGAGAGTCCCTGGCCGCGATGGTGTTTGCTAAAACCGGGATTCCCCTTTCCAAGGAGGACCCGATCTTTGCCTTGGTCGAAATCCTCAAGGCCTCCGATGCGGTCCTGATGGAAAGAATCCAGGGGGTCTGTGAAAGTGCGACCATGGCCCTGACAAAGGCCGCCGCCGATATCGAATCGAGATCCACGCAGCTGGAGTCGATGGTGGATCACTACATTCAAAGCCGCCTTGAAGCATCAAATGCCACACTCGATATCGAAACAAAGCGCCTAAAGACAGAAACCGTGGAGGCCATTCATGCCTTTTCCGTGGATCTTAAGACGGAGCTCAAGCAGGATTTGAGAGTCTTCTCAGAAGAGCAATGCATCCGGCCTCTTCAAGAGATTCTGGAGATCATTCCGCAAAGGTCCTGGCTTGAAAATGTGTGGACCCTGGCCGCCTGCCTCGCGATTGGTTTTGCAACCGGGCTTTTGTATTTCGAGGGGGGCAGAGTCCCTATGGATGAATCATCGGCCCAACTGGACACAAAGACCCCGCCTGCATCACAGAAACAGTGAGGATGTTTTGACTATGTCCAGGCTCATTATCGTTATGGCCCTCTTGATGGCCACCGCCTCAATCCTTATCTCCGGCCCCGTGAGCGTTTCGGTTCCGCCCCCAAGTATTCGGCTTGCCTTCCAGAAGGATCACCCAAACGCGGGACAACCCCTGTTTCGCTTTTCAGCCGATGATGCGGGATCCTTCTTTCAGGTTGCCTTTGAGGAGTCTGGGACGCATCAAGTAGCTGAATATCGCTATACACATCAGGACTGGTTACAGGATGAGGCCAAAGTCGTCGCGATGGATGGCGACAAGGATGGGTATGAGGAGAGCGAAGTCCCACTGATGACGGTCGATTCAGGGACGCATAAACGGTGACGCTAGCACCTCATCTTTTACGCATAACGGGTGACGGTCAGGGTTCGGGAGGGGGGAATTGAAGAAGGCTAGCCCCACTCAGCGTCACCGTTTATGCGTATCCGATGGGTCTGGTCCATCAGAACCCTTCGCCTTCGAAACCTTCACAGTTGATAAACGTCTGCGCACACTGAGGATCCTCACTTCTTAGTGCCCATCCGTCGGGGATCATCTGGGGTGGCGAGGCGGTCACGAAGGAACCCAAGATTACGCCGCGCGATAGGGGTGTCGTTGGCTGTTTAAAAGCGCGTCATTCTGGCGGTTGACTGCGCATAAACGGTGACGCCGTGGGTCGAGATGAATTTCAGGAAAACAGAAGATGTGCCCATGCGTCACCGTTTATGCGTGCCCTGTATATGTGGTCAGTGACCTACAAATCCCTGTCGGCACTTTGGGTGGGCGTCTTCGCATAAACGGTGACGGGTGCATCCCCATCGCATTACTGCTTTGCGCCCTTAGCGCTCCGGCTTATTGAGTTTTAAGACTTCGCGCATCGCATCATTGACGCGGGTCTGCCAACCTCGCCCTGACGCTTTGAGTGCCGTAAGGACATCTGAATCAAAGCGGATAGTCGTTGGGATCTTCGTCGGTTCTTTCTGGGGGCCCCGACGACGGATAGCCCTGAGCGTCTTCTGAAGGTCCAACTGCAAAGCGGAAAAAGGAACCGCGTGTTCGAGGTCGGCCTCCGTCAATTCTCGGACTTCTCCGTCATCGTCAGTCAATGGTAAGCGGCTTGCCATATTTTCTTGCCTCTCTCAGATTAGCTTTGCGAAAGCTGATCACGGGAAAAGCTTCAGCATTGGTCATGAAACATAGGATGTGTAAGCGATTGCCAAGGTATCCAACGGCAATCCGTCGGATTTCACCGTAATAACGTTTGTCATCTAGGGCCTGGATCCATGACGTAAGCCACGCTCTGTCCTGTCCGGCGTTGCGCGATTGATTACGCCTTCGCCCTCTCTCGAGGTCGAAGGGAAAATGTCATGGTTCCCTCACCGCCTGCCCCATACCGAAGCGGGATGTCGCCTCGCTCTTTTTAACAGGTCACAAGCACAAAGCCCGGCATCTATTAATCCGGCCGCTATATACCGTACCATTATGCGGCATATGCAAAGGAGTCGGTCCCATCTAACCCGGCATTGGACAACCTTCTCTATTTGTCCGATGTGACGCAAGGTTTGCCTCTCGGATAGATTGGGCGACCCAATCGCCAACGGTACCATTCCAGGTAATAGCGTCACTATCAGGTCTTCCAGTCCGCTGTGAAATCCAAAGACTGTGTGTCCCGTTGTTGAGAATATAGCAGCGGCGATTTTTTATGACGCTATCGGGTAAATTCTGTGCCAAACCGCTCTGGACATCGACGATTCCATCATTTGGCCAAATTCTGGGATTGCCGCCAGCCTTTGTATACGCGTTTCCGGCAATCAAGCTGACAGGTACGTTATCAAGGGTGCCCGAGTTGTAGGTATTTAATCGGGCCATTTGGGTTCGAGACAGTTCAGTTGCAATTACAGGGGCCTTTGCCGAAAACACATCTAACAAAATTTTACAAATTTCTTGCCCGTCACAGCCTGAATATCGATCGTTAGGATCTATGCTGCTTGCTAATGCGGCTCCTTCCCACGGGGTACCAAGTGTAGTTAGGGATCGCGCTTTTATCTTAGATCCTGTTTGCCTGAGATATTGAATCGCTGAGCGGGAGTATAGTCCTCCCATTGAATGAGCGACAAAATCAACTTGTTTAACGCCGTATTTTCTTCCTAGATAAATTACAAAATTGGCTAGATGAACGCCCGCTAGCTGAATGTCCCCAGTTGAATCGACGGTCATATAACCCGGCAAGGCATTTGGGCATTGACCAAATGGTCCTGCATCATCGCCAGCCGTATCCATTACGGGACCGTACCCTGCCATTGCAGGAGAAGTGAAAACCTTGTAGCCCCTCCCTAAAAGATATTGCCTCATAAACGAGTCTGTGCTTCCAGCTGGATAACCAGTTTTGCAACTATTTGAAGGTGTGGTGAAAGGACTCACCGCAGCACCGCCAGAGACGATTACAACCGCTTTGGAGATTTTTGATTCGAATGCTGAAGCCTGGCCGGAAAACCAAAAAAAAGAGAAAACAGAGTCTTAGCATGCCGCTCACCTGAATCTATGAGGATAGAGATTAAGAGGTTCCACTCTACATGAATTCTCTGGGAGATTCAGAGGGAAAGGGGAGAAAACTTCTTGAAAAGCTGGGTGTGTGTGGATCAGAAGAAAATCGACGCTGTTCCACCCCCGCCATCTGAAAGCACAATTGCTGGGTTAGTTTTCGAAACGTCCTGGTGCTGAAATTCCAAAGCACAAACCCACGACCCACATTCTGGCCTATCGCCTACTGTATATCTTTACCCGGGATCGTTCTCGCGTCTGGCAATGTTCATTCAAGATTGATGACGAATGGCTGAGCAGAACAACAGGTGTACGAACTTGAACAAGCAAAAGAAGCGGCTTGACGAATCCTGATTGTGGGATTGAGGCCGAAGAGACGAAGCCAATCCAAAAAATCGGCAGTCTTAAAACGTGCGTTACAAAATATCTTTGGCAAGATTGAGAGCAATCGTGCCATTAATTCGGCCACTAAATACAGTACCGCCATGATATAATTCGCTCATGGAAGAAGAGCGAATTGATCCCCGAAAACTGGAGCCTGCCGCGAGAGAACAGCTGAGAAAGATAGCCATCCGTATGCATCGACAGGGTCAGACTCAAAATGCCATTTCGACTACGCTCGGCATTAGACGAGCCACCATTACGGGTTGGATCAATCGGTCTCAAGCTGGAAACAGCACGAAGGAGGCCAAGCGCGGTCGTGCGGTAGGCGAGCTTAGAACCTTGACGCCCGAGCAAGAGAAACGGATCCGTTATGACATCACCGACAGAACGCCTGACCAGCTGAGGCTGAGTTTTGCGCTCTGGACCGCAAAGGCGGTCAGGGATTACATCAAACAGAGCTTTCTGGTTGACCTTCCCATCCGGTCTGTCCGCCGTTACCTGAGCCGATGGGGATTTACCCCGCAAAGGCCTCTCAAGCGCGCGTATGAGCAGAAGCCTGA
>CAYQOJ010000211.1:0-5362 GCA_964419105.1 uncultured Methylococcus sp.
TTGCCATGGACGTCCAGAGTCATCTCTACTTTCGAAAGAAGGTCGAGCGCCTCGGTATCGCGCCTTTGACCAGCATGTTCCTTCGGGGTGAGAACACGGACCGGTTCATGGACGACTACCGTCCCGAGATTCATGATTCCGATGGTCTTCTGATCGGGAAGAACACTGGCGAATGGTTGTGGCGTCCTCTTAATAATCCGCGTCAGCTTCGCATCAGTGTTTTCCAGGATCGAAAGCCTTCAGGGTTTGGCCTTATGACCCGAGATCGCCAGTTTGACCACTACCAAGATCTCGATGCCCAGTACAACCGTCGTCCCAGTGCCTGGGTCGAACCCATGGGCGACTGGGGTGCCGGTGGGGTTTATCTGATTGAAATACCGAGTGAGGCCGAGAAGTACGACAATGTCGTCGCATTCTGGGTTCCGGATGAAGCACCAACTGAAGGCAAGGACCTTCGTTACGACTATCGCCTCCATTTTGTAAGTCAGGAATTCACCGCGCCCAGTGGCGGCAAGGTTGTTTCAACCCGTGTTGGAGCGGTCGATCCCAAGGGCACCAAGCGCCAGTTTATGGTCGACTTTACGAGTCCATTGCTGAAGCTGATGAGTCCCAAAGCCAAGGTGGTTGCTGAGGTCAGTGCCGTGGGCAAGGTCACGAATGTGGTCGTCCGCAAGAACGAAGAACAGGGCACCTGGCGATTGATGTTCGAACTTGAGCCTGAAAAGGGGAAGAATCCGACGGAACTGCGGGCGATCCTTCGCTCGGGCAAGGATATCCTGACCGAGTCCTGGGTCTACCAGTGGAATACGCCGTGAGTGACCACCCGGGAGCAAACGAAGGCAAATCTACGGCGCAAATGACGGCGCAGGTGGAGGCCTATTGGCGGCAACTGGGTCTTACGGACCCTGTTCTCATCGAGAGTCTGGCGCACGATTGTGTCCATCGGGCCCGCCGACTGGTCGGGCGACCGGATGAGGCTGAATTGTTACGGCGCGCGCTTGAAGAAGCGCAGCGGCGTTTCGATCATGCCTTGGCGAATGCCATGGGGATGCCGCCGTCTAACGATCCCCAGCCCTTGGCTGCGGCCCGAGCCGCATTGCTCCTTTCTCCCGAATGGTCTGGGGATACGCTTTTTCGCCATGATGAAAGCACCCGTCAGCTTGCAGAGCGCTTAAGGTCGGCACTTCCGGTGTCGGTGCCTCCTGAATCGCATCTTGCCATGAAGACGATGCCTCTCGATTTCTGGCTTTTTAAATCAACCGACCGCTAGGTCACAGATCGAGTCGCCCATGTCAGTCAAAGCCAAGTCTTTGGATTCTGCCGTTTCAAGGCGTCGGTGGATTTTTGTCCTTTTGGTCAGCCTGACCACGATTCTCGCATTGGGCATGATCACCAGCGCCTTCCTTCAGAACGGTCTGACGCCGACTGAACTGGTCTTGCTGGTCCTCTACACGCTCCTGATTCTTTGGGTCAGCACATCGTTCTGGACCGCGACCCTCGGATTTTGGGTGCTGCTCTTCGGCGGCGATCGCGTCTCGATCGGAAGGCTTGCGCCGGATCCCGAAACCCAAGCGCGTGCCCCCGGAAAGACCGCTTTGGTGATGCCGATCTACAACGAAGATCCGATCCGAGTGACGGCAGGGCTTCGGGCCATTTGGCAGTCTCTGGTGGAGACCGGCCAATCCGATCATTTTGAAATGTTCATCCTGAGTGATACCCGGGACCCTCAGGGCTGGATGCAGGAAGAAGCCAATTGGTACCGGATGTGTGTCGATTTCAACGCGCATGGTCGTATCTTCTACCGTAACCGGGAGCGGAACATCGCCCGTAAAAGTGGCAATTTGGAGGAATTTTGCCATCGCTGGGGTGGGCGCTACGAATACATGATTGTGCTCGATGCCGACAGCATCATGGCCGGCGAGACGCTGGTCAAAATGGTCGATTTGATGGATCGACACCCCAAGGTGGCCTTGATTCAGTCGCCGCCTCTTCCGGCCAACCAACATTCGCTTTTTTCGCGGATTCTTCAGTTTGCCAGTAACTTCTACGGCGATATTTTCATCTGGGGTATCAATTTCTGGCAGCTTTCAGGCAGCGGCTATTGGGGCCACAACGCCATTCTTCGCATCCAGCCTTTCGTCGAGCATTGTGGTTTGCCGAAGCTCCCTGGGAAGGAACCCTTTGGCGGCGAGATTTTTAGCCACGATACCGTTGAGGCGGCCTTCCTTCGTCAGGCCGGATTTGAGGTCTGGATTGCGCCGGAACTCAAGGGGAGCTACGAAGAACTGCCACCGACCCTGATCGATTACGCCAAGCGGGATCGACGTTGGTGTCAGGGGAATCTTCAGCACCTTCGCTTGGTTTTTGCCAAGGGGTTCCCGGGTCTTAGCCGCCTCTATTTCCTGATGGGCATCATGTCTTACGTTTCATCGCCAATGTGGCTGATGTTCCTCGTGCTGACGGGTTTTGAGGCCTATGTCAAAAGTCAGACCATGCCGGTCTACTTCTTCGGCGATAATCTCTTCCCGGTGTGGCCTGAGTCCTACGTCGTCGAGATGACGACGGTGCTCTTGGTCACCCTGGCCATGCTGTTTCTGCCCAAATTCTGGAGTCTCATCCTCGGGATCTTGAATTGGCGGCGCCTCTCCCTCTATGGGGGACTTTTCCGGGCCACCTTGAGCGTGGTTCTTGAGAGTATCTTCTCCATGCTGACGGCGCCCGTTCTCATGATCTATCAGAGCAAGTTCGTCTTTGCGATTCTGATGCGCCGGAGTGTCGGCTGGCCGCCGCAAAATCGGGATGAGCATCGCCTTGGATTCTGGGAGGCCGTTCAGGCCCATGGCGAACATACCCTGATTGGACTTGTGGCCGGTTGGATCAGCTACCGCTATGTCCCGGGCTTCTTTATCTGGTTGGTGCCGGTCCTGACGGGTCTGGTCCTTTCCATTCCGCTTTCAATGTTTTCAAGCAGTGCCTGGGTGGGACGGGTGACACGGAAAATGGGGCTATTCCTCACGCCTGAAGAATCCAAAACCCCGAGAGTGCTTGAACTCCTTGAGGAAAATCTGGCACTTCTTGAAGCGCGCGAGGCGGAGCGGCCACCTGAAGACATTTCACGGAATGTCCGTGACCCTGGGATGTGTGCCCTGCACCTCGCGCTGTTGCCGACGCGGCCGGTCAAAAAGCGGCATCGTCATCAGCTCAAGGCCCTCATTTACCAGCTGGTGGAGGAGGGCCCTGAAAAGCTTTCAGGGCCCGACCGGCGCAGTCTCATTTCCGATCCTGAATCCTTGAGTCGGGTTCACACCTTGAGCTGGGGCGTTCCTCCCCAGCGCTGAGTCGGCTTGAGGTTCAGGGGACTGGCGATTGCTGGGCCGCGGGATCGAGATCGCTCAGGGTAGTTTCGAGCTGAACATAAGCTTCAGCCGAAATCGAGACCTCCCCTCGGAAGGGATTGTCGACGGCAGCGACCAGAAAGACCACGCAACCCACGAATCCGCCAAAGGTTCCGGTCAGCAGCAAATGAAGGCGCCGCGATGACACGTGGAAGAAATAGGCGATAAAAATCGTCGTAAAGGTTCCACCCAGGATCGCAAGCCAAAAGACGGCTGGAATGCCCGTATCGATCGCCGCAAGGCGCGCCCTTCTCGCCTCAATCAGCTTGTTGAAAGCGGTCAATGCCTCAGCCTGAAGGGTCTGCTGTTCGATGTTTTTGGGATGATAGCTGGCCAGAACCGCGTGGAACTGGGAGAGCATCCGTCCTCCCACTCTTGGACGTTCCCCGCGTTTGTGCGCGGGCCACGCCACGTTGATCACAAAGTGAAGGTAATCCTTCAGATGCCGCTGGAGTTCTCCCTTGGCGGGTTGCTCCAGGGTGCTGATGTCCCGATACAAAGCCGCGATGGCGGCAGATTCCTTGCCCGCGATCGAATCGACGCTCTGGTAGTTATCCCAGGCGGCGACAGCCACAAGACCGACCAGAAGCCCATAGATGACCCCGATCCCTGCAAAGAAACCATTGATGGTCTCGTTGGTCCCCTCTGAGATGCGAAATTTGTTGTAAATCCAGGTGCGCACCACAGAGAGTCCGCCAACTGAAATCAGGCTAAAAAGGAGAATGGTTCCAAGCCCGAACTTCCAGGTCGGAAGATCATAGATCCAATAAAAAGACATGACGGCAAATCCATGCGTTGAGGTGGATTGAATTGGGCGCTGAAAGAGAGTCTTGCCCTACTAAGCGACTAGGATAGCGAGGGGAGCCGACTTCATCAAAGTCGAAAGAGAAAAGTTCCTGTGGCGGGCGAAGGAGCTTAAGGCTTTGAGCCCGCTTTCACAGCGCACCGTTTTGTCGATACCCGCGATGTCCGATGAAGCCCATCCCTTAGGCGTAGATTTCATTCCAGAGCAGACAGAGGCCTGACTTTATCTTCGAGCCCTGAAGAAATCGAGGAGCAGGGCGCTGCATTCCTCGTCATAAAGACCCCCATCGACGGTAATCCGGTGATTCAGGAAGTCCGCATCGGCCAGTTGAAGTGCACTCCCTGCGGCCCCGCGCTTAGCGTCCGGCGCCCCATAAACGATGCGCTGAACGCGGGCATGACTAATGGCGCCCATGCACATGACGCAGGGTTCAAGCGTCACATAGAGCGTTGCCCCCACCAGGCGATAATTTTGAAGTTGACGCCCCGCCTCTTGGAGCGCCTTAATCTCCGCATGAGCCGTAGGGTCATGGTCCAGAATCGGACGGTTCCAGCCTTCCCCGATGATCTCACCGTCCCGAAAGATCAAGGCGCCCACCGGAACCTCCCCTGCTTTTTGGGCTTCCTCGGCGAGATGAATCGCGCGTCGCATCAGGATATTGTCGGTATCGGTGAAGGGCATCGGGAGGATGGATATTTTGTTTGGTTAGGCCATGCTTCGCCCATCATAAGGCGATAGACTCGGGTCTAGAACATGACGATCAGGAGATCACGATGGCATACGTAAAAAGCTTGGCTGGAATATTACTTTTGAATCTTTCGCTGACGGCATCGGTTTTTGCGGTGTGTCCCCGTGAAATGGCGATCGACAATGCGCTCTCAGGTCTTGCGCCCTATGCCGACGTCAAAACACCGCTGACCTGTAAGTCACCCCAGACCACCGCTGAAAAAATCATCTGTAAGAGCCCTCTTCTTCTAAAGCTGAGTGAACTGGATGCCAGGGCCCAGGTATTCGGACTGGAAAATGCGATGGGGCAGGAGGTTTCCCATAAGGATTACAAGGATGAAGCCTTTTTAAAGGACACGCTCTCACGGTGCAAGGATGAGGCCTGTGTCTGCAATGCCTTCACCGATCGCATTGAAATGGCATTCCCTGAGTTTAG
>CAYQOJ010000212.1:0-5360 GCA_964419105.1 uncultured Methylococcus sp.
TCAACGTCCGGCTGGACGCCTCGCGCATGTCATCGGTATTGGGTTTGAAGGCCAGCCCCCAGACAGCAAAGGTCTTCCCCTTGAGATCTCCCGAGAAGTAACGATCCACTTTTTCAAAGAGTCGGGATTTCTGTCTTTCATTAACGTCCTCAACCGCCTTGAGAAGCTGGGCCGAGTACTGAACATCGCGGGCTGTCCGCTCCAGGGCTTTGACGTCCTTGGGGAAACACGAACCGCCGTAGCCGCAGCCCGGATAAATGAAATGGTAACCGATGCGCGGATCGGAACCGATCCCGACTCGAACCTGTTCGATATCGGCACCCAGACGCTCGGCCAGATTCGCCAGTTCGTTCATGAAGCTGATCTTGGTGGCCAGCATCGCGTTGGCTGCGTACTTGGTGAGCTCTGCCGAACGAATATCCATGCAGACCATACGGTCATGGTTTCTGTTGAAAGGCGCGTAGAGGGCACGAAGAAGCTCCGTGGTCCTCGGGTTATCCGTCCCCACCACGATGCGGTCGGGCTTCATGAAGTCGTCGATAGCCGCTCCTTCCTTCAGAAATTCCGGGTTCGAGACAACATCAAACTCGATCTTTGACTGGCGCTTATCTAGCGCAGCCAGGATGGTCTCTCTCACCAGATCGGCGGTGCCAACCGGCACCGTGGACTTGTTCACCACAATCCGATAGTCCAGCATCCTCTCGCCAATGGAGCGGGCCACTGCCGTCACGTATTGAAGATCAGCCGAACCGTCTTCATCCGGAGGGGTTCCAACCGCAATGAACTGGAAGAGGCCATGGCGGACCGCCTCATCGATATCGGTGGTGAAATGAAGGCGACCCGCCTGGCGATTACGCTCAATGACGGCATCGAGGCCCGGCTCATGAATGGGGACGTCCCCATTGTTAAGACGATCGATCTTGGCCTGATCAATATCGACGCAGACGACATCATTGCCGACCTCGGCAAGGCAGGCACCGGTGACCAGCCCCACGTAACCCGAACCAAAAATCGTAACTTTCATAATCCTAATGCTTGCGTTTTAAATTCGACAGAAAGAGAGGGCGATGGGCCTTAGGGTGCTCCGCGAGCCAGGTCATCCCGGATGTCCTTGAACGCTTCAAGCCCCACCGCGATCCGTACCAGTCCCTCCCGGATTCCCGCCGTTTCACGCTCCGCCTCGGTGAGTCGTCCGTGGGTGGTCGTTGCGGGATGCGTGATGGTGGTTTTGACATCCCCAAGATTCGCGGTGATGGAAAGGAGGCGCGTTGAATCGATCAGCCGCCAGGCAGCTTCCCGGCCTCCCTCCACTTCAAAGCTGACGATGCCACCACCGCCGGTCTGTTGGCGACGCACCAGATCGTGCTGCGGATGGGAAGCCAACCAGGGGTAATTCACCCGCTTGATCCAGGACTGTGCTTCAAGCCACTGCGCCAGTTTCAGGGCATTCTCGCTGTGTGCGCGCATGCGAAGGCCCAAGGTTTCCAGACCCTTCAAAAATACCCAGGCATTAAAGGGGCTCATGGAGGGACCCCCAGTCCTTAAGAACGGATAGATGCTCTTTTCCAAAAGTTCATGGCCACCGACAATCGCGCCCCCCACACACCGGCCCTGACCATCGAGATACTTGGTTGCTGAATGAATGACGAGATCGGCCCCCAGAGCCAATGGCTTCTGGAGGGCCGAAGTGCAAAAGCAATTGTCGATCGCAAGAAGGGCGCCGTGGCTGTGAGCCAGCTTCGCCAAAAAGCCTATGTCTGCGATTTCCGTGATCGGATTCGAAGGGGTTTCAGCAAAAAGCAGCCGGGTATTGGGGCGTATCGCCCCCTCCCAGGCCTTGGGATCAACGAGATCCACGAAGGTCGTTTCAACCCCGAACTTACCGAGGAAGTTCTGGAACAAGAGGACCGTATTACCGAAAACACCTCGTGAACAAAGGACATGATCACCGGCCTTGAGAAGCCCAAAAGCCATGGTGGCAATCGCGGCCATGCCCGAACCTACCGCAATACACCGCTCACCGCCTTCAAGGGCTGCAAGACGCTCTTCAAAGGCCCGAACGGTGGGATTGGTAAACCGTGAGTAGATGTTCCCTGGCACCTTACCCGTAAAGCGATCGGCTGCGTCCTGGGCGCTGCCAAACACATAGCTGGATGTGGTGAAGATCGGCTCGGAGTGCTCCCCTTCCGGGGTTCTTCGATGCCCAATTCGAATGGCCTGAGTCTCAGGGTCGAGCTGAGACCAGTCAAAGATGTCGTCGTTTTCGCTCAATGGATCAATCAACCTGAATTGTGAAGGCCGATGATGTTGTCCGTTCCCTCACGGGTTGACTTGGCCTTGTCGTTGCGATGATTGGAGAGTCGATCGAGGTACGCCTGATCGACATCGCCCGTCACATAATGTCCGTCGAAACAGGACGTATCAAATTCCTTGATTTCCGGATTACCCCGTCGCACTGCAGCGATGAGGTCTTCGAGATCCTGGTAGATCAGCCAGTCGCAACCGAGCGCCTTTTCGATTTCAGCCTCGGTACGACCGTGGGCAACCAGCTCATGGGCCGCCGGCATGTCGATGCCATAGACGTTGGGATAGCGGACGGGAGGAGCTGCGGAAGCAAAGTAGACCTTTCTTGCACCCGCATCTCGGGCCATCTGAATGATTTGCTCAGAAGTGGTCCCACGCACAATCGAGTCATCGACCAAAAGCACATTGCGATCCTTGAAATCCATGCCGATCGCATTCAGCTTCTGGCGAACTGATTTTCGCCGGAGCTGTTGACCGGGCATGATGAAGGTTCGACCGATGTAGCGGTTCTTGATAAAGCCTTCGCGGTACTTGATCCCCAGTTTGTTGGCGAGCTGCAAGGCAGACGTCCGACTGGTATCCGGAATCGGGATGACCACATCAATATCGTGGTCAGGACGCAAACGCTGGATTTTGTCGGCCAGCTTGTCCCCCATGCGGCGGCGGGCCCGATAGACCGAGACATCATCCAGAATCGAATCCGGGCGTGCGAAATAGACGTATTCGAAGATACAAGGCGAGAGCACCGGATTCTTGGCGCATTGAAGCGAATGGACGGTTCCATCTCGCTCGATGAAAATGGCTTCGCCCGGGTCCACATTACGGATCGTGTTGAAACCCAGGACATCAAGAGCGACGTTCTCCGAGGCAAACATGAAATCGGTGCCGGTTTCGGTTTTTCTCTCCCCATAGACCAATGGGCGGATTCCGTGGGGATCCCGAAATGCCAGTACCCCGAAGCCCGTGATCATGGCGACCACGCTATAGGCCCCGCGGCAACGCTCATGGACAGCTTTCACCGCCTGAAAGACATCTTCTGGTGTGATCCGCAGTTTTCCAAGCTCATGCAGTTCGTGTGCGAAGACATTGAGCAGCACTTCAGAATCCGAGTCGGTATTGAGATGCCGCTGGTCTTGAACAAAAAGCTCGTGCTTCAAGGTCTCTGCATTGGTCAGGTTGCCGTTGTGCGCCAGAGTGATTCCGTAGGGGGAGTTCACATAGAAGGGCTGAGCTTCCGAGGAACTGGTACAGCCCGCTGTCGGGTATCGCACATGACCAATTCCCATGGTGCCTCGAAGGTTCATCATGTGCCGGGTATGGAACACATCGCGAACCAGCCCGCTGCCCTTTCGAAGATGGAAGCGGTCACGCTCGCAGGTGACGATACCAGCGGCATCCTGCCCCCGGTGCTGAAGAACCGTCAGGGCCTCATAGAGCTCCTGATTGACTTCTTGAGTCGAAACAATACCGGCAATACCGCACATAGATTTGTATTACTGCAATCAGTGGGAGAGGGATTTTTCCCCAAAACGCGGCACAAAGCCTGGGGGAACCTGAGCTTCCATCCAAATGGCAAGCGATTGGAAGACGGGGATAAGTTGCGCAGCCTGCCATGTCGGTTCTTTGGGAAATGGCGTCGAACGCGCCAAAAACACACCAACCGTCAGGATCAAAACACCGCGGCCAACACCAAACAAGAGACCTGCGATTCGATCAACGCCGGAAAGGCCGGTCGTCTCGAGAATTCTCGCGAGCACGAAACCCAGCATGCCCGCCATGATCAAGGTCAGGATAAACAGCACACCGAACGCTGCCGCTATTCGGGCAGTGGGCGATGGAATGAAAGATTCCAAAAAGACTGCCATGTCATGACTAAAGCGAATCCCCGCCCAGATCGCGATGCCCCAGGTCATCAGGGACAAGACCTCTCGCACCAGGCCACGCATGAGGCCCACGAGTCCGGACAGGCCCATGACCCCGATCATCAGAAGATCCAGCCAGTTCAGCGCCATGCGAGCTGGAGTCTGTCTGCGCGCAGCGGGATGACAAAATCAGTCACGATCAATGACCCTGGAGAATCAAGCCGCGGACACCATCTTGTTCGGACAGTTGCTTTTGGATTTGCTCGGCCCGGGTGTGATCCAGGTTGGGGCCCACGGTGACCCGGTAGACCTTGCCATTGAGGCCCTCGACCACTTGCATGCGCACGGGAAGGCTGCGTTTTTTTAGCTTTTCCACCAGCGCCTTGGCATTGTTCTCATCACTGAACGTCCCTGCCTGAACCAGATAGCTGGAGGGCGTCCCAGGCTTTGGGGGGGTAGCCGGGGTTGCGGGCGCTTTAGGTGACTGCGCGGCCACAGCTGCCGGGGAAGCGGGTTTCTTCTGAGGCTCTTGCGGGGGCGCCGACGGTTTTTTCGCCGGGGCCTCGGCGGCTTGGACAACCGGAGGGGCCACCGGTTTCAAGGGCTTCAGGGCCTCTGGCTTCTTGGGCTGGGCCTTGGTTCGATCACCACTGTCAGAAGCAACTCTGGGCGGCGGGACATCAGCCACGGGATGCTGGAGTTTAGGGGTCAACGGCGGTTTGGCCTGAGGCGCCTTGGGATCGAGAATGACAGGTCCCCGACCCTCAGTGACTGGCTCCTCGGGATAGTCTTCAGCCACGGGGGCCTGGGCCACATCTTCGGAAGCTGCCGTCGCCTGCGCAGGAGGGGCCTTGGGATCTTCCAGTGGCACAACCGTGTAAGCGCGTTTTTTTGAGGCCGGAGTCTGGGGAGCCTGTGATACGGGCGCATCGGCCTGAGGTTTTTCGACGGCAGCAACTTCATCCTTGGGCAGCGCCAGTGACTTGGACTCCACTGGAAGCGGTAGCTCCGTCGCTGTTTTGGGTGCCTTGTCCTCGAAGAAATAAGGCACGATGATCACAGCGAGGATCGAAAGAATTCCCGCCCCCATCAACCGTCGCTTCACTTGCTCATCCATCAAGACCCCCCGTCTCAGGCCACCATGGCCAGATAATCAGAAACCAGAAAGAAAGAACCAAATACGAGCACCATGTC
>CAYQOJ010000213.1:0-5359 GCA_964419105.1 uncultured Methylococcus sp.
GAGGAGAGAAACTATGATCGGTCAACAGCTGACCCAGTTCCTGATCAACGAGCAGCGGAAGATCCCGTCTGCCACAGGCGAACTGACCCTTTTGCTCAATGATATTGCGTCGGCTTGCAAGGCCATCGGCCATGAAGTCAACCGTGGCGCGCTTGCGGGCAACCTCGATGTCATTGGGACGGAAAACGTTCAAGGTGAAGTTCAGAAGAAACTCGACGTCATCTCCAACGATATCTTCATCCATTCTCTGGAGTGGACGGGGCATCTGGCAGCAATGGCTTCTGAGGAAAACGACGAAATCATTCAGATTCCTGCCCAATATCCGAAGGGCAAGTACCTGATTGCCTTTGATCCTTTGGATGGCTCAAGCAACATTGAAGTCAACCTGACGATCGGAACGATTTTCTCGGTCCTCAAGGCGCCGGAAGGCAAGAAGGAAATTACTTCTGAAGACTTTATGCAGAAGGGATCTTCTCAGGTCGCTGCGGGTTTCTGCATTTACGGTCCGACCACGATTCTGATTCTGACCACAGGCCAGGGCGTCAACGGCTTTACGCTGGATCGCAATATTGGTGAATTCGTGCTGACCCATCCGAACATTCGGATTCCGGAGGACACCAAAGAATTTGCGATCAACATGTCCAACCATCGTTTCTGGGAAGAACCGATGCGTCGCTACGTGGATGAATGCGTAGCCGGAACGGCAGGTGGTCGTGAAAAGGACTTCAACATGCGCTGGCTGGCCTCCATGGTTGCCGAGGTCTATCGCGTACTGATGCGTGGCGGCCTTTTCACCTATCCGATCGACGAAAAGATCAAGTCCAAGGGCGGTCGACTGCGTCTTCTCTATGAAGCAAATCCGATGGGCTTCATCGTGGAGCAGGCCGGCGGCGTTGCATCGACCGGGCGTGAGCGGATTTTGAATATCCAGCCGACGGACGTTCACCAGAGGGTTCCGGTGATCTTGGGTTCCAAGAACGAAGTCGAGCGACTCGAGTCTTACCATAAGTAAGCGAATCGCCTGGTCCGGCTAAAAAAGCCCGGTCTCGTGAGAGCCGGGCTTTTTTACTGAGGTTTTAAGGCGTCGGCGCAGTTTTTGCGGCTTCTTGGCGCAGGCCCCCGCCGAAGCTATGGGGCTGGATGACACCGCTTCCAAAGGCGAGAAGCAAAAGAAAGAAGAGGCCAATCGAAAGTCCGATGCGCCAGGTCAGGGCGCGAACGGTCTTCTCCGATTTCTCGCGGTCAGTGACGAGATAATAGAGTGCGGAGCCAAGGCTGAGGACTATGATCAAGAGGATCAGGATGATAACGATTTTCAAGGGGGCTCCTAGATTGCAGAAAAGGGGCAAGGGGAATGAGCAGAAGATGGCGTCCGATGCGCGATTATAGTTTTATTCCCTCGACCGTCGGTTTGATTCTGGTCGCGATTTTGGTTCCGACATTTCTATCGCTCGGTTTCTGGCAATTGGACCGGGCGCATGAGCGTGAGACGTTAAACCGGCTCCAGGACGAGCGGATGGAAGAGCCCCCGCTTGCCTTGCGTGGGAATACCCCGGTGGATCCCGCTTCCATTCGTTATCGGGCGTTGGTTTTGGAGGGGCGCTTTGACGTCCAGCACCAGTTTCTGGTGGATAATCAACTTGAAGATCAGGCTGCGGGCTATCACGCGCTAGTGCCTTTCAGGTTGCAAGGTTCCGATCGGTCAGTCCTGGTTAATCGCGGATGGCTTCCTCTTGGGGCCGATCGGAGGGTACGGCCGGATCTGGGGGGACTTCCTGAAGGAATCATTACGATTCGTGGACGGGCTGATTACCTTCATCGGGTGGGTTTCAAGCTTTCGGGCGCCGAAATCCCCTCGGAGGGATGGCCTTCACTGGTCCAGGTCCCTGAGGTCGCTCCGATATCCGAGCGGCTTGGTTATCCGGTTGAAGGCTTTCAAGTATTATTAGGCCCCGCCGAAGTGGGTGGCTATGTCCGGCACTTCAAAAATGTTCGGCTCGATGCCGGGAAGAATCGAGGGTATGCCCTTCAATGGTTTCTTTTTGCCGTGGCAACCCTTTTGCTCTTTATTCGCTCGAGCTTTCGCAAGTCCTCCCATCCATCATGAAAACAAAAGCTTCCTCGCCCTTCCGCGGCCGATCCATTCTGCTCTTGATTGCGCTGACTGCGGTCATCCCCTTCATTCTGGCGTGGTATTACGCGCAGCATCCTGAGTTGATCGAAAAGACGAGCAACTATGGCACGCTGGTGGTGCCGGTCCAGACCTTGCCGCAAGGAACCCTGTTGGCTCAGCCCTTGACTGATCCCCAGCGGGCTGAAGAGGTAAAAGGGCGCTGGGTGTTATTACAGGTGACCCAAGATGGCTGCGGTGCTGTTTGCAAGGATGCGCTGCACCGGACGCACCAGGGTTGGCTGATGCTGAATAAGGAAATGCTGAGGGTGCGTCGCGTTCTCTTGGTCAAGGATGCCAAGACCGCAGTCCAGGACGCCATTCACCAAGATGACGCTTTGGTTCCCGCCGGTATGGATCCCACTTTACTCAAGACCCTTGAGATGGCCGTGGGTGGGCCGGTTGCCGAGGGAACCATTTTTCTGGTGGATCCTTTGATGAATGTTGCGCTTTGGTACGCGCCTAGCTTTGATCCTTACCAACTCGTAAAGGATATCAAGCACCTCCTCAAGGCTTCCCAGATCGGCTGAAGTCTATTTTTACTCTCCAAACTGACGAAGTTCCTATGGAAACCCTCTTTCGTAACGTAATTCGGCTGGCTCTCTGGACCACGCTGTTGATGATTCTTGCAGGCACTGCCCAGCGCATGTCGGCGGCCGGTGTGGGCTGCCCATCAGGTCTTGGCTGTGCGGAGGCGGGTATCGGGAGCATCCAGGAGAGCCTCCAGTCCTGGTCCGGCACTCTGGGTGCAGCGCATCGGGCCATGGGGGGAGGCATGGGCGTTTTGATCCTGCTGGCCTCTGTCCTTTCTTTCGTTGTTCCTGCGGGACGATCGGCGGGGGTTCGAGTTTCTTTGGGGCTGGTTTTGCTGCTTGCCGTTGGCCAAGGCTACCTCGGGATGCACCTGGCCCAGTGGAGCGGTATTCCGCTGGTGATGGTCGGTCATCTGATCGTTGGGTTTGCGATTGCAGGGCTTTTGCACCGAGTGGTTCTGGGGGTGTCTGCGAAGGTTTCACCCAAGGCACCGGCACCGGTCCTTCTTTTCTTGGCCAGATGCTGCGAATTTCTCCTCTTCGGTGTCGTTTTTTTGGGGGGATGGGTGTCTGCTACGGGCGCGGGACTGGCTTGTCCTGATTTTCCGACCTGCCGAGGGGTGCCCCTTCCAGAGGTCGATTACCCGGCATTGATTCTGGGATTGTTCGATCCTCAGGTCGACCCAAGGCTTTTATTGGCGCCTGCCGCATCTGCGGCACTCCACGTCCTCCATCGGACGCTCGGAGGCGTGTTGCTCATCTTTTTGACCGTGCTCAGCTTTGGCGTCACGTCAAATCCCAAGGTCCCTGCGCTGAGCCGCCTCGGGCTCGGTTTGAATGGCCTCATTTTCATATCGGTGGCTACCGCCTTTGCGTTGGTGCAGCGCCACCTTCCAATCGCGCTCGGCGTACTCCATGTCTTCTTGTCCCTGATCACGCTGGTCTGGGTTGGCCGCATCCGTCAGGGACTGATCGTCTCGGCGGGGTCAACACCAGTGATCCAATTCGTGGGTGAGACGCCAGCATCCTCTGTGCCTTCCCCGGGGCCTCTGGCACCCGTGCCTTCAGCCGGATCTGTGGCCGAAAGGCTTCGGAGCCAATTAGGCAAAACCCGCGGCGGATTGATGGGGTTTCTTCAGGGGCGAGGCGCCATCGACCGGGAGTTCATGGAGGAGCTTGAGGCTCAGCTTTTGATGGCAGATCTTGGTGTTTCGGCAACCCAGGAGATCATCGCGCATCTTTCGGAGAATCTTGAGCGTCAGGAGCTTTCCGATCGCGAAACCCTCCGTCAACGGCTCCGGACTCACCTCAGGAGCCTCATTTTGCCCGTAAGCCAGCCTTTAGTGATTCCCGCTGAAATCAGGCCCTATGTCATCCTCGTGGTAGGGGTCAATGGTGTGGGTAAGACGACCACGATTGGGAAATTGGCCAAGCGCCTTCAGCAGCGGGGTTGGAGTGTCATGCTCGCGGCAGGCGATACCTTTCGGGCAGCGGCCGTCGAGCAGCTGGAAGCCTGGGGTGAGCGCAATGATGTTCCGGTGATCGCTCAGCATACGGGCGCTGATTCCGCCTCTGTTATTTTTGACGCATTGGAAGCGGCTAAGGCGAGAAAAGTGGATGTGCTGATTGCCGATACGGCCGGGCGCCTCCACAACAAATCGAATCTCATGGAGGAGCTCAGCAAGGTCAAGCGGATCATGGCGCGGCTTGATGCGTCAGCGCCCCACGAGATTGGCTGACCAAGCTCGATGGAACCGCCAAAGGCGGCGTTCTTTTTGCGTTGGCTCGGCAGTTTGGGATTCCGATTCGCTTCATTGGCATCGGGGAGGGTATTGATGATCTTCGCGATTTCGATGCTGACGAGTTTATTGGCGCTCTTTTCGATGAAGACCCCTCAGCAACGCTTCACTGAGGTTTGAATCCACTTTTTCCTCAATGGCGGTTATTTTGAGCGATGGCGCCTCCCTAGAGGCGTCAATCGCGCGGCTTTAATTCATAACCATCTGAAATAATAGCTTTTTATTTCTCTTCTCCGGTCGTTGCACCGAACCACCGAAAGTCTGATCTAGGTCAACTTTCTGTCTTCTGATTCTCAATAGAATTCACTCCGCCCTCATAAAGCGCGACAAATTGTCGCGTTTGTGGACGAGGGCTTCAGCGGGCAGCAAACGGCGAGTCTTGCTGAGCGGTTGCAAGGAAGTCTGGGAACCCTTGGGGTTATCAGCGCGTTTCAAGAGAAAACCATCAGAGGTTATTTACATGAGTGCTATTACTGCAGGTGTTGATGCAGCAGAAAAGCCCCTTCTCGATAAGGGCTGGCTGTTCTTTGCTTTCGCAATCTACGCAACCTTCTATGCTTGGGTTCGTTGGTACGAAGGCGTTTTCGGTTGGGCTGCGGGTCTTGACTCGTTCGCTCCTGAGTTCGAAACCTACTGGATGAACTTCCTGTACATCGAAATCGTTGCCGAAGTGGTTGTCGCTTCCATTCTTTGGGGTTACATCTGGAAGACTCGTGACCGCAATCTGGCGGCTCTGTCTTCACGTGAAGAACTTCGCCGTAACGTGACCCACGTGGTTTGGGTTTTCGCCTATGCGAACGCCATCTACTGGGGCGCTTCCTACTTCACCGAGCAGGACGGCACCTGGCACCAGACGA
>CAYQOJ010000214.1:0-5349 GCA_964419105.1 uncultured Methylococcus sp.
GCCTGGCCACCATCGCTTTGTTGGGTTCGGCTTCCCTGTCTCTGGCTGCCGGCAATCTGGAAGCCGGTGAAGAAAAGGCGGGCTTGTGTGCCGGCTGTCACGGCGATGATGGGAATGCGGCCGCCCCCATCTTTCCCAAACTTGCAGGCCAACATGCCAGTTTCCTGATCAAACAGCTGCATGACTTTCGATCGCAAAAGCGGGTTGAACCCACCATGAATGCCATGGCCGAACCCCTCACCGACGAGGACATCCTCGATCTTGCGGCCTTCTACACCAGCAAGAAAATCACCCCGGAAGAGGCGGCTCCCAACAAGAAGGGGGAAAATCTCTACAAGGCAGGCAATGCGGCTACGGGTGTCCCTGCATGCACCGGATGCCATGGTCCCAAAGGTCGAGGCAATCCCTCGGCAGGATTCCCCTCATTGCATGGTCAATATGCAGCTTACCTCGAAAAAACCTTGCACGATTTCAAGAACGGCGAGCGCGCCAATGACCCGAATGCGGTCATGCGCCAGGTTGCCAAGCACATGAGTGATGAGGAGATTGCGGCGGTTTCGGACTACGCCTCAACCCTCAAGTAACGCCCCGACATTCGAATCGTAATAAGGACATGAGCATGACCAAGCTATTGACTGGTTTTTTTTCACTGATCGCTTTGAGCCTGATCGGATTCCAAACACCCGTTCTGGCTGAAGAGTTCAAAGCGGGTACTGACTACGATCTCGTCAACCCGCCCCAGCCCACCCAGGACCCCAAGAAAGTCGAGGTTCTTGAGTTTTTCTGGTACGGCTGCCCGCATTGTCTCGATTTTGAACCGGACCTGAATGCCTGGCTGAAGACCAAGCCACAGAACGTCCAGTTCATTCGCCAGCCTGCCGTTTTCAACGAACAGTGGGCCGCCCATGCCAAGGCGTTTTATACGGCTGAGGCTTTGGGTGTCGAAGACAAATTACACGCCGACTTCTTTGATGCCATTCAGCACAAGAAGGAAAAGCTGATGAGCGAGGACGACCAGGCCAAGTTTTTCGTCGCACACGGTGTCGACGAAGCGGCCTTCCATCAGGCTTACAAGTCCTTTGCCGTCGATTCCAAAATGCGCATTGCCGCAGTTCTTGGCGCCAAGTACGGCATTACCGGGACCCCCTCAATCGTAGTCAACGGTAAGTTTGTTGTGAGCCCGGGGAAGTCCAAGTCATTCTCCCGGATGATCGACATCACCAACGCGCTGATCGCCCAGGAATCAGGCAAGAAAAAGTAATCTAGATTTCGGGGGTCAATTTTCCTTCCAACCGGAAAAGCCCCCGCTGCGAGCCAAGGCCGTCCTCCGTGACGGCCACTTCGGCCAATTCCCGCGAATAACCCAACCAGCCGGTCTCTGCTCGAACCCCAGCAGCCAGACGGTAACGCCCGGCAGCCAGCCCCAGGTGAGGAATTTCAAAGCGCCAACGACCATGATGGTCTTCGCCCTGAAGGGTCACCTCGCAAGAAGCCAGAAGCAATCCTGAGGGACTCCAGAACTGAAAGACCAACGCTGCGTTCTGGGGCCAATTCACCCGCTCGAGATGCAATTGAAGCGGAGAGCCACTAGAGACCCTCGCCAGACCGCTACCTCCCCCATCCACGCGTGAGATCCCTGCCAGAACACCCGTCATATCGAAGTCTTCCGGCATCTCGGGCGCTAGCCCCATGGGTTTGAGGTTGCGATCAAGAAAACCCGTCGCTTCGTAGTAGCGCCTGAACATGGCGTCCGTTTCACCGACACCGAGCGCCTCGCCCTCAAACAGCAAGAGGCAACGATCAGCGATCTGTCGCACATTCATTTCGGAGTGCGAGACAAAGAGAATGGTGCTGCCGGCTGCCTTGAGTTCCTCCAGACGCTCAAGACAGCGCATCTGAAAAGCCATATCGCCTACAGCTAAAACCTCATCAATCAGCAAAAGGTCCATGGGAACAGCGGTCGCGATGGCAAACTCCAGTCGCGCGTACATGCCATCGGAGTACTGGCGAACCGGCACATCAAGAGCCTCCCTTAACCCTGAAAAGGCCAGTATCGGCTCGACCAATGCGTCGGTCTCTCGGGTACCGAAGCCCAGCTCCTGACATTTGGTGTAGATATTTTCACGACCGGTCAGCATCGGCTGCAGACCACCGCCCAGACGAATCAGGGGTGTGATACTGCCCTGTCGCGACACGAGTCCGGCATCGGGTCGGACATCGCCATTAATGATGCGAAGGAGCGTGCTTTTTCCAGCCCCATTGGGCCCAATGACCCCGATGCATTCCCCTCGACGCGCCTCCAAGGATACGTCATGCAACGCCCAAAATTCGGCTTCCCGCAAACGCGACGAGTCGCCTCTGCCCAAAAGGCGCGCCCCAAAGTCCAAGAGTCCGTTCGACAGTGCCCGGCTGGGCGAGCGATTGAATTTCTTGGCAAGGCCCTCAATGCGGAGCACGCTTGGGGTCACGGCATGGACCTTATCTGAGCCAACGGAGCGATCTAACCCGGATGCCCTTCTGGCACAGGGATACCCGATCCTGCAGGGGTCAAAAGCTCAAGAGCTCGTTCGACCGCTTCAGGCTCAAACGCCTCGCCATGGGCCAGCCTCAAGCCCTGGCGGTAGAACCGACTGGCACCGACTTCATCACGCCGACTGTAGAGGACGTCACCTAAGATCTTGAGCGCCTCTGGCAGCGGCTTGAGACTCAAGCTCGTTTTTGCAAATTCGACAGCCCGCGCTTCCTGACCCGCCTTGACCGCCAGTCGCGCCAGAAGGGCGAACAGGACCGGATCTTCCCGGTGGGGGCCGAGCCACTCCTGGACATGTTGCAGCTGCTTCTGCGGATCCTCAGCCTCAATACGGCCATAGAGTGCCAACATCTCAGGCGTCCATTCCCGGCCCAGCGCAAGGCGTAATGGCTCCTCGACTTCCATCCCGACACCAGCCTCAATCATGCCGCGGCAGTAAACGCCAACCACCTCATCTTGAAGCTGGACATGCTGGGGTACCCAACGCCAGACCTCACGGATCAGGGAGGCGTCTCGCGTTACGGCGCGTTTTTCAAGCAAGGTGCGATAGATTCTGACCTCAAGGGCCCTTAAGTCCGCTTCGGGATAGAGCTTGGCCTCTCTCAGCGAGGGAATCAGATAATGCAGTGCCTCTTCATCCCGAGTTCGCTCATAGCCTTCGCGCAGCATACGAAGCACCAAAGGGTGATTGGCGTGAGTCCGGTTGATCTCATTGAGAGACTCCAGCGCCTCTTCATCGTCATGCGTTTCCAACAAGAGATCCGCCCGAAGAAGATGCACGGCAAAATCCACTTGCGCGGTCTCCTTGCGCGCCCGAGCCAGATAGTCCTCGCGTTGCTCCGGTGCACCCCGAATATGCGCTGCACGAGCGGCAACCAGATAATTGATGAGCGGCAAGGTGCTGTCAGAAGCGTGCCGGATCAAGGTCCGTTCAGCCCGCTCCCATTTTCCCTCGATCGTCTCAATGTATCCCTGCGCCAGAGCTTCCTCCGAGCGCTTCATCCGTTGAGCCAGATTCCGGCGTTTGATCGTCTCAGGTAGACGCGCAGCGCGCCAAGTAAAGAAGATGCCAAGATTCAGGCTGATAAAGAGCACGGCAACGAACATCATGATGACGTAGAGCGAGGTCTCAAGAACCCAGTCACCCAGCCCAATAATGACGTAGCCCGCCTGACCCGATGCGGACAAATGCTGATAAATCCCGACCACGATCCCCAGGATCAGGAAGAACGCGGCCAGCGAAAATACGATCCTCCGCCTCATAGGCGTTCACCCGAAGCATCGGCCGGTTTTGCTACAGGGGCTACGGGAGCTGGGGCCGGTGGAGGCTCGCTGGCCGGCGCCTCAGCCTTCGGGGCCTCCTGAGTCTTCACCTCGGGAACCGCCGGGGGCTCAGGCGCTTTGGAGGCTTCCCCCGGCTTGGAGGTCTCTCCCTTTGCCTTAGCGGGCTCCTTCTCCTTGGCATTCTTTGCTGGCTTTGCCACTGCAGCCGGTGCAGGTGCCACTTCAGTCGGAGTAGTCGGCGCCGGCGCCGCATTGGGAGTGACCTTGGCAGGCTCGGTTCGTGAAGTTGCCCCTGAATCCCGCTTCTTGAGGATCTGGTCTTCAGCCTCAAGCCTGAGCTTTTCAATATTCTGGAGCATGACCAGGGATTTGCTGATGTCGGGGTAGGCGACATTCAAGGATTGCTCGCGCAACTTGGCGATGTCTTTCAGGGTATCCCGAGTGGCTTCCTGATTAACGTCGAAATGTTCCTCGATCCATCCGGTCGCATCATTCAGGCTGTCCCGATAGAGCCTTTCATCGTTTCGAAGCAATGCCGCACGCGTAGTTTCAAACTTCAGGATCAGAATCTGCTGGAGGGTGTGCACTTGTTCGGGGGTCAAAAGTGCGTCAACGCCCCGATCAATTCGCCGGACCGTCACCAGCTCCTTGATCCCTTGAATGGCATGGTCGACCGCATCCGCGTCCGGGTCCGTGGGCCCTGCATGCGCCTTCTCTTCGGCCTTCTGGGCCTCATGCTGTTTGATGGTCCCGGCATGGGGAAGATGGGTCGGCAGGAAAGTAACTTTCTTTTCAAGCGCAATCAGCTCAGCTGAGATACCCACCACATCAAGGCCCTCAACCTTTCGCAGGGAGGCCATTTCACCCGCAAGGACTTCCCTGACCTTAAAGACGGCAGGGTCGCCACTTTCATGGAGCCGCTGGTCAGCCGCCTCCATGGCAGCTAGAACGGATTTAACGTCACCAATCAGGTTGAGCTTTTGATTGGCAACGCCGAGGAGGTATTCCGCATCGGTCACCAGAAGGTCGCCCCGCGTCTTGTTCAGCTGGCTCTGAATCTGCTGGATGGCTTGGGCGAGATCGTTACGGGTAGCATCCAGCTTGACGTCCAGCTGCTCACCGTGCTCTGCCAAAAGCCGTTCGATTTTCGCGTCATCCGTAGCTGCTTGGCTCTGCAAACTCGCAATCTGGGCATGCAGGCTCGCGATCTCCGTTTGCGTCGCGGTCAGCTGATGGGTCACTTCCTGAACTTGCTGGGTTTTGTCAGAAATCTGTCCACCCAATCCTTCCTGGCGTGAACGCAATTCCTGAAGGACAAACCAGCCACCCCCGACCAGAATCAGGGTACCAAACAGCAGGACATACCCCATCCAGGCAAACCCACCGGATCGGGGTGACTTGGGCTCGCGCTCGGGCTTCTTGTCCTTCTTCCCCTTGGCCGGCTTGGTCTCAGGCCCAGACTCAAGGGCAGGCGACTCAATCGACGCTGCTCCCCCAGGTGCGGCAGCTGCCGTTTCAATCTCAGGCTCACTCAC
>CAYQOJ010000215.1:0-3882 GCA_964419105.1 uncultured Methylococcus sp.
CAACTCGAGTCAGTCGCTGGTCTGGCTCAGTTGCATATCAATGCCGAGTTCCAGGCAGCGCCCATAGATGTTCGGGAAGTGCGCCTGAATGAAATCCGCCGAACGATGGGAGATGTCCAGGAAGACGCAGTCTTCACCGAGCCGCTTCATTTCATGATCGATAGCCCGCGCAACAATGTCTCTGGGGGCCAGTTCGCCCCGAGAATCAAAACGCTGCATGAAGGGGCTGCCATCCCGTAAAAGGAGGCGCCCCCCCTCACCGCGAACGGCCTCAGAGATGAGGAACGAGCGGGCGTGGGGGTGATAAAGACAGGTCGGGTGAAACTGGATGAACTCCATGTTGGCAACGTTGGCTCCGGCTCGCCATGCCATCGCAATGCCGTCGCCGGTCGCGATGTCCGGGTTGCTGGTATAGAGGTAGACCTTGCTGGCCCCCCCCGAAGCGACCACGACCGTACGTGCCCTAAAGGTTTCGATGCGCTGGCTTTGGCCATTAAGAACGTAAGCCCCGACGACGCCGAGGTGCGGTTGTCCTATTTTGGCTCCGGTGATCAGGTCGACGGCATTGCAGTATTCAAAAAGGGCAATGTTGGGGTGCTGGCGAGCATGCTGCTCCAGCGAAGTCTCGATGGCTCGGCCTGTAGCGTCCGCGGCATGAACCACGCGGCGATGCGTGTGTCCTCCCTCCCGGGTCAGATGGAGTTGATGTTGGCCCTGTTCTGAAGCGACCTCCGTGAAGGGGACGCCGCGGTCGAGGAGCCAGTCGATGCAAGCTTTGCCCTGAGAGACCACCAGCCGGACGATGTCGGGATCACAAAGTCCCGCCCCCGCAGTCAGGGTATCCTCAATATGGGATTCGATGGAGTCATCTTCATCCAAGACAGCAGAAATGCCGCCTTGGGCATAGAGGGTGTTCGATTCGGCGAGAGCCGTTTTGGACAACACGGCAACCCGCGCGTGGTCTGCGACTCGCAACGCAAGACTCAGCCCTGCGGCACCGCTTCCGATGATCAAGACATCGAAGCAGCGGGTCTTGGATGGATGGTCGCTCTGCATTGAACCCATGGGCATGATGAGGGGATGCTACTGCAAAACCGAGAACCAAGAAACGACGAAAAAAAATTTTCAGGACATGGGATAATTCCGAAACTTTATGTGTCGTACATTTAGGCTCTAGGATTGAGCCTGGCATAGCCGACCGGGTTAAAGGTTAGACTGTGCCGTTCTGCCGGGTTGTAAGCCGGCGGGGGAATGTCCTGTCGTACAACAATTCGGCGTCCGGCTCGAGTTTACGAGCGAGTTGGGGCTGAGCAGAAAAGGAAAATGAGCCCCTGATGGGTGAAGAGCTCGACGAGGAGTTGGTCAGACGCGTTCAGCGCGGTGACAAAAAGGCATTTGACGCGTTGGTTATCAAATACCAGCACAAGATTGCCCAATTGATTAACCGCTATGTGAAAGACCACCATGAAGCGATGGATGTCGCTCAGGAAACCTTTATCAAGGCCTATCGGGCTTTGCCGGGTTTCAGGGGAGAGAGCGCGTTCTATACGTGGCTCTATCGGATCGCGATCAATACGGCCAAGAACCATCTTTCGATGAGAAGCCGTCGTCCGAGCGATGATGAAATAGATATTGAAGATGCGGAACAATTTGAGGGTGGGACCCGTCTAAGGTCCTATGAGACTCCCGAGAGTCACCTTTTGACCGACGAAATTGCGGCGGTCATACAGGACGCCCTGCAAAATCTTCCTGAAGAGCTGCGGTCAGCGATTACCTTGCGGGAGTTTGATGGCCTCAGTTACGACGAGATCGCGCAAGTCATGGGGTGCCCAGTTGGCACCGTCCGATCGCGCATTTTTCGGGCCCGAGAGGCCATTGATAAGCGACTTGAACCACTTTTACGGTAGATGACCATGCACACTGAACAGACTTCTGAAAAGCTGAGCGCACTTCTGGATGATGCGTTGGATGCCAAGGAAGGTTTATCCCTTCTTGAAGAGATCCGGGACGATCGGGAGCTTCGGGCTAAATTCCACCGGTACCAGGCTGTTAGGTCTGTTCTGCGTGCCGAATCCACGAGCCTCCTCGATGTCGACTTTAGTGCGCGAGTGAGCGCGGCGATCAGTGAGGAACCCACGGTACTCTCGCCCCGCGTGGTTCGCCATCAATTCCGCGAAAGGGTTGCGACCTTCGCTCTGGCAGCTTCCATGGCCGCATTGGCCATCATGGTGGTTCGCTCCGTGAATCACTACTCTCCTGACCGTGCGAGCGAAATGCTGGCCAGCGTGAATCTTTCAACGCCCGCCGTGCACGCCTCCATGGAGCCCGATCTTCGCGAATACCTGAATATGCACAATGAATCCGCCTACCTTTCTGGATCGCAGGGTCTGATGCCCTCGGTCAGGTTGGTCAGTGGTAATCAGGGACGTTAATTCGGAGAGCTCACCGCATTATGCGAAATTTGTGTCCGGCAGTTTGTACGTTAATTTTTGCCATCTTTTCTGCCGGCACCGTGGGTGCACAGGGAAACCAGAGCCAAAATGGGATTGACTGGCTCAAGTCCATGCACCGTGCGGTCAGTGACCTGAGTTATCAGGCCAATGTGTCCTACATCAAGGACCAGCAGGTCGACAGTTTCAAGCTGTTTCACGCAAGAATCGACGGGGTTGAGCGCGAGCGTCTGGTTTCGATGAACAGTCCCTTGCGTGAAGTGGTTCGCACGGGAAGTAACATCAGCCGATATGCTCAGGAAACTCAGCAGGTTCTAGTCGAAACCCGCCCCTCGGAACACTCGCTGCTTCTCGCCCTCCCGGATGATCTTGCAGCCCTTGAGCGGGTTTATCATGTGAATCTCCTGGGGCGTGAATATGTGGCCGGTCTACAAACGCAAGTCGTCGCGCTCGAGCCGCGCGATGGCTTCCGCTACAGTCGCATTCTCTGGATTGACGTCACAACACGGCTTCCTCTGAAGCTCGATGTCATCAATGAGGAGGGGCAGTCGGTCGAGCAGGTGGTTTTTACCTCCATCAATACGAAAGATCCGGTTCCCGCTCGTGAACTTGAGCCGGTGATGAAGACGCAACATTCCATCACCCAGATCAGCCACCGCGAGTCGTTACCCCTCAAGAATCTTCGCTGGACCCTGGCTCATGTTCCGGAAGGGTTCCAGATCGTCTCCTACAGCACCTTACGAAAGCCTCCCTCGACCGTTCCGGTTGAGCAGGTTTTGTTAAGCGACGGGTTTTCAGCGGTCTCCGTCTACATCGAGCCTCGGGAAGGCCGGCAGCCGACCGGTCCCCGTCGGATGGGTGCCGTGAACGTCAACTCTATCGACTTCCATGGTCATCTGGTGACCGTGATGGGGGAAGTCCCCTTGAAGACTGTCGAAGTCATTGCCAAAGGGCTGGGCGAAAAGGCCAGCCCCTGAATTTTGGGTGTCTGCCTTCCCGGGGATTGAGTGATCTGATCCCCTATAAGCGCCCCATCCCTCTAAAAAGGCACCTTGATACGAGCCTTTGTCCCCCGAATTCTTTATCATTGTCGACTTGACCGTCGATTGGAGTCCCCGATGCCCCATGTCCGCCGAGCGTTAGCCCTCGCTTCGTTCTTGTTGTTCTTCTCTCACCTGGCCCTTGCGCAACTGCCTGACTTCACTGGGCTGGTCGAAAGGAACAACGCAGCCGTGGTCAACATCAGCACGACCCAGAAGGTCGCTCAACCCCATGGTCAGATGCAGGCTCCCGAGGGCCTTGAGCTGCCGGAGGGGGTCCCCTTTGATGATTTGCTGCGTCGATACTTTGGGGAAGGCGGTCCCCAAATGCCGGGCGGGCCCGGTATTCCGGGCATGCCTCAGGCACCCGGTGGCGGTGAGCCCCCGGCCGA
>CAYQOJ010000215.1:3945-5347 GCA_964419105.1 uncultured Methylococcus sp.
GCGCCAGCGTCCGCGCATGGGCCAGTCCCAGGGGTCGGGCTTCATCATTTCCAGTGATGGCTATGTGATCACCAATCATCATGTGGTCAAGGATGCAGAGGAGGTGGTCGTTCGCCTTCAAGATCGCCGAGAACTGGTCGCCAAAATCATTGGCTCTGACAAGCGTAGCGATATCGCATTGCTCAAGCTTGAAGCCAAGGACCTCCCGGTAGTGAAACTGGGTTCTTCAGAAACACTGAAAGTAGGGGAGTGGGTATTGGCGATCGGATCGCCTTTTGGCTTTGATCACTCAGCCACGGCGGGGATTGTGAGCGCCAAGGGTCGCAGCCTTCCCAGCGATAACTATGTCCCCTTCATCCAGACGGATGTCGCCATCAATCCGGGCAACTCGGGTGGCCCCCTGTTCAATCTTCAGGGTGAGGTGGTCGGCGTCAACTCCCAAATCTACAGCCGCACCGGCGGGTTCATGGGGCTTTCGTTCGCTATTCCGGTCGATGTGGCGATGACGGTGGTAGAGCAGCTTAAGGCCGGGGGCAAGGTCTCCCGCGGCTGGCTTGGGGTCCAGATTCAGGATGTCACGCGCGAGTTGGCCGAATCCTTTGGGATGAAAAAGCCGCAGGGGGCCCTGGTTGCCCGTGTTTTGCCGAATAGTCCCGCCCAGGCCGCAGGACTTCAGCCAGGTGATATCATCGAGGCCTTCAACGACCGGGAAATCCCGATTTCGAGTGCGCTTCCGCCCATGGTAGGCGCCACCAAGATTGGCGAGACTGCGACACTTCGGGTCGTCCGTCAGGGAAAAAGCCAAAACATCCAGATCAAGATCGGGATGCTGCCGGATGAGGATCAGCTGGCTCAAAAAGACGCGAAAGAGGAGGCCCAAGGAGGGCTTCTGCCCCGAATCAATGTTCAGGCGGCAAACCCGACTGACGCCCAAAGGGCGCAACTGGAACTTCCGAAGACCGGGGGGGCTTTGGTGACTGGTGTGAAGCCAGGTCCTGCCGCTGATGCCGGTATTCGACCGGGCGACGTCATCCTGAGTATCCAGGACCAGACGATTCGGGATGCGAAACACCTCGAAGAAGTGGTGAAAGCCTTGCCCAAGGACAAGTCAGTGGCGCTGCTGGTTCATCGTCGTGGGGGCTCGCAGTTCCTGGCTCTGAAACTCAAGGATTGATTGTGGCTGAACAAGACAATATTCGAAATTTTTCGATCATCGCGCACATCGATCACGGCAAGTCGACGCTGGCGGACCGATTCATCCAGACCTGTGGCGGATTATCCGAGCGGGAAATGTCGGCCCAGGTTCTGGATTCGATGGACATCGAGCGGGAACGGGGGATTACGATTAAGGCCCAGAGCGTCACGCTCTCCTACAAGGCCAAGAACGGCCAGACCTATCAGC
>CAYQOJ010000216.1:0-5333 GCA_964419105.1 uncultured Methylococcus sp.
CTGAAGGAAAGCCAACGGAATCAGTATTTAAACAACTTGCTGGAGCATTATTTAGTTGGGGAACTGCTTTAAGTGTTGGGGTTACTTTATTAACTATTTACGGTAAGGATATAGTTGAATTTTTTGCAACAATGGCAAAAGGTAGTAATTCAATAAAAAGCGCATCACAAAATCAAGCAGAATTAAACGAGGCTATAAAAGAAGGTACAAAAGGCGGAATTCAAGAGGCTTCGCAATTAGATATTCTTTACAGAACAGCCACAAATTTAAGTTTAAGTTTAGAGCAAAGAAATAAAGCTGTTGTTAAAATGCAGGAACTTTATCCTTCATATTTTGGTAATTTAACAAAAGAGGAAATATTAACAGGAAAGGCAAAAGATCAATATTTACAATTAAGAGATGCAATTTTTGATAGCGCAAGAGCGAAAGCAATACAAAGCGAATTAGAAAAAAGAGGATCTGAAAGACTTGAAAAAGAACTTGAAATAAGAGAACAAATAAAATCCGCAGAACAGGAAATTTTAAGATTGCAAAAAAGCGGTCAGGATCTTACAATAAAAGGAAGTAGAGCGGAAAGAACAGCGGATGTAAATATTAGCAATGCTGAATTAATACAGGCGCAAAAAAGACTTTTAGCAATTAGATTAAACGATTTAAAAACATTCAATAAAAATGCAATTAAAGAGGATGAAATACTTCTTAATGCACAAGGTGAATATTATAAAAAATCAGAAAAATTAGAAGCTGACAGAATTAAGATAAAAGAAACACGAGCAAAAAAAGAAAAACAAATAAAAAGAGAAGAGGTAAAAAGTGTATCAGAAACACTTGAAATGGAAAACAGTTATTTGCAAACATTAAAGGAACAACTTGCAGTTTATCAAAAAACTCAACTAATGGTTTCTGATACAGGAATTGAATATAAAGCATTTCAAGAAATTATTGATGGACTACAAAAGTCAATTGATGAAATGACAAAAACACCTGATTTGTTGCCTATGATTGACACTTCAAAAATGGCAGATACAAAGAAAATACTTGCTGATTTGGCAAAACAACAGGAAGAATACCTAAAAAGTTTTTACGATCAATTTGGTAGTGAATCTGGGATGCCGACTTTGTTTAAAGTGTTAAATAAAGAAATTGATGGATTTGGTGATAATTGGAAGGTTACAGCTGTTGCAATGATGGAAATAGGACAAGAGTTAACCAATACATTAATGAAGCAAAGCGAGGCACGTTTTAACGCTGAATATTCACGTTTGGAACAACAAAAAAATATAGCCATCGCATTTGCTGGAAATAGCGCAACGGCTAAAGCCGAAATTGAGCGACAATACGAAGAAAAACGAAAGTCAATACAAAGAAGACAAGCAGAAGCCGAAAAGAAACAAGCGATGTTCAATATTGCTATAAATACAGCTCAAGCGGTTATGGCTACACTTGGAAAAGGTGGTTTCTTTGCAAGTCCTTTGGCTATTGCGGTTGCTGCAATTGGTGCGGCACAGTTAGCTATGGTTGCATCACAAGAAATTCCCGCATTTGCAGAAGGTGGGGTTCACGAAGGTGGGAAAATGTTAATTAATGATGCTAAAGGCTCAAAATATCAGGAAACAGTTGTAACACCAGATGGTAAAGTTAGACAATATAAAGGCAGAAATAGAATTGTTGATGCACCAAAAGGAACACAGATTTTTACACCTGATCAATGGAGTAAACAGATAAATAATATGTTGTTGAAAAATAATATACAACCTTTGCAAACTAACCAAACCAACGGAATTAATAAAGATGATTTGGAAAGTGTATTCAGAAAATATAGCGGTTCAAATGAGGTGGCGATTGATATAAATGAAAACGGATTTAAGAAAATGATAAGTTCAAATGGTCGCACACGTGAAATATTAAATAGCAGATTAACAACTAAAGGAAGAATAGTATAATGGAAAACTTTACATTTTATTTAAACTTTAAAAATGATACAACAGGCTTGGTGGAAATTACCGAGCCTGTTAAATTCGATGGGGCAAGTTTTACAGTTGAACAAGACAAAAGCCGATACGGTAGGGATATAAGCTACGGTAATGAGGAAGTTAGTCTGGAGTTTTATGATGGGATTTTTGATAATGGTTTAACAATGGGGTTAAATCAATTATTGGATTATTACAAAACATATGGTTTTGAAAGTGAAGTTGAATTTATACTAAAAAAGAACGGTGTTAATTTTACCATAGGTTTACTTGATTTCCAAATGGCAAAAACTGATTTACTTACTTATTTTGAGTGCAAAATAATTCAGGAAAATAACAGAGCAATAATAAACAGGCGCAAGGATATCAATGTAGATGTATTTAGTGATAAAGATCTGGATTTAAATACAATTACACCACTAACAACTGAAAATATACTATTAAAAGCAAAACCGATATTGCAACTTAATAATTGGGGTTCATTAAATCAAGATAACATATACCAACCTATGTATGGTCAAGATGCTTTATTTTGTAATATAACTGGTAATTTAAGTATTTTTAATATTGAAAATTCATTTGTCCCTTTTTTTAGAAATCAATATTTACCTTCATTATTTACTTCCGCCGATTTAGAGTCTGCAAGGGAACAATCTGCACTTATAAAATCAACTACAACATTAACAGATATAAATATAAAAATCAATAATTTAAAATTTACATACAGTTCAGGTGGTATTTTTAATGAATTAACATTTAGAGTATATTATGGAACTTCTTACGTTTCTGGAAATTTTGATTACATAACATTAGAAACTACAACAAGCGATTATTTGCAAGTTCAAGACAATTATGAAGTAAACATCCCATTTTTACCCTCTGGGGGTAAAATTTGGATAAGTTTAATTGCATTTAATTCATATTCAACACCAGCTGGAACACCTGTCGCAACAGTAGATTTATCATATAGTTGTGATAGTGTTATAATTACTGCAACATCAACCGCAATTGATAGCATCATAAAAGGAGTTCGTTATATTGATTTATTCAAACAAAATATTAAATCAATTTCAGGCTTAACAATTGATGCGCCTAAATTTGACATTGGAGGGGAATTTTACGAGCAATTTGCATTTAATGGTAAACTAATTAGACAATATACAGATAAACCGTTTTACGTTAATTTTAAGGACTTAACCGAAGGATTGCAGGAATTAAATGCAGATTATCAGATAAACCAAAATAACGTATTTATTGGGCAATATGATGACTTTTATAATAATGTTGATTTGGGTGGATATTTACAATCACCAGATTCAGAATTTAACACAAATTTTAATGATAGATATAGTATTAACAGTTTTAATTATTCTTATAAGACTTTTGAGCAAAATAAAGACGAAAGCAACACAATTGACAGTATACATACAGACGCTCAATTCTTATTGCCAAATAAATTGGTTGAAAATGTTAAAAAGGTTGAAGTAAACTACATTCGTGATCCGTTTAGTATTGAGGCATCCAGAAGACAAGGAATAAACACAAAAGAAAGCACTTCATTGGATAATGATGATAAAATATTTTTAATTGATGTTTATCCGTTACCCTCTGGAAGTACAAATGGATTTGGATCTGTTTTATTGATGAGAATCAACAGCGGAAGACTTGAAATATTAAACAATGTATTAAATGGGGATAACATTCCATTTGATTGGACCTTACTTGGTTTTGTTGTAGGTTCAGACTTTGCGATTGTTGCGGGGGAAAACATAGGATCTTATACGGTTTATTCATTAGAACCTGAAAAGATAGTTTTAACACCTATTGGATTTACACCAAGTTTTGAAGGAGATGGATTCATTAAAACTGAATACTCACTAAACAACGTATCTTATGTAAATAGAACAAATCAGGGATTCACTGAAATACTTAATTTGTCAAGTGGCGACAATTATAGTAATTTAAGGTACTCAATTAAAAGAAATATGGAATATTGGAGCAGTTATTTAAAGACTGCATCCAAATACAAACCAAACGGAATAATACAAAATACATTCTTTAAAAATAATGGTTTACTTTCCACAAAATACGGATCAGAAACGGTTGCAACTGTTGAGAATGCAAATATTAATGTAATTGATTTAAATGATGCTATTTTGTCGCCTATGGTGTTCAAAACCAAAGTAATTGCAGAATTTGAAACGGTTAAAATATTGCTTGATAATTTAGCAACTCAAAAAGGATTTATTCGAGTAGTTGATACGAATAACCGAGTTTTAAAAATACATCCTACAAAGTTAGATTATGAATGGATGAGTAATTTATTAACAATTGAAGGAGAGCAAAGAAATGAAAGCGATTATGTAACAATTGACACAATTGGCACGGAATTAATCAATATCAACGAGGTTGGTTATGATTCAATAATATTAAAACGCAACTGGTTCAAAATTGATGGTTTTTTTGTAACTTTGTACGACTTCAATAATATACCGTTAATTAATCCAACAAGGATCGAAAAAATTAAGGTAAACGGAGTATCTTATACAAATGCAGTTAATTTAAGTGATGCGCTCAATGGATTATAGTTTTATAAAATTATCGAAAAACACAGATAGTGAAAATCCAAAAATTTCACAAATAAACTATTCTGATTGTGTGCAGTTATTACCAAGCGAATCGTATTTACAAATTACCAACAACGCTGATGGCATAGCATTTGACAATGACTATGCTGTCTTTGTTGTTGACTGTGATAATATTTCATTGGCTGATATTACCACAAACGTATCAATATACGAGTTTACAGATATTAAAGGCATTCAACAAATAGCATTTGAGATTAATTTTTTAACTATTGATTTCGGTTTTCAACCTGTTAGGTTAAAATTTGTAAAAACTACTGGATTGGATGTTTGGTATTCAAATGAAATATTAATAACTGAAGAAGCTGAAGAACAAACAACACGTTTTGATTATAAAGCAAATGATTATTTTCACGGAATATCTTATGATGTAGTTGATTATTATCAATCAATCCGTTTAAGATGCTTTTTTGATAGATTGGATAATGAAACAGAGGTCAAAGATTATTACCAAATAAGTAAAGGAAATACAATAAGTACAAGAGCATTGCTTAAAGAATTAAGCAATTATAAATTTGTAAATATTGATCCATTTGTATTTAAACGTATAAATGTATTATTAATCCACGATATTATTTATATTGATGGGTTGAGAATGACAAATAAAACAAACGTAAAAGGGTCGGAGCGATTAGGCTATTCTAATTTATCAGAAGGGGAATTTTCTGCATACATAAACAACAGCGATCCTTTTACATTTAGTTATCAAATTTATGAA
>CAYQOJ010000217.1:0-5294 GCA_964419105.1 uncultured Methylococcus sp.
CAGTGGAGTTGTTCGACGAGATTTTAATCTTTGGCTGACGATGCTGCTGGGTGGGCTTTGGCATGGTGCCGGGTGGACCTATCTGGCCTGGGGCGCCCTTCACGGGTTTTATCTCATCATCAACCATGGTTTTAGGCACTGGACCGAGGGTCGCTGGGATCCTGCCCGGTTCAAGGCTTTCGGACAGGTTTTGACGTTCCTGTGCGTAGTCCTGGGCTGGGTTCTCTTCCGATCCCCCGACCTTGAAACGGCAGGGCGCCTTTACTTCGGCATGCTGGGTTTCAATGGCTTTACGATGCCGTTGAGCCTGATCCCGGAATTTGCCCAAGCGCCCCTTGGAGCTTTGGGCCTGAACCTTGGGGAACCCTCGGCCTTTGCCCGACTTCAAGGTCAATCGGGTGGCCTTTGGCTTTGGATTTTAGGACTCGGTGTCATTGCCTTCTTTTTTCCCAATAGCCAAACCCTTCTCGGACGCTATCGCCCGACCCTTTCGAGCGTCAACGCGTTGACTCACCCCTTCCGTTTTGAACCCCGGCCACTGACCCTCGCTTTAACCGTGGCCGCCTTCCTCTATGGCCTCAGTACCATGGGCAGCGTCAGTGAATTCCTCTACTTCCAGTTCTAGTTTCCGCCGTTTTGGGCTAGGGTTCTTGGCTTTCGCCTTTGTGCCAGGCCTTTGCCTTTTTTACCTTGGGGTGTGGCTTGAGCCTCTTGCCGGGGATCTGACCCGGATTGGCGGCTTTTCAGAACGGGATTTTGGCTGGCGGAACCCACAAATTGGCTTTAAGGATCCCTTGCCGGCCGATGAAGGCGCCTATCACTCTAGCGATCTTTGGGTGCTCGGTGACTCCTTTGCAACAGCCTGGCCCAAGCTCCAGTGGCAAAACCATCTCCAAGAGAAAACCGGATGGTCCATTGGTACCCAGAACATCAATCGGATCTCGATTGATCGATTGCTGGAGGACCCTGAATTCAAGGCGCATCCACCTAAGGTCCTGATCCTGGAATCGGCCGAGCGGTATCTTGCGCTTCGCTTAAAGGATGTGCCGAGAGAACCGATGCATAGCATCCCGACCCAAGCTCAAGCCCCCTCTTCCGGCGACTTGAGGGGAACCCCCAAAGCTTTGGCTCACGAACCGCTTTTGAGAAGTCAGGCGCTCAAGGACATCCAGATTCCCTTTGCGGGGCGCTACCTCCTTCGAACGTTCCAGCGGAGGATTCTGGGTCAAAGCCCCGGCAACACCCTGAAGCTCAAGCTCCAGAGGGATGGGCTCTTTTCCAATCGCAAGATGAAAGCGCTTTTAATCTTTCGGGAAGATCTTCAAAAGGAAGCCTTGTGGCGAGAGATGGGCGTTTTGGAAATGAGAAAGCGGCTCGAAAGCCTTCGCAGCCGGATCGAAGCCAATGGCGTCACGCATCTTGTGGTCCTTGTCGCACCGGATAAGCTCACGGCTTATCGTGAGGTTCTGGATGAGCCCCTTTTAAAGCCCTATTCCGAGCTCAGCACCTTGATTGCAGAGGTACCTGAGCTTCTGCCCGATTCCGTCGGCGCAATTCAATCGGCGGTTCAAAAGGGTGCCATGGACCTTTATCTTCCCGATGACACCCACTGGGGCTCTTTAGGACAGGAAAAGATCGCAGATACCTTGCTGGACTTTCTTCAACGGCGTTTCCCTTCCCTTTTTTAAGCCCAGCTCCTTCATCGGGAATTTAGCTACGTTTCTTGAGCCAACGGGTGAAGCGCCGAAAACGTCCAATGCGTTGATGCTCGCGCTTTTGGGCGGCGGCTTTCAGCAAGACCTCCGCCTCATCTTTCAGGGCTTGATAGGGCGCCCAGTCGAGGATCTTTGGATCCTTGACGCCCAAAAGGGCCGTATAGGTCCAGGATGCCAGATCCAGAGGGTTCATGAGAGACCGATTGGTCTTGATGAAAAGAAGTTCATGAGGCGTTGGGGTTCTTCCAAAATAAGCGTTTTTTCTGAGGGGATCCCCGCCAACCGCCGCAAAATTGGGATCCCGATGCGGTTTTCGGTAATCGATCCCCGAATACCCTTCCAAGAGGGTCGCAAGATTCCATCCCTTGGCGAGAATCTCCTGCGACAGACGCAGTTCATAGCGGAAGATGACTTCCTCCTTGGGGTATTCGCCCTGATCGGCATAGAACCCGATTGATGCGAGATGCGCAAATGCGGCCTGCGTCATCGCATAGGCGGTCGTCTGGACATGACTCAAGGGCTCTGGGTGCTCAAAGAGGGACCGATAGCGCCGGGCATAACGCGACCCTAAGGGGAGGTGATTGATGCTGGAGCCTACCAGGTGCACATCCCCTGAAAGCCGCCGGGTGAAATGGGTGAACCAAGGGCCATCAGTGCCTCGGAGAAGAAAAGGTCCTCTCACCGAGGAATTTACAAAAATCAGGGCCTCATAGGCCTCTAGCGTCTCAATCTGAGCCAGAGCCTGGATGTAGCCCCCATAATCCAGATTCAGATTGCGGGTCTTGATGACCCTCAACCGGGGAAAGGCGGGGAGTTTTGGAATCGGGGAATCGGCTACCACCAGAAAGAGATCGACCGAATCCAGATCTGCGGTCGAAAGAAAAAAGACCAGATTGTCCCGGTAGATGGCATCGGCTTCAAAGTAATGATAGAAGACGGCCACCCGCCCGAACGACTCGCGCATATCTCACGCCTCTTGCCTTGTTGCACCGTTCCCGGAGGAGATTCCTTGGGCCGCTTTTTTCAAGAGCGCGGCACCCCGAATCCCGGGGCTTTCAGGTTAGCACGCATCGGGCTATGGAATCTTTGAAATCGATCAATCTTAGGTCTTGAACATCTCGATTAACCCACCTAGAATCGACTTCGATCGGCGGCGGGGAAGACCTGATCGTCGGCGAAAAAGCCGCCCAAAGAGGCGGCTTATTCACAGTCCGAAAGGCGCCGCTTTTCGGTCATAAAACATGAAGTCTGTTGAGGTAAATAACATGGAACAGGAAAAGGATAACTTCTGGCTCTACATCGGCGCTGTCATCGTTGCCGCGATCGTTGGCGTATTCATTCTGAAGAGCCGCGAAATGGAAAGCGTTCCAACCGAAGGTTACAAGGAAACCCGTGGCCAGATCGAAAAGCAGATCGAGCGGGCTAAGTCCAAGTAAGTCTTGGAAGCGCCCCTGCCTCGCGGGGGCGCTCCGTCGATTTCCGAATAATAATAAAAACGATTTTTCAGGAAACAGGATCTCTGATTTCTGAAAACTAAATCTTGAAAACCCTGCAGCAGGACCTTGCGTCCAACCCTTCCGAGGGGCTGCGGGGTTTTTTAATGCCTGCGTTTAATCGGCCGGGTGTCGGCCATGCAGCCTGACCCAAGAGGCGAGCTGCGCCGTCTTTTGATCATTCAGCTGATCAAAACCGAATCGCCATGCCCAGTTGCCTTCCGTCGTTCCCGGGGTATTCATCCGGTGCCCCTTACCGAGCGCCAGGACATCCTGCATCGGAAGAATCGCAAGGCGCGCCACCGATGCCAGCGCAGCCTGATTCAAGACATCCGGCATGACCGAGGCGGGGTTCCCCAGCGTCCTGTAGACCTGCGCTTTTTGCTCCCCTGAGAGATCCTCAAACCAGGACACCGTCGTATCATTGTCATGTGTCCCGGTGTACACCACATTATTGGGATCGTGGTTGTGGGGAAGGTAAGGGTTGTGGGGGCCCCCATCAAAGGCAAATTGCAAAATCAGCATTCCCGGAATGCCAAACTGCTCCCGTAGCGCCTCCACTTCTGGCGTAATGATCCCGAGGTTTTCTGCAATCAGCGGTAAGCGTCCACCGCCATGCCGTTCAAACAAGGTCTTGAGCAAGGCCTCACCCGGCGCCTTGACCCAGTGCCCCCCCAAGGCCGTCTTCGAATCGGCCGGGATTTCCCAATAGGCTTCGAATCCCCGGAAGTGATCGATGCGCACCCAGTCAAAAAGATCGAACTGTGTTTTAAAACGATCCAGCCACCATTTGAAACCGCTTTCTGCCATGACATCCCAGCGATAGTGGGGATTTCCCCAACGCTGGCCGGTTTCTGAAAAATAGTCCGGGGGGACGCCCGCCACCACGCGAGGCTGACCATCCGGCAAAAGGTCGAATTCCGACTGATTGGCCCAGACGTCCGCACTATCGCCGGCCACAAAGATCGGGACATCACCAAAAAAAAGAACCCCACGCGCATTGGCGAAGCGCCGAAGCGCATGCCACTGTTCAAAAAAGATGAACTGTTCAAATTCGATCTGGGCGATGGCATTCTCAAGACGCCCCCGGGCCGCATGGAGTGCCGAAGGCTCCCTAGACCTTAATTCGGAGGGCCAATCCTGCCAGCTGACGCCATGGTTTTCGCTCCGAAGCGCCATGTAGAGGCTGAAATCCGAAAGCCACACCGCCTGCTGGGCGCGAAAACCAGCAAACGCCTCAGAACTTTGGCCCCCTGAACGCTTAAAGCCTTCAAACGCGGCCTCCAAGAGCCTTCGCCTTTGCGCCAAAGGACAGCCTCCATCGGGGTCCAGCGCCGAGAGGTCAAGCCAGCCTCGCTCCACCAGATCTTCAAGACTGATGAGCAGCGGATTTCCGGCGTGCGCCGAGAGGCACTGGTAAGGGGAGCCATCGCCATGGGTCGGATTGATGGGAAGCGTCTGCCAGACTGTCATGCCGGCAGAGACCAGATACTCCACAAAACGGTAGGCCGAAGGCCCTAAGTCGCCGTTATGGAGCCCTCCTGGGAGGGAGGTAATATGAAGGAGAAGCCCCGCCCGCCGGCGGTCGAGAATGCTGTTCGCGTGCGTCACGTCTGACGGTCCCCCCGACAGGTCTTGAGGCCAAGCGCTGGGCCGCCTCGCGGTTGCCCGGCACACTGGGTGGCCGGTAGGTCTGAACCCTAGAAACGGATCCCAGCGAATCCGTGAAAGCCCGAGCCGCCCCGCGCGGTTCGGGGATTGCTCTTAGCGAGCGAAATGAAGTGTCTGACCGAGGTGATCCGGGGTCACCAAAACGACGCCACCTGGACTTACATCAAAACGCTTTTTGTCGTCTTCCAGATTCTCACCAATGACGGTGTTAGGCGGAATATGGCAGCCCCGATCGATGACAGCTTTCCGAATTCGACAATGCCGGCCAATGTTCACCTCGGGAAGAATCACCGAATCCTCGACGGTGCTGTAGGAATTCACCCGGACGTTGCTGAAGAGGAGCGAATTTTTCACTTCAGAGCCTGAAATGATGCAGCCCCCAGAGACCATGGAGTCGACGGCCATGCCTCTTCGG
>CAYQOJ010000218.1:0-5275 GCA_964419105.1 uncultured Methylococcus sp.
AGATTGAGACCGCCGATCATTGGATTTTTCGCACTAACTGAGGGTGAATAATGCCGAATCTTTTCCTATCGGGCTTGTTTATCGGGTTTGTCCTAATTCTCGGGGAGATAGCAATCAAGGCCATATTGTGGACCATTCTCGCATTATGGCTTATCGCTGGTACATTAGTTGCACTAGTATACATCGGGTTTATGTCAAGCGAGCAATCAATTGTCGTAAATCTACAACAGTTTGAGCATTAGGGTTTTCACCTTAGTCAAACCCTAGTAAACTAGGGTTTATCCCTAGACCATAGTCCTAGATTGTGGTCTATAATAAAGACCTTATCAACCAAAAACCGAAAGAGGTTTAAACATGAAAGCATATATCCATGGTCACGCTACTCGTGCAGATGACACAAAAGACTCATTCTTCACCGTCATTACTGAAATGAAAGAAAAGCCACTTTGGTGGCAAGAGCGCGGATTGTCATACACTGCAACAGGTTACGGGTCTAGAATCCCTACCCGTTACATGGTCAAATTCAACGACAAGTGGCGGCGAGTGTACTGTATGCAATACTCCAACGTTGGCACGTTGTATATTGGCAACAGAAAAGATAATTTGATTGTAGACATTGACCGTTGACCCTAGTATAATTGCACTATCACAAACTAAACGGAGCAATCCAATGATCCACGTTACCACATACAAAAGCCCTAACGGGTATACGCTTGGAGCGTATATTGAGGCAATCAACAATGGCAAGACCGTTTACGCACAATCGTTGAATAGGGCACAATTGCCCTATGGGTGGAGATGCCTCCGCGCTATCATGTCACCTAAAAGCCCCTACTATATTGGGGCTACTGGTGTTGTAAAGAAACAACAGATTGTATCTTTGCGTGAGTATTATGGTATCGATTGAAATACTGTGATATAACCGGAGTTTCAGTAATCAACCAATTGGAGTTTATAGCATGGCAACAAGTCACCCATTGCTTCATGTCTTTGCACGTAAAACAAAAGCTGGAGGTGTGGTTATCACGCACTCAGATGGTCGCCATTTCTGCTACATAAGCAAAGATTATAGCCTGAAACCAGATTACAGACATAAGCGAATTACACTTAATTGCTTTACATATCGGATATGGTGGTGTAAGGAATAAAGGAGATACTAACATGAAATACCGACTTCGTTCAAATGCACGTGAAGAGCTGGAGACAGACAACATCGAACAGATATTGAACAGCTTTGAGCTTAAATTTCGCGGGGTTAATAATGAACCTTATTTGCAATTACCAGATAGCCAGCGGGGTTTTGTAGAGTGTGTCTACATACAAAACACACCTGAAAACCTGATAAAGTATCACCCTAAAATAAAAGGTTGCAACAATGTTTTATTTGTTACGACTAATAAAAACGGTGAAGAATCAATTGCACTCTCTGGCTATAGACTAGAGGATTTACAAAATAAACCATGTCTGGAAAATGCATGGTTTGCAATTGATTGCAGTCTGCACAAAGATTATTTAACGTTGCTTGCATGCAGACAAGCACAACAAAAAGAACATGCAGAGCAGCAAGCCAAACAAGCCATGCAGCGTTATACAGACACACTTACACAGATCGAGCAATTGAAGCAACTAGCGATTGATTCAGGGTTAACGCTTGCGCTTGATTACATATCCTCACCCGATGATGAAGAATAAAGGAGACTGTAGCATGAAAACAACACATAATACCATCATTGACTGTGTGATTATGCTTGCCCTAGTCGCTGGGTTTACTGTAGGTGCCTTGTTTTATTTCGGGGTGCTGGTACCCTAGAGTCTGGGCCTATGGTATAGGGTGAAAGCACATAGTAAGTAACCCTAACCCCCAGGTTATATAGTCATTCGACTATGCTAACCCATTGATCTACAAGGGAAAACACAATTCATTCACTATTCATTTACTAGTAGTGATATTTTAGAATCCTTGGAAGATGGGGGGGATGGGGTTGCGGTGGTCTATCAAGTACCCCTGCCATCCAACTTAGCTAAAGCTACCATTGTTAATATCAATAATATTCTGCTGTCAGTTAGTAGTTTAGAATATGATATTTGCTATCAGACGTGATATTTCTGTATCAGACTTTGGTTAAGGTACTTAGATATTTTGGTAGAGTATAGGAATAGGGTTTAGACTTGATATAAGGTACTTTATACCGTACTTTAACCGAAGGTCAAGGTTAAGTGTGCACCTAAGATATTTTGGCTTAGGAAGTCTATAAACAAGCATATTAGTCAATGCTTATGTTTTAAGCAAAAGAAAACCTACCGAAACCAGAAGGTTAGGGTAGGTGATATTTGATATTTTGTGCAAGGAAACCAAACATATACACCTTTATACACCTTATATATACTCTAGTAAAAAGTGTATATAGCATGTATTTGGTGTATATCAGTACATCAAGTGCTCTAGGTCATCGAAGTTACTGACTGTTGACTTGGTGATAGATTTGACTTCAGACTGTGTGTTTCTTTGTTCCAGTGCATGAGCTGCTTTGTATAGGCTATCTAGCCAGTTACTTAGTTTCTGTGCTCCTGCTTTGTTAGGATTCACTGCTGCAAAGCTAAGGCTTAGGATAGCTGTTTTGATTTTTAGTACAGAAGGTATTGGTTCTTTTGTGTCTAGTGCCTGAAGCTGTTTGTGTAAGCTGTAGGCTTCTTCATGACAACGATCTTCTATGTCCATGCTTAGGTTAACAATGCTATCTGTGCAGAATCTAGCTGCCGTAGGAAGCATCCAGTCAGGTCTGACAATATTTTCCTTGTTGTTTGCTCGGATGCGTTTCACTGCTGAGGTCATGAGTTTGTTATGATCTTTTTCATCCTGCTGTGCAAGTTCTAGTTCGTTGAAGACCTCTGTACGACTAACACCTCTGTTGGATTTTCCTTTGGTGTAGAGTTGTTCAAACTTCTGTTTTTCTGCTTGTTTGACTACCTTCAGGTTTCGTTTGCACCAATCTACGCTGATATTCAGTTTGGTTGATATTTCAGCGTAACTAAGCCCTTGTTGTCGTAGTGCAATAGCTTGTTGTTTTACTGATTCAGGTATTTGTTTCATTTACTTCCTTTTCATAAGCCAAAGTTTAACTTGTGCATCCCAAGCCAATTCGTTTCCTTGTGTCATCTTAAATTGCTTAGCTACTTCTTGTCGTACAATCTCTTTACGGAGGATAGCTCTTTTACAAGCCCTGAATAGCTTAACACGTGTGTTCCATAGCGTACTAATCATCTGTAGCTTCTTTCGGTCTTTAACCAAGTATTTACGTTTCATTTATATTCCTTGTAGTATTCAATCAAGTCTTGTGTGTTGGCATCTCTCCATTCACCCCAATACCATTCACCCATTCCATAAAGGCCAAAGGTTCGATTCATTTCCCTGACTCTAAGGATAAAGCCACCAAACAATGCTTTCCGGTGCGAGTATTCTTTACGTTTCATAGCCTGTCCCTTCGCACTGGTCGCAATGCACAGCAATGGTCTGTACATCACTCTTTCGCTCACCGACTTGTTTTTCTTCCCACGTCCAACCCATACCGTTACAGGCTTCGCAATAGCGTGGTTCATCTTCTTGTTGACCGGGCCAACTGTAATCCGCACCCTTCAAGCTCATAGGGGCAAAGCCAAATGCTTTACGGGCGTCCACAGAAGGCTGGTGAGCACGAGCTGCCGACTTCACTGCTTGACTTTTTTCTTCGGCCCACGTCTGTTCTCGTTCTTCGCTTGTAAGCGGTCTTGTCGTTGTTAGTGGTTGTTCGTTCATATATTCTCCTTACGCAGTCAGTGCATGAATGATCGGTTTGACATAAGACCACAACCAAGGGATTGCGTAAGCTAGTGCTATACCAATGGTTGTTCCAACAATTAGTAGCTCAACAATAATAGCACGAAAGTGAATATCAATATAACCTTTTTGTGTTTTCATTCTTTACCCTTTCCTGTTTCAACACTGTGCAAATCAAACTCACTATACCAAATACGTCCGCTCTTTTTGTTCCGTACACGGACGGAGTATAACCCTTCACTACAGTTGTCTGTGTTTTCATCCCAATCCGCATTGAAAAACATACGCCGGTTGCAATCACAACTGTAATTCCCATCCCGCCATGTGTAATCGTTTGGATGTTCGTCACCGTCAATCAGGACTTCGTGCATTTCATGCTCCCGTATTTCACCGGTTGCATTGCAGCGAATCTCAGCAATCGTAGCAACCCAACGTCCGTCTTTGATTGGGTGCGTTGGTACTAATATTTCTTCCCATTCTTCCATGTTTAAATCCCTTGTTTAAGAATAGTATTCCATGTGTGAATCATTCTTTACTCTCCCTTTGCTCTTTCAGTCCAGTAATGTCTAAGTTCCTCGTTATAAATAACCTTGTACTGCTCTGGTGTAACGGTTTGTATTGTTTCATTTATTACCCTTTCCTATTTCAACAGCTACATCTGGAAGCTGACTAGCTGCTTCAGTAATAGCTTCGTGGTTGTATTGTGCTTGGACTGCTTGTAATGCCTTCCTAGCCTTTTCTAGTGTAAAGTTACCAGAAGTAGTGATTGCAGTAAGAAAACAATTTTGTTGCTTTCGTGTCGTCAAGAACTGTTCTTCTTGCATCAGCTTGTCATATTCTTCTGGGGTAACGGTTTGTGTACCAAACCAGCCAATCTTATCCCAATCAGCATACCAAGGACGACCCCAGCAATAAACTTCCTTCACGTAATAGCTTTCCAACCAAAGACTCTCCCCTGAACCAGTCTCTACCGGAAACCAAGCAAACTTCTTTACCCAACGGGTATCCCCTAACTTAGGGGTAGGTTTAGTCTTCCATCGCATCCTCGATCTCCTTATTAATAGCTTCAGCAATCTTGGTTAGGTGCATAAGGCATTCTTCTTCGGTATCAAAACAACCCTTAAAACCATCATCTTCCCATTCGTAGTGATAGACTTCTTTACCACCCACATCTGGAACAGTTACACGAAGTCTACCCCAACGTAGGCGTACATAAGCAATGATTTGATCTTCGTTGTAAGTCTTGTATACATCAAACACCTCTGGGCAAGCAAGACAATCACGCTTAAACAGCAACCCATTGATTTCGTAAGTACTAAACACCTTCAATCTCCTTTCTTAGTTTACGCAATTGCTCCAACCCAAACTCAAGCCCTGCTTGCTTACCTAGTGCAAATTCTACTTGCAGTTCAGGTAGGGTTTCTGAGTCAAGCAAATCATGAATCTGGTCGTTAGCTACGT
>CAYQOJ010000219.1:0-5262 GCA_964419105.1 uncultured Methylococcus sp.
CTAAAAACCATATGCAGGACCTGCCTTGAAGCAGCTACCTGCCGATTCTGTTGAGGGTCTGTCATGCTTGAATATGTTTTTGTCGATTTTCCGCTGGCCGTGATCGGCTATGCGGCAGCTGTTTTCGTGATCTCTCGTTTTGTTGAGGTCCACGATGAAGGGGCGCTGGATTTGAGTCCCGTGGCTGCGGCATCGGACAATGGCAGCAGCGCTGCTGGGAAGGCTGCTGCGAGTGAGCCAGTTCTCGAGTCCACCACGGAAACCTGGGAAGTTGATCACGAGCCTGAGGGCCTGACCACCCTCGATGAAGACGATGTCGCCATCTTTGATCCCATGACAATGGTGGAGTTTGACTCTCAGGATGAAGAGCCTGGCTCGCACGTCCCCTCTGATGTTGTCCTCCGCCGTCATTATCTGACGCACCTTCGGATGATGTTGGAGGCTGTCCACGCTGAACCTACGGACTCTCAGCTCAAACGCCACCATCAGCAGTATTTGGATTACCTCTGCGATGGACTGGTTGAGGATCGTGAGGCGGTGGAAGCCCTTGAGACGGCCTATGAGGCTCGCCACCTCGCGTTCGAGGCGGCCGAGTAAATACCTTTGTCTGATGCTTCTCCAGCGTCCTGTGGCGTTGGAGGGGCGTTAGAGTCGAATCTCGGTTTGTAGAAAGAAGTAATTCACGTTGCTGCCATTCGGGTGGCTTCCTACGCAGCTTGTTGTCGTCATGCCGTTACAGGTCATTCCGGGTGCTCCGGTGCCGTAGATCGCCAGATTTCCCTTCATCAAAACCTGCCATCCGCCTTGAAACGCAACGTTGTAATGGGCATCCCAACGGGCATTCAGTTCCAGGGTTTCGCCGATGTAACTTCCCTGATAATTGACGTGATTGGTCGGATTGAAAATGCCGGCGGCCGCCCATCCTGACGTGGAGGTCGCATCGGCCGTCCACCACCAACGTTGATTCAGGTAGATCGTGACGTCACGGTGGGGAAGAAACTCAAATTTCCAGCCAGGTGAATTGATGTTGGTTCGATTCGAGAAGAACCCGCCAATTCCGGTAGGCCCGAATTCGAAGACGGTGGGCCCATAGAGCGTATCGAAATGGGAGGTGCCGTAGTCCCACTGCGCCGTCAGTCGGGGATCAAATGCGGTGTCAAAGGTCGTGCCTATATGGATGTGCTGATACAGAGAGCCGACGTCCTGCTCAGGAAGATAGCCATCCTTTGCCCTGGGATTGGCGCTCGGAGTCTTGATGATCGAGTTCCCGGTCTGGCCAATCGTTTCAAATTCATAGTTGATCTCGCCCTTGCGACTGGGTGTCACAAGACGAAAGCCGGGTGTAAAGAGGTTGCGCTGAAGGTTCGTGGTCGGCCCCTCCTTAAGATAGTAAAGATAGACTTCGCTGGTGACCGCCGGTGTGATCTTGTGGGTCAGGATGCTCCCTGTGAAATAACTGTCTTCGAGCGGTCGGTTCCAGACCACGTCGTTGTGCAGCAGTTTTTGCGTATTCTTGGTCCCATTTGGGGTTGCGCCCGGCATCAAGGCTTCGGGAACATTGGCAAATCCCAAAAGCTCATCCACGCCGTCCTGAGTTCGAAATCGCTGTTGGATACCGACATATTGCTGCTGCGTATTGCGAAATGCGGCCCGCCCGATCAGGCGCTGACTGCCGATGCTCATGGTCATCTGTCCCGCCTTGGTTTCGCTGTCGATGGAGGTGCCAAATAATTCACGCTCGATCCATCCGGCATAAACCTGTGCAAATTGGCCTGCGTTGATCATCGAATTGGTCAGGCTGTCGGGGTAGTCACGCGTGATCCAGTGGCCCTGCTTGTCGATGTAGGCCTGACCAGGACCACCATATTGGCGGGCATCCCAGAATTCGAAACCGGTCCTGAGCTGATCGGTCCAGCGCGCTTCCGCCCAGACCACCGATTGGATGGGAAATCCGTACTGACCCACCAGAGAGGCTTTTCCTGGGGATCCTCCGCGCCAAGGGGTGGCGTAGTCTTCGTACCTCACGCGTTCCTCGATGCTGAACGACACCCAGTCGGGCAGCTGGAGAAGATTGTGAAGCGTGATGTTTTCGTGATTCTTCCAAAGCTCCCTTCCAGACAATTCATCCTTTCGTTGACTTTCGACTGCGCCCAGGGATTGTCGAGGACGATTATTGGAATATTCGGGCGCAATCGTGCCCTTGGGGTCATTTTTCGGCGCGGAAGCTTCGCTGACGGCGGCCTCTTGAGTAACAGATCCCTTCTTGGATGCCTCGTTGCAGGCTATCGGGAATAGCTTCTTTGATTCCTTGATCTCGGAAGTATTTTGGCATTCGATGGGTGGCAGAGCAGAAGACTCCGCCCTGAGGGGGCTGGCCGTAAGCAGCAGTGAAAGCAGGATGATGGCGAAAATCGCCACAGACAGGCTCACGCAGACCGCGGGTTGTGAGTTGGGGTGAGTCATTGCGATGTAAAGATATAAAGAAGACTACATATTACTATGATAGACGTAGGTACTCCTCTAAGTTCAAGTTATCCCCGCCGATGCCCGATTGGGGGTTGATCGTCGAATAACGCTAGTTCAACACCAGAAACAATGAACCGATGTAGAGCGAGAGAATCAATGCAGACCCTGTTACCACGAGCCGGTAACACCGCTCGGTGGGGATCAGCGCACCGGTTACGAAAAGGATAAAGAAAAGGCCATGGAACAGAAGATTCTGACCATGGGGGAGACGGTGGTATAGCCAGTATTCCTTCCCAAGGCTTGAGAGAACCATGAGGCTGGCGACGCTGAAGGTGAAAGGTGCATGCCTTAAGAAGGCGGTCTTGAGATCAATTTGCGCCTCACCTTTGGCATCCGGTAAGGCAAGAGCTGAGAGCAAAAACAGCAAGACAGGCTGAATTAGAACCACGATGAAGGAGGGGAAGGTCCAGTTTGGGATGTGACGCAGCCCGTACATAGCCCACCAGGCCTGAATATGGAAGATCAGGAGGACAAAGCCCCAGAGTTTTCCCGGCCAATACCAGCTGATCCGGTCACGAAGTTGCAAGAGATGGCCGAAGCCCTCCATCAGCTGGGTTATTCCCAGGCCTAGGATCAAACCAATCAGAACCGAGAGATAGGTGAATTCGTCCATGCTAGGTTGATCGTTCATTCGTGCGGGGTGGGGTCTGAGCCAGGGCGGGGCGAAATGGGGGGCAACAGCCTCTGGGTGTGATGGGCAGCCATTTGAAAGCATTAAAAAAAGGGCGCACCCCCCGGATTGGGGAGGTGCGCCCTTTGGAACGCGCGAAGGAGTTTAGTCCTTCTGTGCGTTGCGTTCCTGGACTTCCTTGATGACCGCATCCGCAACCTGCTTGGGGCAGGGGTTGTAGTGCGAGAACTCCATGGAGAACTGGCCACGGCCAGAGGTCATGGTGCGAAGGTCACCGATGTAGCCGAACATTTCTGAAAGCGGAACCTCAGACTTGATGCGAACGCCGGTCGGGCCTGCTTCCTGTGACTTGATCATGCCGCGGCGGCGGTTAAGGTCGCCGATGACATCACCGACGTTAGCGTCAGGGCTGAAGGTGTCGACCTTCATGATCGGCTCCATCAGCTGTGGTGCGCACTTCGGCATGGTCTGGCGGAAAGCCGCCTTTGCAGCGATTTCGAAGGCGATGGACGAAGAGTCGACCGCATGGAAGCCACCGTCGGTCAGGTTCACTGAGAAGTCGACGACCGGGAAGCCAGCCATGGTTCCTTTATCGACCATGCTCTTGAACCCCTTTTCAACTGCCGGCCAAAATTCACGCGGGACGTTACCGCCGGTGACCGTTGACTGGAAGGTGAAGCCCGTACCGGGTTCACCCGGGGCGATGGTGTAGTTGATCTTGGCGTACTGACCTGAACCACCAGACTGCTTCTTATGGGTGTATTCGTCTTCGACCTGTCGGGTAATGGTTTCGCGATAGGCCACCTGGGGCTTACCAACGACAACTTCCACGCCGTGGGTACGCTTCAAGATGTCGATCTTGATGTCGAGGTGAAGTTCGCCCATGCCCTTGAGGATGGTTTCGCCACTTTCTTCGTCAGTTGAGACGTGGAAAGAAGGATCTTCCTGAACCATCTTGCCGAGTGCGATGCCCATCTTTTCGTTGCCCGCCTTATCCTTAGGTGCGATGGCAACCGAGATGACCGGGTCAGGGAAGACCATCGGCTCGAGGGTAGCTGGGTTGTTCTGGTCAGCCAGAGTATGACCGGTCTGAACGTTTTTCATGCCCAGTACGGCAACGATGTCACCGGCCTGGCAGGCGTCGAGTTCCTGACGATTGTTGGCATGCATTTCAACGATACGGCCAATACGCTCGGTCTTGCCGGTCGCGGTATTGAGGACCGTGTCGCCCTTCTTGAGGGTGCCAGAGTAAATACGCAGGAAGGTCAGGGCGCCGAAGCGGTCATCCATGATCTTGAATGCGAGGGCGCGGAATGGGCGTGAAGGATCGACGACGGCGAAGTTGCCGGTTTCGTTGCCTTCGAGATCGACTTCCGGCTGCGGATTGACTTCAGTCGGATTCGGCAGGTAGTCGATGACAGCATCAAGAACCAGCTGGACGCCCTTGTTCTTGAAGGACGAACCACAGAAGGTTGGGAAGAAGTCGAGCTTGATGGTGCCCTTGCGGATGAGTCGCTTCAGGGTGTCTACATCGGGCTCTTCGCCTTCGAGGTACTTTTCCATCACGTCGTCGTCTTGTTCGACAACCTTTTCAATCAGCTCTGAGCGCCAGGTTTCTACGTCGTCGACCATGTCAGCCGGCGGTTCGCCAACGGTGAACTTCATCGGATCGCCGGAGTCGTCCCAGATATAGGATTTACGGCTCAGAACGTCAACGACGCCGACAAAACCGTCTTCACGGCCAATCGGGAGAGTCATCACGAGCGGCTCAGCTGCCAGTACTTCCTTGATCTGCTTGACGACGCGGTAGAAGTCAGCACCGATGCGGTCGAGCTTGTTGATGTAGATAACGCGAGAAACTTTTGAGTCGTTCGCATAGCGCCAGTTGGTTTCGGACTGGGGTTCAACGCCACCGGAGCCACAGAAAACGCCGACGCCGCCATCGAGAACCTTCAGCGAACGATAAACTTCGATAGTGAAGTCAACGTGGCCGGGGGTATCAATGATGTTGAAGCGGTGGTCCTTCCAGAAACATGTCGTCGCTGCCGACTGAATCGTGATGCCGCGCTCCTGCTCCTGTTCCATGAAATCCGTGGTCGCTGCAC
>CAYQOJ010000220.1:0-5248 GCA_964419105.1 uncultured Methylococcus sp.
AGAGCCATTCGGCATCTTGATCATCCAATGCCCTGAGCACCTGTATCAGGCTCTCCGCAAGGGTTTCCTCCTTTTGCTGCCGATAGAAGGCCGCCATCAGCGGCGCGGCGAGAAGGATAATTCCGAGGTTGGTATTGCAACCTACAGCCTCCCGGGTGGCGGCAACGGCTTGATAAATGCGCTCGCCGATACCGAGTGAAAGATCTGTCAGAGGAAGGACGCTAACGGCTGCGCTTCTCCTGAAATCATTGGCCTCCATATCGTGACCTGGGGCATGATCACCCACATTTCCGGGCTTGATTGCGCGGATCTCCAGATCACAGGCCGCAAGATAAGCTTTACCGGCCTGTTCGATTCTTGTGGTACTAGAGGCGGTCACGGGTGCTTTTGTGCCCGGATGTGAGGTTGCTCGGCTTGTCCCAAAAAATCATCCACTAAACGAGTGGCTATGGGGGTCTGGGTCACGCTTTGAAGTCCTTTCCAGGCGGGAATGCTGTTGACCTCAAGTACCGTCGCACGTCCGTTTCGATCTCGGATGATGTCCACCCCTGCATAGTTCATGTCGAGGGCTTTGACCGCGTCTTCAGCAAGGCGGACCAAAAGGATTTCATCGAGCAGCACGGGTTCGCAGCGGGCGCCTTGGTGAACGTTGTTGAGCCAGGTAATACCAGAACGTCGCATGGCTGCCACGGCTTTGCCTGCAATCACAAAAACCCGAAAGTCGTGGGAATCATCCCCTGAATCAACATAGCGCTGGAGGTAGAAAAGCCCTTGATCCGGGCTCAACGTATCCAGTTCACACCGTTCAGAATACCGGCGAAGGCCTACCCCTTGTGAGCCAAAGAGCGGCTTGGTGACAATCGAATGTCCCAGCGCAAGCTCGGATTCCATTCGGGCAAGGGCTTCTTCAGGACGCCCTGTGACCCACGCCGGGGGTGTCGGGATACCTGCTTGATGCAGTACAAAGCTGGTCATCGCCTTATCGACGGTTTTCTCGATGGCCCGGGCATCGTTATAGACCGGTATTCCAAGAGCTTTCAGCCCGTGAAGGACGTCGAGGTAAAACGTCACCTGTTCCAAGCTGCCGCCAGGTACGCCCCGCACGAAGATGCCCTCGGGGAGCCTCGTCTCAAAGCCGGGAAGCCTGATGGGCATGCCCTCCTGATCGAGATCGAAGCCGCATTGGGTGAGGCTCAGGAAAACCGCTTCGCGGCCTTGGGCCTCTAGTGCTTCACGTAGTCTTTTTCCGTGCCAGCCGGGGTCGTCCGTGATGACGGCGATTCGGCTTTTAGCCATCGAAGCTGCGATCTAACAACGCCTCATCCAGCGCGCCCGCGTGGAAACTCAGGCCCGATTCAACGGCGGTAACGATCACTTTCGCCGGACTAAACAGCATGGGATCGACCTTGAAAAAGTCGTAGCCATATTCTTTGAAGACTTCGGCGAAGGGTTTGCCATAGTCGCGCGAGGTCGAACTCGGAAGCTCCATCGCGAGCGCCCGCGCTGCCTCATCCGACCCTTTCACGAATAGATGGACGGTGCCACCAAAGAGGATGGCATCATTGGTTCGACCCATGGCCTTAACGAAGTTGGGATGCGGCGGTGGGACCGGCGCCGATGCCATGCCATCCATGATGTTTCCTAGGGGAAAGTGCAGTGAGTGGGCCTTATGGAGAGCCACTTCCAGAACACGGCTGACCACCTGCATGCCGCCTGCGAGACTGGAGGTCGGTGTCAGAATGACATGCACGCTGTCGGTTTCGACCTTGCAGGCTTTGGCAACTTTTTCGATGACCTCAACCGGTGGCACCTTATCCACCTCCATGACGATGGCGGTTTCCCCGAACACATCGCGGTATCCGAGTTCCTCGTAAAGCTCCTCAACAGGCTTTTCAACACCGTCCTTGATCTTGGTGGCCATGGCGCGTGCAGGACCCGAGCCTAGGGCATAGAAGGCACCCTTGCCCTCACCATGAGAGAGACTCCAGCCGGCATATTGACTGCCAAGGCAGGCAAAAACGGGGTTCGTGCTGTGGACATTGACCATCGTCGGCCAGCGTTTGAAAGGGGAGTCTTGCGTCAGCGTGACCTTTCCCAGCCCCCCCATACAAACTTCCGCGATGAGGCGCCCTGCTTCCAGTCCCCCGACGGCCTGAATGCCGGCATCGATGACGGTGCAATTGTTGGCCAGCCGATCAATCTTCAACCGCAGGCGGTCGGCATGGGCAATCATGTATTTGACGATGGGAAGTGCGTAGGCGTTGACGCTGACGTGGGATTGCATCGGATTCTCCGGATGTTCGATCAGACAGGATATGAAAAAGAAGGATATTGCTTAGGGGTGCTCATCAAGCCTTTCAATAGGCCAATACGGCGCCTTAAGAGCTGAAGGGCGCCTTTTGGTGACGAGGCTTCAGCCTCGACAGTGCAAAACGGGGTTCCGGCCATGACGGATGAGCCGACGGAAGGTCGGTCGTGGCACCAACTGGGCCAGGTCAGGCGCTTGGACAGGTCGATTTGTCGGTCGGCAAGAACAACATGGAAAGCACGGTATTGGTTTGTGGCTGCAATGGATGGCAAATGACCGCATACAGCCTGTATATGTGCCCGAAGGAGACCCAAAGGAGCATCGCGGTCGTAAAGAGCCATCGTCGCACTGGGTCTTGGGTTGATATCAAGCACCAAAGGCCCACTTACCGAATCGAACATGAAATCCATGCTGTTGAGACCTACTAGCCCGGTTTTGCGCACCAATTTGAGGGCAAAGGCAGTCACGGTCCGCAGAGCGTCTGTTCGAAGGTCGGTGAAATTCATTGCCCCAGCAAAAAGATAGGGGGTCTCGCCGACGGCGATGGTTTGCAAGGTATTAAAGCCGATGATCTTCAGGTCGTCGCCATTCGCAAGGAAGAGGACGGAATAAGGGGAGCCCGCTAACCGCCGCTGATAATAATCACCGGTTGCGGCCTGATCATGGGCGGGAGAGCGTACACCCTTACCCCCTTCACTGCAACCGGTCTTGAGCAACCAAGATTTGGGATCCCTTGGATATTCCCAGCAGATTTCAGGATAAGGAATGTCCAGATCATCGAGAAGCTTAAAGCATGAAACAGGATCCTTTAGTTGTCTGAAACGCTCAGGTGAATTTCCAACAAGCCTTCGTTGCTCCCCAATGACCTCAATCAGACCCGGATGACTGTCGAGGCCTCCACCCAGTAAGACTTGCGCTTCTCTTTTTGGATCAAGGATCTCGATGGCTTCAAGGACTTCGTTTCGATCTAGGCCACCCTCCGGGGAAGCTGCACACCTCAGGGCATGAGAGGCCATACGAGTGTCTTCATCCCCATACTGATCTATGGCGAGAAGAGCAAGATTTCCTTTTCGACCCGATTCTGCGAGTACGCGGGCAGACGCCGCGATGACAAGGGTCGTGGAGGTTTTTTCAAGCCTATCGGGACGCAATGCCATGGGTGGTTGGCGTGATAGAGGCACCGCGTGCTCTTGGGGTTGCGATTTGTATCTCGAGACCTTGATCGGCCCAACCGCTGCGCAAGCTCTCTTGAAGAAGCTTTTCTGCCTTCAGGGGTGAATCGACCAGACAAAATCCAGTGGGGCCCCAAGAGCTTTGACCGATCCCGACTGCACCTAATCGCTCAAGCTCTAAAAGTGCTTGAGCCACCTTGGGGCTGGTAAAACGGCCCCCTTGTGCCTGGGCAAAGTGGTCCCCTACGATGCACTGAAGGTTTTGGATGACAGCCCCGAAGCTTTCGATATCCTCTTCTGCAATGGCCGGTAAACCTCGCATGACCAGTTCATGGCAAAGTTGCGCGGCGGTCTCCTTGGGAAAGGCGGGAAGCGCCTTGAATGCCGCGATTTCTTGAGGTCCATGAATTCCGGTGTGGGTGGGATCCAGAAGGATCAGGAAGCGCCAGGAGGAAGGAAAAGGCAAGCGTGAAATCACCGGCGGGACTTGCGTTCGATTATTGCGACCGGCATCAACAATGAAGCCACCCGTCTCAAAGGCCGCGATACCGATTCCGGAGCGTTGACCACGGCCGCAATAGGCGGCAATTTCGGTGGGCTTTAAATTCAGACCGTGAAGGAATGAGAGTCCTGCACCGATAGCCAGAGCCATTTGTGTCCCGGACCCTAAGCCTGAGTGAGGGGGGATGCACTGTTCGACTCGAATTTTTGCCGGCAATAATCTTCCGAGCCGTTGCTCAAGCTTTTTGGCGGACTGAAGTGCCCTTTCGCTATCCGGCCCTTCTGCCGTCAGAGTTTCTGAAGGCTCGAGCACCAAGATGGTCTGTATCTCTTCAAGACCTATCCCGACGCTGCCAAAATGTCGCCCGATACTGCCATCCATGTCCAGAAACCCCATGTGAAGGCGTCCTGGCGCTTCAACGCGAATACCCTTTGGCGATGGCACGTTGTGATTTTGGGGGCTCAAAGTCTCAGGGAATGATGCCACACGCCACGCGGGCTCCGCCCGGCTGATCTCCATAGTTATCGGCTTCCGCATGGATCATGAGGCTTCGGCCATGGAGTTCCTGGAGATTCAGCCTAGAGGCTAGAACGACACCTGTGGCGGCAGACCCATCCTCACCAACCAGAAGGACAGGGAGATCTCCCCGATGACCTGGTCCTTCAGGACCCAGATGTTTTCCGGATTGCTCTGGATCGTAGTGGCTTCCTGCGGCCAGACCTGCCGTAAGTTTCCCCTCTTTCTCTTGAGCCCCACAGTCGGGTTTTTCGTGGATGTGAAAGCCATGTTTTCCAGGCACTAGTCCCTGGAGAGCCGGCAGAAACTCAACCCGTCCTTTGGCTTCTTTCACGATCACATGCCCTATTGGGGCTCCAGTCCCTTCCAGACCGATGCGATACATCGGAATGTCGATTATCTCGGCCATTACGGTTAGCGGCAACGTCAGAAGAATCAAGAAAAGGGTGCGCATGGTCACAATCCTGATGGGTGTTAACGGACTTGGGCGTCGTATTCGTCCTTGTCCTTTTGGTAAAGGGCTTTGAGTCGGTCACAGGTTGGTGCACCTGGATGGATCTGGGCTACACAGTCGTTGTATTCCTGGCGTGACTCTTCCATTCGAATAGCCGCCTCCTCTGCATCGGGACCGCCTATGACGGCGCGTGAACGATTGCTGCAACCGCTCACGCCAAGGGTGAGAGCCAGTAGGGTCAGGAGTAAGGTAAAGCGGTTCATGAATTGCGTTCCCGAAGGCGTGGTAGAGCCTCA
>CAYQOJ010000221.1:0-5169 GCA_964419105.1 uncultured Methylococcus sp.
ATTCCATTCCCCTTTGCGTCTGCACATCGCAAGCGGTGGATCGATCCATTAAGATGGGGTGTTGTCAGCCCCTCTCAAACCGTCAAATCATGAGCGAAAGCAATCACTCCCGTGTGGTCTACACCACGGGCATAGGTCGGGTGTGCCCCGAATGTGGAAAATCCTTTGACGCTTGCGTCTGCCGAAAGCAAGCCGCGCAGAGACCGGCAGGCGATGGCATCGTCCGCATTCGAAGAGAAACGAAAGGCCGAAACGGCAAGGGAGTCACAGTAATCGCCGGCGTTCCTTTGGACGAGTCGGGATTATTGGCACTTGGAAAGCAACTGAAAGCCCGCTGTGGGACGGGCGGCACCGTTAAGGATGGCAATATCGAAATTCAAGGCGATCATCGGGACCTGCTCTTCAGCGAGCTGACAAAGCTCGGCTGGACCGTTAAAAAAGCGGGCGGTTAATACCGCCCGCTTTTTCATCCCGGCACGCTACCACCATCAGGCGGCAAATCGTGTCTTACTTTGCGGGAACGAGAATCGTGGGGTTGAAGTACGCAGCCGGGTACTTCGGATCAACTTCATGCGCAACGGCAGCAAGGGTTGCGGGCGCGGAAGCTGCGACTCCACCTGCGCTTGGGGTCGTTGCCAGAGCACCGTGCGTCTTCTCAATCAATGCCGCATCAGAAAAGATCACAGACGGCTGGAAGTTGTAAGCCGGGTACTTGTCTTCGCTAGCAGCAACAGGATTGGTAGACATCGCTGAAGCCAGCAACGTTGCGGTTGCCAGAGTCTTAAACATGGTCATTTGGTTATCCTCCATCCAATAGATCTTCTAATTGACCGGGCCGCAGGGCATGGGAGCCGCTCAAGGCCCCTGCCACAGTGACTGACCCGATGACTTGTCATTTCGATCTTGGTTCAGTCGAAATGTACGGGTTAATTCGAGGTCTCCCCCCACACTGCGTACTTTATCCCAAATTGTGCAGATACGGAATTTAACCGCGCACAATCAAAACACCCTTTTGAGACTAAAAGAGACCCGTAATGTTCCCGTGATCATCGACATCAATCGACTCCGCTGCAGGCACCTTCGGAAGACCCGGCATGGTCATGATGTCGCCGGCAATGGCGACAACAAACCCCGCGCCATTGGCCAGGCGGGCCTCCCGGATATGGACATCGTGTCCAGAGGGGGCTCCGCGCTTGGCAGGGTCCGTCGAGAATGACATTTGCGTCTTCGCCATGCAGACCGGATAGCCCGGATAATCCTGACTCCAAGCCTCAAGCTGCTGCCGGACCTTCGGATCGATCGTAACTCCGCGTGCACCGTAGATCTTGGTGGCAATGGCTTCAATTTTCTCAACCAGAGACAGGCCATCCCCGTAGACAAACTGATGCTGTCCCGGCGCCTGATCCACCTGTGTAGCGACCACACGGGCCAAATCTTCTGCGCCCTTCCCCCCCTCTGCCCAGTGGCGGGCCATGACCACCTGAACACCCAGTTTCTCGCACTTTGCCCTTAGCAAGGCGATTTCAGCGTCTGTATCGAAGGTGAAATGGTTGATCGCCACAATGCACGGCAGGCCATAGTGGGTTTGAATGTTCTCAACATGCCGTTCGAGATTGGCAAATCCCTTTTCCAGGGCCGCCACATTTTCCTGGTTCAAGGCTTCACGAGCGACTCCGCCATGGAACTTCAGGGCACGAATGGTCGCAACCAAAACCACGGCAGAGGGGTTAAGTCCCGCCATTCGACACTTGATGTCAATGAACTTTTCCGCCCCCAGATCGGCTCCAAAGCCTGCTTCAGTCACGACATAGTCCGCGAGCTTGAGCGCGGTTCGAGTCGCCGTAACGGTATTGCAGCCATGCGCAATGTTGGCAAAGGGCCCGCCATGAATCAGAGCGAGATTATTTTCCAGCGTCTGGACCAGATTGGGCTTGATCGCGTCCTTCAGCAAGGCCGCCATCGCCCCATGGGCCTTGAGATCGCGGGCATAGATCGGGGTCTTGCCGTCAAAGTGATAGCCAATGATGATGCGGCCTAAGCGCTCCTTGAGATCCTTGAGACTCTGAGCAAGACAGAGAATCGCCATGACTTCGGAGGCTACGACGATATCGTAGCCATCTTCGCGAAGATATCCGTTGGCGGTACCCCCCATCCCGACAACAATCTTGCGAAGCGCGCGGTCATTCATGTCGACAACCCGCTTCCATTGAATCCTTCGGGGATCAATACCCAGACTGTTCCCATGGCTGATGTGATTATCGATCAGCGCCGAGAGCAGATTGTGCGCAACACCGATGGCATGAAAATCCCCGGTGAAATGGAGATTGATATCTTCCATTGGAACCACCTGGGCATGCCCCCCACCCGCAGCGCCGCCCTTAACCCCAAAACACGGCCCTAATGAAGGCTCTCTGAGGCAAATCAGGGTTTTCTTGCCAATACGGTTCAGGGCATCGCCCAAGCCGACCGTCGTAGTGGTCTTGCCTTCGCCGGCGGGTGTCGGGCTGATGGCGGTGACCAGAATCAGCTTGCCATCCCCCTTCTCGGCGAGACTTTCAATGTGATCAAGGGACAGCTTGGCTTTGTAGTGGCCATAAGGATCCAAAGATTCGGCGGGGATACCGAATTGCTCCCGCGCAATATCCATCACAGGTTTAAGGCGGGCGGCGCGGGCGATTTCAATATCTGACATGGGCTAGGAATCAATTGGAGAGAAGGGATGCTGGAATTCTAACAAGTCCGCCTGGAAACGGACCTTGTGATCGTGTCAGGTCTTGCCGGAACAGCACTTTTTGAATTTCTTGCCACTCCCGCAAGGACAGGGGGCATTTTTGAGCGTTTTCCCCAGATGGGCAATCTTGCCGTGGTACGGAAACGTTGCATCGAGGTAAACCCAGTGCCCACGATGACGAACAAAGCGGCTGATCTCATGAAAGAGATACGTGTCATCGCCAAGCTCATAGGTCGCCTTAAATTCGACAACCCCGCGCTCATCTGAAGCTCCCCCGCCTATCGTCTCGACGATTTCAAGACTCGACCAGCGTCGCTCATCCTTGTCAAAATTAAGATGAGACGGCCGCGTCGAAAGATCCCAGGTTTCAAGAAGATACTCAGACTTTCTCAGCTGGAAAGCCGAAAAGCGGGACCGCATCAAGGTTTCCGCCGTTTCAGGATGCGCTGCTCCCGAAAGGTAAGGCTCGCAACAAGCTTCAAAGGTACGGCTCGACCAACAGGGACAGGCGCCGGTAGGATCCATCGTGTTTTCCGTCAACAATAGAGAAGTAAGGCCAGAATTCTACCAAGCCCAGACTCCCGAACCGAAGCGCTATTCACCATGCTCGATCCCAGCGAATTTCAGTCCAGAGTGCTCCTCTGGTTCGATACTCATGGACGCAAGAATCTGCCCTGGCAATCCCCTCAGGACCCCTATCGCGTCTGGGTCTCTGAAATCATGCTGCAACAAACGCAAGTCGGAACCGTCATCGATTACTTTCATCGATTCATGAGCCGGTTTCCATCGCTGCTCGCCTTGGCTGAAAGCGATGTCGATGCCGTGCTGGGACTTTGGGCGGGGTTAGGCTACTACGCTCGCGCCCGGAACCTTCACCGAACAGCACAGCAATTAGTCAAAGCGCATCAGGGTCAATTTCCAGCGTCCCTTGAGGCCTTGGTTCAACTTCCAGGGATCGGGCGTTCGACAGCTGGGGCAATCTTGAGTCTGGGAATGGGCCTCAGCGCCCCCATCCTGGACGGGAATGTTCGCCGGGTTTTAGCGCGGCATTGGGCCCTCAGCGGCTGGCCAGGACAGGCTGACACCCTCCGGAAACTCTGGGAACTCAGTGCGTCTTTGACCCCGGAAATCAGGGCTGCCGACTTCAATCAGGCCATGATGGATCTGGGCTCGCTGATCTGCACGCCAAGGACGCCTGCCTGCCTGGAGTGCCCGTTAAATTTGTCCTGTCTGGGTCATCAAGAAGGGAGTCCGACACGCTATCCCGGCCGAAAGACCGCACGGGCCATTCCGGTTCGAAACGCCTATTGGCTCATCCTCAGGAAACCTTCAGGTCAGATTTATCTGGAACAACGTCCGAATCGGGGGATTTGGGGTGGGCTTTTATCGTTGCCTGAATTTGAAACCCGCGAAGCGCTTGAAGCCTTTTTTTTGACGGCTTTTGGGCCACATCATTTCGATGTCCCCATGCCACAAAGGCGACATACCTTCTCCCACTTCCATCTCGACTTCTGCCCGGTGTTGAGCGATATTGAAGAGGACGCAGATGTGCCCTCGGGGCTGGCTGGACGCTTCCACGATGCCCATCGCGTCGATCGCCTCCCGACTCCTGTGAGGAGGCTTCTGGGGGATCTCAGGAGTCAATCCGGGGAGTCTGCACCTTAAAACCTTGATGATTTAACTCACGATTGAAACCATGAGCACTCATACCGTACTCTGCAAGCGTCTCGGCGAGGAAGCCGAGGGTCTCGAGAAACCTCCCTTTCCCGGCGCGGAAGGTCAACGCATCTTCGAACATATTTCAAAAGCCGCCTGGCAAGAGTGGCTCAAAGTGCAGACGATGCTCATCAATGAGCATCGTCTCACGCCCTTTGAGCCTGACGCCAAGAAGTTTTTGGCTCAGGAGCGCGAAAAGTACCTCTTTGGCGGCAATGACAATCTCCCTGAGGGCTATCGCCCCCAGAGCTGAAGCCTATTTTTGCTCCTCTTCTTCCTCGCTCTCGTCATAGGGCATCGTTACCACCCCAGATGCACTTTTAGCCGGAGCCCGCGTCGAGGAGCCTCCCCAGCTGCTTTCAGCTGCGGGCCGAACGGGCCGCGTCGGCGGGGGCGTATAAGCCGGCTCTTCATCGACAGACGGAGCCGGAAGCCCACGCCGCGATGGACTTAAAGGCGCGCTGACCTCTCCCTCAGACTCTGCCGGAACCGTGAAAGACTTGGGCGCAGGAGACTTGGGTCGCTGGAAGCCCTCATCCGACGGAGCGTCTGCGGCATCATCCAAAATGGACTTTGGTTTAGGTGCAAGGCCCTGATCGGAAGCCGCAGCTGCTTGCCAGCTGCCATCCGATTCCTGGCCCCCAATCACCAACGGGATCCCCGTGGGGTTTTCAACAGCCTTTCTCACCTTGTCCATGTTAACGACCGCGCCGGTCTTGGCA